>DASWYL010000025.1:0-42553 GCA_036404995.1 Sphingobium sp. | reverse complement strand
CACATTTCGACGAGTGGCAGGGGGAAGTCGAAGCTTTCTGGGATTCGGATGTGTTCCGCTTCCATCAGGAGGCAGCCCGCGCCCGCGGCCAAGGAAAATGGGCCGAGCTGCAGAAGCGCTACATGACGCCAGAACAATTTTCAGCGGTCAGCCAGACCAAGCTGCCTGAGGGCTTCAATGCCGCCGAAAACTTCAGGACTTGGCGGGACCTGAACGACCGCATCAAGGCGGCGCTGCCGATGGACCCAGCCAGCCCGCAGGCGCAAGGCTTCCTCGATGAATGGCAGGCCCTGATCCGGCCCTTTGCCGACAGGAGTTCGCCCGAAGCGCTCGCGGGCATCAGCAATTTCTACGAGCATATCGAGGAATGGGAAGGCGAGATCATAGCGCCCTTCGAGGCTAAGGTCTTCCGCTTCCATCAGGACGCGGCACGCGCACGGGAGGCGATGAACAACGGGTAAGCCGGCCCTCCCTCTCCCGCCTGCGGGAGAGGGCCAAGGCATCAGCGCGTCGGCACCGGCTCCGGACCGGAATAGTCGTAGAAGCCCTTCCCCGTCTTCCTGCCGAGCCAGCCGGCTTCGACATATTTGACCAGCAAAGGCGCGGGCCGGAACTTGGGGTCGCCGGTGGTCGTGAAGAGGACCTTGCAGATTTCGAGGCAGGTATCGAGGCCGACGAAATCCGCGAGGGTGAACGGGCCCATGGGATGGTTGAGGCCAAGACGGATCGCCGTGTCGATATCGCGGACGTTCGCGACGCCCTCGCCGAGCGCAAAGGCCGCCTCGTTGAGCATCGGCATGAGGACGCGATTGACGATGAAGCCGGGCGCATCGAAGGCGTGCACGACCTCCTTGCCGAGCGCTTTGGCGAAATCGGCGACGGCCGCAACCGTCGCATCCGACGTCCCAAGGCCGCGAATGACCTCGATCAGACCCATGACCGGCACCGGATTGAAGAAGTGGACGCCGATGAAGCGCGCGGGATCCTGGCTGGCCTGCGCAAGCCGCGTAATCGGGATGGACGAGGTGTTGGAGGCCAGGATGGCATGCGCGCCCAGCACCGGCGCGACCTCGCCGAAGATGGCGCGCTTGATCTCCTCGCGCTCGGTCGCGGCCTCGATGACCAGGTCGCATGTGGCGAAAGGCGCGACATCGCCGATCGGCGTGATGCGGGCCAGCGCGGCATCGGCATCGGCCGCTTCGAGCTTGCCCTTTTCGACGGCGCTGCTGAGGCGCTTGGCGATCCCGGCCTTGCCCTTTTCGGCCAGCGCGACATTGACATCACGCAGCAGCACCCCGAAGCCGGCCTGCGCGCTTACTTGCGCAATGCCCGCGCCCATCTGGCCTGCACCGATCACACCGACCGTTCGCATGTTTCGTCTCCGTTCAAGGGCACTCTACCGCTACCCCGGCAAGTGCATTATGACGGAGCCGATGACAAGGCCGCTCTCCCGTTTCCTGCTGGTTTCAGCGCTCCTGCTGGGCAGCATGGCGGCGAGTGCTCAGACACCTCCACTCCCTGCCGCCGCAGCTCCGCCATCGGCCCAACCGCCCGCGCCCGCCGCGCCTGCGCTTGGACGCCTTCGGATCTTCGACGACTGGGCCGTTGCCTGTGACAATCGTCTCAGTTGCAGTGCGGTCTCGCTGCTGCCGCAGGGGGCGGGCGAAGCGTATTCGGTGCTGGTCTGGATCGGACGCGAAGGCGGACCGGATGGCGAGTCCACGATCGAGCTCTCCGGCGCCTATGAATTGCGCGGCAAGATCGACCTCTTCGTCGACAACGAAGCGGCAGGCCAGCTGGTTGCCGCACGCGACATGGCGCGCGCCACGGGACCCAATGCGTTCAAGCTCATCCGCCGTCTGGGCAGCAGCTATTCGTTCGATCTTCGCGAGGGCAAGACCAGCATCGCCGCGCCCTCGCTCAGCGGCCTTGCCCAGGCGCTGCGCTACATGGACGAGCAACAGGGTCGCGTTGGCAGCGAAGCCGCGCTGGCCGCAATCGGCGACAAGCCCGCCGGCCTCGCCCGACCAGTGCCCGAAGATATTCGCTTCCCCCTTGCCGCGACCGACATGCCGCCGGTGCCGCCCGCCGAGCTCAGCGCCGAAGAGCAGCAGGCGGCGCGCACCCTGGCCAAATGTGGTGGGCGGCCACGAGAATTTCCCGTCAGCCTCCATCCGCTGGACGGCAATCATATCCTGGCGTTGGTTGCCTGCGATGCCGGCACTGACAATGTGTCCAGTATCGTCCTGGTCGGCTCCGGCGGCGCGGGCACGCGCAGTTTCCAGTATGCGCGCTTCGACTATATGCCCGGCTTCACTGGCGAACCCGGCGCGCCGCCGCTCGTCGTCAACGCGCAATGGAATCCGGTGCGCAGTTCGCTTTCCAGCTTCGCGCGCGGACGCCCGCTCGGCGATTGCGGGACCAGTGAGACCTATATCTGGGATGGCACGATGTTCCGCCTGGCGCAGGCCCGCGCCATGCCGGTTTGCCGGGGCGCCTGGGAATGGCCCGTGCTCTGGTCGGCATCGCCGCTCGAAGCGACGCCCGTCAGGACGGCTTCGAGTAAGCCGGTGCGGTCTCCCTGAGAGCGCCCGCGCGAGCAGATTGCAGGCAATGGCAAGCGCGGCCTGGTTGCGCGGGGCTGGCCGTGCGGCACAGGTGGAGAGCCGCCGTGATGAGGGAAGGGCGACGTTTCCGTCGCCCTTGATAGCCTTACTGCTTGCCTGCCACCGAATAGGTGATCGCGGCATTGCGCGTCTTCTGGAACTCGGGGACGGTCAAGCCCTTGAACGCGGCATAGACGTCGATATTCCCGATGCCGAGCACCGCCGCCATCTTCTCCAGCATGAAGAAGATAACGCCATAGTGGATCATGCCGATCCAGTTGCGGCTGCGGATCAGTTCCTTCTCTTCGTCGTTGAGATCGCTCTCCGCGAACAGCCCTTCCTGGTCCTCGACGAACCGCTTGCGGAAATCGGGCTCGATCAGCCGGTGCAGGAAATGATTGATGCGGAAGCCCTTGACCGCGCGGTCGATCGTGAAGGGATAGGTTCCCTCGATCTCCTCGACACCGGCCAGTTCATGCTTGGCCCGCGCGCGCAGCGCCTCGTCGCTCTCGGCCGGCGGCGTTGCATCGCCGAGATCCTTGAAGAGCATCGTGGCAATGGCCGTCATCGATGGCAGGAAATAGCTCTGGTGGAGCTTCTCAACCTTCTCGGACAGCGCACCACGCATCAGCAGCCACATCACCACCTCTGCGCCTTCCCATCCGCCGAGCTTGGCAAGATCGGTCACGGTCGCGTTCAGCAACGATTCCGGGTCGTTCGTCAGCTTCTCCATGAACTCCATGTCCCACGGCGTGTTGTTGAAGCCGCAGCGTTCGCCATGGACCTGGTGCGAGAGGCCACCGGTCCCAGCGATTACGACCTTGATGTCCTTGGGATAGGACTGGATCGCGCGACGCAGCGACTTACCGAAGTTCCAGAAGCGCTTGGCCTTGGGGATCGGGTGGTGGAGCACGCCGCACTGGAGCGGGATCAGTTTGCACGGCCAGCTGCCATTGTCGTGCGGCAGCAGCACGGAAAGCGGCGAGAAAGCACCGTGATCGAGGCCCATGCCCTGCCAATAGGCAAGGTCGAACTCGTCGGCGACGAGGCACTCGGCGATGTGCTGTGCCAGCGCTGGATCCCCCTTGATCGCCGGCAGATCGCGCTTGCCGCCGCCTTCGTCGGCCGGCGAGAATTCCTCGCCAATGCCGAGCGCGAAGGCCGAATAATGGGTGAAGAACGAGGTCATGTGATCGTTATAGACATACAAGATCACATCGGGCTTCTCCGCGGCCAGCCACTGCTTGAGCGGTTCGAAACCCTCAAAGATCGGCGCCCAGACCGGATCATTCTGCTTGTTCGCATCCTTGGCGAACGCGATGGTGGGCGTATGCGAAACGGCGAAACCGCCGATGATCTTGGCCAACAGACCTCTCCTTCCTGTCAAGCGCTGGGACGACGGAATCGCCCAAGTCACACGATCCATCTCGCATGTTATTTGTATGCGAGGCAAACGAAATTCCTTGATCCAGAACAAGCGTCCGCTTGCTCCTTTTACGGCTCTGGTATTCGAGCTTCGGTCACGCCATCACGCCATGATGATCGACGGACGACGCGAAGGAAAGGCAATGGACGATGCGAAAGCTCTGATCGGCAAGCTTGACCTTGCGCCCCACCCGGAAGGCGGCTGGTACAAGGAGACGTGGCGCCCGCCGGACCTGACCGGCGGGCGAGCCATCGCGACGGCAATCCTGTTCCTTCTCGAACACGGCCAGCGCTCACACTGGCACCGGGTCGATGCGAGCGAGATCTGGCTCTGGCACGCAGGGAGCCCACTGACATTGTCCACCGCGCGGGGTAGCGAGGGGCCCGTGCAGACCCAATTGCTGGGCGGCAATCCACTCGTGGGCGAAAGCCCCCAGCACATCGTTGCGGCGGGCGACTGGCAGGCCACCGAGGCGCACGCGGGATGGGGCCTGGTCAGTTGCATCGTGGCGCCGGGCTTTCAGTTCGAGGGCTTCACGCTCGCGCCGCCCGGCTGGTCCCCGGGGGTTGAGTCTCAGGTGAAGCGATAGGCAGAGACAGCACCGCCGAGCACTAACTCGCCATAATCGTGCACGCCGGCGGACGCCGACGCTCCTGCGGCAACCATCAGCGGGAGCAGATGCTCCTCGCGCGGGTGACAGAAGCGCGCATGGGGCGCCTGCGCCCAGCCGGCGAGCAGGTCGGAACGCTGCGGCTCCGGCGCAGTCGCTGCCCCGGTGAGCCAGTGATCGAAGGCGCTGGATGGCTCGGCGACGCGGGGATCGCCATAAGCGCGCAGATTATGGAAGCTCATGCCCGAGCCGATGATCAACACGCCCTCTTCCCGCAATGGCGCCAGCGCCCGGCCGGTTCGAATATGGAGCGCCGGATCGAGCCCCGTCTCGAGGCTCATCTGGACGAGCGGAATGTCGGCATCGGGGAAAGCCACTTTCATCGGTACGAATACACCGTGATCGACGCCCCGGGCTGGATCGATGCCGGCCGGGATGCCCGCATCCCTTAGCAGCTCGACCCCCCTCGCCGCCAACAGGGGCGCGCCGGAAACGGGATAGGTGAGTTCGTAGGTATGCGGTGGGAAACCAAAATAATCGAAGATGAGGCCGGGTCTTTCAGCGCTAGTGAACCCGAAGCCGCCGCGCGTCTCCCAATGGCCCGAGATGATCAGTATGGCACGCGGCCGCTCGGGGAGGCTCGCGGCAATACCGCGCAGGTAGGACTCCATGTTCGCCCACACGCCCTGCGGATCCGGCATGAAGAAACATGGGCCGCCACCATGCGGTATGTAGAGGCTGGGCTGCCGGGCTGGATTCGGGGCATCGAGATTGCTCATTGGTCCTATGTATGGACTCTCTTGCCGAGGGGACAGATGGCGGTGTCGAGGACTCGACTCTTTGGTTGGCTTGGAACAAAATAGGAACATGCCTCGATTCGGAGAAGATTATGCCTGCCGCACCAGCGCGTTCGCCATTGGCCTATCGCTATTTCTTTGCCCTGCTGCCCGACGAGATCACTGCGCGCCGCATTCGCGCCTATTCGGAAGGACAGTACGGCCCCAAGGGGCTCGTGCAGGCCGACCGGCTTCATGTGACACTGGCCATCACAGCGGATTTCGACACGCCGTTTTCGGCGCTGGTCGACGCGCTTCAGCGATCGGGCGATGCTGTTGCCGCCGAGCCCTTTCAGCTCGTCCTCGACCAATTGAGCCGCGGACGAGGCACCGCGGCGCTCCGGCCAGCGCACAGTCAGCCACCATTGCGCGCTCTGCAGGCCGCTATCACGAGGCGGATGGCCGAGCAGGGCGTCCCGATGCGGCCGCAGTGGCGCTTCAATCCCCATGTGACACTGGTCTATCACAGGGGTGAACCGGTTGTCCGGCCGGTGGAGAATCTCGGCTGGCCAGTCCGCGATTTCGTTCTCGTCGAGAGCGTCGTGGGCCTGACACGGCATCGCATCCTCGGACGCTGGACGCTGAGCGCACCGCAACCCTCGCTCTTCCTGGATTGATAAGGGCGATCGCAGGGAACGTCTGCGACGCCCGCGCATTCATCCGCCATGATCCGCAAGCTTAATTCCAGCCGATGCCATACTGGCGCAAGGGCACGAAGGACGTGACCGGACACAGCAATGCGCTCGATCTCGACCGCGACGTGTTCAAGGGGGACGACCCCAAGGCCATCGCGCAATCGCTGAAGCGTTCGGCGGAAGCGAGCGGACGGCGCAAGGCAACGCCGTTCCGCTCAGCCATGTCGATGCTGACCTTCTACATCAACCGCGCGGGACCGGGTCTGGACGATGCGCAGCGGCAGATTCTTGAGCGGGCGAAGGAGGAACTACGCGCACTCTTCAACAAGGCCGGCCAGGGCTGAGGGGCCCGGCACGAAAGCGCAAACTGTACACTCGCATACACGGCCGACAAGCGATAGCATCGCCGGGGTTTTACCTGGGGGAGTCGGTCCATGCTGCTCGGTCTGTCGCTCGCGCAATTCACGCTGCTTCACGTCACCATCAGCCTCGTCGCGATCGCGGCGGGGCTCATCTTCTACGGCCTGCTTAGCACGGGCGGCCGCTGGCCCGGATTCGTGCATGGGCTTTTCATCGACTTCACCGCGCTGACCTCGGTCACGGGGTTCATGTTCCCGTTCAAGGGCGGCCCGCCCTTCATCTTCGGCGTCGTTTCGGTGATCCTCCTCGTGATCGCGCTGATCGCCCAATATGCCGGCAAGCTCGAGGGCAACTGGCGGCGCATCCACCTTGGCACGGCGCTCATAGCGCAGTGGCTCAACATGGTCGTGCTCGTCGTGCAGAGCTTCCAGAAAATACCGGCCCTCAACGCCCTCGCGCCGACCGGGGCCGAGCCGCCGGTGCTGGCGGGACAGGCGCTGATGCTGCTGATCGTCCTGTTCTTCGCCTGGAAAACGATCGTCCGGCCAGCGGTGCCCGCCACTGCCTGACCCCGCCCGGCCGGGCGTTAGCTGGACAGCCAGTGCCCGATCAGGCGGCCGAACGGCAGGGTGAAAAAGCCCGCGACGAGCAGCGCGCCGATGACCATGCCGCGCACGGCCTGGCGGTGGCGCTTGTGATCGTGGCGGCGGGCATAAAGGACGATCATGGGGACCTGCACGATCGTGAGGATCGAGAGCAGGTGGATGTACGAGAAATGGCCCGGGTTGAGCGTCTTCACGAAGAGGCTGATGAAGGCCGTGCCGAACAGCGATGCCGCCCAGACCCAGCCGAGCAGGCGATGCCGCTGATCGCCGCGGCGGCGCAGCAGCATGACGGGCGTCAGCACCAGCGCGACGAGGATGGTCAGCAGGTGCGCCCAGATGACCGGAGGCACGCGGCCCCACTCGGCCTGGCCCTTGAACAGCGCGACCAGCACCACGAGCAGGAATGCGCCGGACAGGACCGCGAGGATGCGGTCGAACAGGTCAGGCGCGGTGGAGATGCGGGCGGGCCGGGCCCTGACCTCGGCAATGGCGGCTTCGATGGGCGACGTGCTCATCGGCACCCGCCGGAAAAACGGTGTCGCGTGTCGTGCATGCGGTCCCCCCAAGGATTGCGCGCCGATATTGCCGAAGCGCGCTCGCCAAGGGAAGTGGGGAATATGCGGCGCGATCAGTCGTCGCGCAGGCGCCAGCGGCCCCATTCGACGTGGCGCGTATCGCCCTGGACGCTCTCCACCAGCATGAACTCCTCGACCAGCCAGGCGATCGGCTGATCGAGCAGGCGACCGGGCCGGCCACGGCCATGATCGTCGATCGTCATGTGCGGCGTCGCATCATAGGCGGGCAGGCGCTCGAAATGACCGAACAGCGCATCGAGAATGGCAAGGCGGAAATCCTGCGCGGCGCAATTGCGATTGCCGCCGGAGAGCATCATCCGCTCCCCGCCCTCGATCCGGTCGAACAGCATGAGGAACGGCGCATAGCGGACGCGCGACAGATGACGGCAGGCGGCCGCGATATCGGCATCGGTGAGCCAGCTGCGATCGCCGACGAGCTGGATGGGACTGTGCAGCAGGGCAGGCGGACGGTGGTCCGCGCACTCATCGAGCCGGTGGACGACGCGGGCCAGCTCCGGGGCCGGCTTGGCCATGACATAAAGCTTGCTGCCGCCGGGCGACCAGGACGGGGCCGCGCCGGGCGACTGCAGCGTATCGAGGTCGAAAAGAGGAAATCGCATCGCAGGCCTCCTTTTGATGTTCTCTTTATGTTCTCCTCCTCGCCTTGTCAAACCGGGGCAATGGCGGGGCGTTCGTCAGCAATGGGAACGCCCCGCGATTCATAAGGTTTCATCGCGCCTGGATGCGGACGATCGGCAGGATGCCGCGGACCTTCTCGTAGACGATGGTCACGCTGCGCAGGTTGCGCCAGCGGCCGTTGAGATCCTTGGGCGCGGTGCAATCGCCGCTGCGGATGAACTGCCGGGTGCGGATGTCCTGACGGCCGCCATTGGCGAAGCGCGCGTCGAGATCGAGCAGGCGGATGCTGTTGTTGACGGCGCAGACGCGGATCTGGCGATGGCGGTCATTGCCGCGCACGCTGATGGTGTCGCGATCGCGGCGGCCAGCGATGGTGGTCGTGCCGATCGTCTCCCAATCGGCCCAGCGCTCCGGCTGTTGCGGGTGCGGATCGTAGCGGCGCTGCTGGGCGTCGGCAGGGACGGCAAGCAGGCCGGCGGTGAGGGGGACGGCGAACATCGCCAGGGTCGACTTGGTGGGCATCTTCATGGGGGGCTCCTTTTTTGAGAAGGGCTCATCGCGCCCTTCCGATGCCCATAATGCGCGAAGGCGCGCCCCCGATCCCGAGCCGGGAACCCGTTGCCCGGGGCCCAAAGGTTGTGAAAGTTGCGGTAAGAGTGGCAGTCGGAGTTGCCGTACAAGAGAAAAAATGTCGCCCTGCCCGCCGGACGCGACACGGGGGCGCGACGGCGCAGAATATTTGTCCGGCGATGGCTCATGCCGCCACGCTGGCACCGATGGGGCCATGTAGGACAGCGGAAATATCGCCATAACGGGCCGGCCATGACGCGCGTTGCTGGACATCGCGCGCGCCAGGGGCCATCGCGGCCGGGACAGACAGGAGCAGCGCAATGACCGGCAACGATGACGACTATGTCTATGACGACGTGACCGGCGAATGGGTCACGCCCGCCGAGCTGGCGGCGACGCGGGCGGCGGAGAACGCGGTCGAGGTGCGCGACGCGGTCGGCAACCTGCTGCAGGACGGCGACCAGGTAACGCTGATCAAGGACCTGGAGGTCAAGGGCGCGGGCCAGACGCTGAAGCGCGGCACGCTGATCAAGTCGATCCGCCTGACCGGCGACCCGCAGGAAATCGACTGCCGCTACGAGGGCATCAAGGGCCTCGTGCTGCGCGCCGAGTTCGTCAAGAAGCGCTGAGGCGATTACGCGCGGGGTGCTGCCGCCCGATGCGGGACAGCCATTTTCAAGCGGCTGAAATGTGGGTCCGGAACCAGTCGGCAAGATCGGCTTCGGAGAGTTCTCCGGCGGCGAGCGCAAGGATTGCAACGACCAGTTCCGCATCGCTCGCGCCCAGGCGATAGCCATTGAGCGTCAGAAAGCTCTCGCTGACCACGGCCGCCGTGCGCTTGTTTCCGTCCGTGAAGGGATGGTTGCGCGCGATGCCGAACGCATAGGCGGCGGCAAGAGCTGCCGCGTCCGGCTCTGCATAGAGGGCAAGATTCTGTGGCCGCGCCATGGCGCTTTCGAACAGGCTCATGTCACGCACGCTATCCCCGCCCCCGCCATGCTCGGCCATCTGCTCGGCATGGATGGCCAAGCCCGCAGCGGGGAGAACCCAGACCCAACTCTGAGCCATGGCCTTACTTGGCGAGTTCGCGCAGCGCGCGCTTGCGCCGTTCCATGACTTCACGCGCGACGGCCATTTGGGTGTCGAAATCCGGTTCGGCGGGAGCGAGTTCTATGCCACGCTGCGTGAGCACGACCGAAAGGCTTTCCCCGACGGCCGCGTTGAGATGCGCGAGCAATTCCTTGGGCAGAATGACTCCGGCACTGTTGCCGATTTTCGTGATCTTGAGCGGCGTGTTCATACAAGCGTTATAACATCTTTAGCGGCCGCGACCAACTGCGATTATAGGCGCGCCCGGCGGGGGAAAGGCGTAGAGTCGCGACACGGGCCCTTCCGCCCGTCTCCCCGAGAGGACGCATCATGGCCAAGAGCCAGAAGAAATCGAACCGCGAGATCCGCAAGCCCAAGGCCGAGAAGCCGCCCAAGCAGAATGCCTCGCAGCCGAGCCAGAAGGACGGCGTGGTCAAGGGGCTGGAGAATATGAAGAACAGGTGAGGCAGGCGGCGTTACCCGGAGGCCTCAGGCGCCGGGCGCGCGCAGCGGCCAGCGGCCATGCTCGACATGGGTGGTCTTGCCGACGATGCTCTCCATCAGGATGATCTCCTCGACCATCCAGCCGATCGGCGCCATCTTCTGGGCATTCAGGCGGTCGCCCTTGTAGTTGATCGTGACGTGCGGCTCCGGCGTGGTGCCGAGCATGATCGGCGCGCGGCACGCCAGCAGATGATTGATCAGCGCCTTCTGGAAGGCGCGCGCCTCGGCCAGTGGCGCGCGGGTACGCAGCGTGACCGCCTTGCGGTTCTCGATCCGGTCGAAACTGAGCGGGAAGGCCTGCCCCTCGAAACTGTCGAGCGCGGCGATGGTGGCGGGCAAGGCATCGGCCGGCGCATAGTGCAGGTCCAGCAACGACACCAACGTGACATGGAGCAGCTCCGGCCCGCGCCCGGGATCGTTGCGGGGCAGCGCGACGATCTGCGCCTGCTGCTCGGCCGGCGGCTTGGCCATGACGTAGAGCGGATTGCGGGCGCGCATGGGGGCGGATTGTAGCAGATGGTGGTGGCGATCGCCGAGGGGGAATGGGCCGCCGGAAGGCTAGCCCGATTTGCCCGCCGCCTGCTTCGCCTTGTGCGCGGCAATGTCCGCATCGATCGCCGCGATCCGCTGGCGCTCGGGCGTGTGCGCCGGGAGGCCCTTGAGCCGGCACGTCGCCCACAGGGCCTTGCGCTCGGATTCGAGGGCTTTGAGATAGAGATCGGCCATGGGGAGTCCTGTGTGGTGAGGCGCGCGTCTTAGCGGATCGATGCAGATCAGGACAGGGTGACGAAGATTTCCGCCTCGATCACCCACTGCCCGCCGACCTCGCGCCACTTGGCGGTGTAGACGCCCGAGGCGGCAGGCGCGGCGGCGCCCTGTTCGACGCCCTGCCACGCGCCCTGCTCCAGCGCGATCGGCTCGACCGGGGAGACGGTGATCGCGGTGGGGAGGCGGGTGTAGACGAGGCGGCCCGAACCTGATTTGCCCGCGGCGAACTCGCGCTGCCAGACCTTCATCTGCGCATTGCGCCCGGCGATGACGGCGCTGTCCGTGCCCGTGACCATGATGCAGTCGCGGGCGAGGAGGGGGCCGATGGCGGCGGCGTCACCCTCCGCGATGGCGCGATTGAAGGCGGCGCGGCGGGCGCGGATGAGGAGGTCGGGGGTCATTCGAACCTAATATCGATCTCTTGATTTCTTTCGAATACTATATATTCGTGTCCACACCTCAAAAATGGCGTAGCGTAAGCTACGGAACGCTTGCGTGACCAACGTCATATGGACATGGGACCCCCAGAAATCGGCTGTAAATAAAGCCAAGCATGGCCTTTCTTTTGATGCCGCGACCTTAGTATTCGATGATCCCTGCCTCTTATCCGTTCCAGACCCTTGCGAGATCGAGGCTCGTTGGCGAACTATTGGTATGGTGATGGGAGTTCTTCTCTTTGTCGTGCATACCGAACCGGAGGCATCTTCTGGGTGTCCCGCGCCCACCGGAAGAATTATAAGCGCGCGAAAGGCAACGCCTGCCGAACGGCGGGGGTATCACAATGGCTAAAACACCAATCGATCCAAAAATAGCGGCCGAGCTACGGCACCTCGCTCTGCTTCCGGATGACGAGATAGATACCTCTGATGCGCCAGAGGTATCAGATTGGTCGATGGCCGTTCGCGGCCGTTTCTCCAAATCAACCCTTGCGGAGCGCGCGTACGACGTGCGCGCTATTGCTAACTGGATATTGAATTATTTAGAAGAAACTAGCCTAAGCGCTTCTAATATGTCGCTGAACAAGCTCGTATATTTTGTCTACGAGCGCGGAATTGTGGAACTCCGAACACTTTTTACTCCAGCTAGAGCCGAAGCCTGGGATCATGGTCCTGTATTTCGAGAGATCTATCACGCAGTTAAAGGCGAAAACGACCAACCAATAAGCTCTAGGATAACGAAATATTCAGTACGAGATCGAGAAATAGTTGAAGCTGCGGAGCAGTTTTCTGCGGAAGATCTCGATTTCTTTAAGTCGGTAATCGACGATTACAAGGATTTCACGGCTGCACAGCTGAGGAAGATTTCGCACCGCTCCGGTGCTCCTTGGGACCGCGTTTGGAAATCCGCTACTCCAGTTAATCCAGGCATGGTAATATCTACCGACCTGATCCTCACATTTGCGCCGGAGCGGCGTGACTTAAATGGAAGAAGCTGAAAAGAAAATCAAATCGTTGGTAACGATTCCCAATCTGGTGAATTGGGTCAGGCACAATAAAAGACGCCTAGATGATACGATATTTCAGCTTCGAGAATTTGCTGCTCATCCTCCTCGACATTCACTCCAGCAAGTGCAGAAAGCCTGCGCCGATCTGGCTTATGGCAAAACGAATCTGACCGAGGCCCTAGAAAAAGCTGAAAACCTGAAACCCGCTATTGTTCGAGCTTCCGCCAAGGAAGTTATTCCAACTTTCCATAAATATTTAAAGGAATCTGAGATCGAGGGCTTAGTTGAATTCGACAAATTCCGGCCAATGTATATTATTGGTAAAAAGCCCAACAATGACCCCCTTCTTGTTCCTATCAAGCCTACTTATGTCGGTGTGAGGCGAGAAAAATTAGTTCCAGTATTTGTTATACCCTGGGTTGATTTTAAATTAGATCAATTCCAAAAGCTGTTACTCTCAACGATTATATGCGACGCGATACTTACACAGCAGGATTTTTTGGATTCCGACGCTGAAATCGTCGCACTTCCACGTATAAAACACACAAAAGTGAGGGACTTTCGCCGCTGGCGCGCAACTCAGTACAATCTCCTTTCTCAAGAAGATTTAGCCGAGCAGTTTGATCGCTACAGTCGTGCGCTCCGTATAGTTATAACGGAGCTTGAGGGCGGCGATTGATATAGATTGACCGTTAGCGTCAGTCGTGCTCGCGCCCGCCCGCGCCCATATACAGCTCGCTGCCCGTCTCGCGAAACTTGGCGCTCATTTCTTCCATGCCCTTGAGTGCCGCGGCCTTGCTGGCGGCGGCGGTTTCGGCGCCTGTAGGACCCGTCGCGATGAAGCCCTCGACGCCCTGGTTCTGCTTCACGGCAAATTCCCGGACTTCCTGGCTGATCTGCATCGAGCAGAATTTGGGGCCGCACATCGAGCAGAAGTGCGCAGTCTTGGCGCCTTCGGCCGGGAGCGTCTGGTCGTGATATTGCTCGGCGGTGTCGGGATCGAGGCTGAGGTTGAACTGGTCGCGCCAGCGGAACTCGAAACGGGCCTTTGACAGGGCATTGTCGCGGACCTGCGCGGCGGGGTGGCCCTTGGCGAGATCGGCCGCGTGCGCCGCGAGCTTGTAGGTGACGACGCCGACTTTCACATCGTCGCGATCGGGCAGGCCGAGATGCTCCTTGGGCGTGACGTAGCAGAGCATCGCCGTGCCGTACCAGCCGATCATCGCGGCGCCGATGCCGCTGGTGATATGGTCATAGCCGGGCGCGATGTCGGTGGTGAGCGGGCCCAATGTGTAGAAGGGCGCCTCGCCGCAGACCTGCAGCTGCTTGTCCATATTTTCCTTGATCTTGTGCATGGGCACATGGCCCGGGCCCTCGATCATGACCTGCACGTCCTGCTTCCAGGCGCGGTGGGTGAGCTCGCCGAGCGTGTAGAGCTCGCTGAACTGCGCCTCGTCGTTTGCGTCGGCGATGCTGCCGGGGCGGAGGCCATCGCCGAGGCTGTAGGCGATGTCATAGGCCTTCATGATTTCGGTGATCTCGTCGAAATGCTCGTAGAGGAAGCTCTCCTTGTGGTGCGCAAGGCACCATTTCGCCATGATCGAGCCGCCGCGCGAGACGATGCCGGTGACGCGCCTGGCCGCCATCGGGATGTAGGCGAGGCGCACGCCGGCATGAATGGTGAAATAGTCGACGCCCTGCTCGGCCTGCTCGATCAGCGTATCGCGGAAGATCTCCCAGGTCAGCTCCTCGGCGACGCCGCCGACCTTCTCCAGCGCCTGGTAGATGGGCACGGTGCCGATGGGCACGGGCGAATTGCGGATGATCCATTCGCGCGTGTCGTGGATATTGCGGCCGGTGGAGAGGTCCATGACCGTGTCCGCGCCCCAGCGGATCGACCAGACCATCTTGTCGACCTCGGCCGCGACATCGGAGGCAACGGCGCTGTTGCCGATATTGGCATTGATCTTGACCAGGAAGTTGCGGCCGATCGCCATCGGCTCGGATTCCGGGTGGTTGATGTTCGACGGGATGATCGCGCGGCCCCGGGCGACCTCGTCGCGGACGAACTCGGGCGTGACGTAATCGGGGATGGATGCGCCGAAGCTCTCGCCATCGCGGACGTAGCTGGCGAGACGCTCGCGGCCGAGATTCTCGCGCTCGGCGACATATTCCATCTCGGGCGTGATGATGCCACGGCGGGCATAGTGCATCTGGGAGACGTTGGCGCCGGGCTTGGCGCGCAGGGGGCGCTGGACGACATTGGGGAACGGGCGGACGCCGCCGCTGCGGTCAGGACCGAGCTGGCCATTGTCCTCGGGCTTGAGCGCGCGGCCCTCATAGGCCTCGACATCGCCCCGGCCGAGGATCCAGTCGCGGCGCAGCGCGGGCAGGCCGGCCATGATGTCGATCTGCGCGTTGGGGTCGGTGTACGGCCCGGACGTATCGTAGACGCGGATGCTGGGCTCGCCGGAGCTGGGCTCGAGGTCGATCTCGCGCATCGCGACGCGGATGCCGCTGCCCGACTTGGCGGCGACATGGACCTTGCGGCTGCCACGGATGGGACCGGTGGTGACGGCGACTTCGGTGCGGGCGGGAATGTCGGCCATGATGCGCTCTCCGGATGACGGATGACGAGCGCCTGCCTGTGATGGACGCCCCTCCCTCCGCCTGTGCTAACAGGTTCAGGTTCGACGGGTCGGATGGCGCTACCCATCCCTCTCAGCTCAAGCGAGCTCCCCGGGGATAGGCCGACTCTAGCGGCGCGCGGCCGGCATGGAAAGCGGCAAACGCGCGGCCCGGATCAGACCTGCGTCGTATAGGCGACCGCGTCGGCTTGACCGGTGAGTCCCGCAAAGACGAGCAGCGCGCCGAGCAGGATGGCAACGATGCAGGCGGGCCGCAGGATCGGACGGAAGACCGCGGCCAGGCGGACCATCAGCGCCGGGGCAGCGAGCATCAGCACGCCCTCGGCGGCGAAGATCCAGCCGGCGATGCTGACGATGATGCCGAGCGGCGTGATCCATTCCTGGTGGACCATGAGCCAGGCGGCGCCGATCGCGAAGGCGATGACGCCGTAAGCGAGGATCAGGCCCGGCGAGTCCGCCAGCTCCGCGTAGAGCCGGTCGACCCGCGCGGCGGGCGTGAACAGCATGCCGAGCGAGGCGGCGACGATATAGACGCCGAGCGCCACGGCAAGATGCAGGGTCAGAGGCATGAGAACGCTCATCGGCAGCTCTCCTTCACGTCAGGTAGCGACACCTGCTACAACGCAGGACCCGCCCGATGGCTGCATGACAGCCTGACGAGACCCCTCAGGGCGGCGGCGCGAAGCCGACCTTGGCGCCCGCAGCCGTCGTGAAGGCGACGACATAACCGCCGTCCTTGCCATCGCGCAGCGGCGCATAGGTGATCGAGATCTTGTCGCCAGGCTTCACCGAATCGCGCAGGAACCCGGCGCGGTAGAAGTTGCTCGCGCTATGCCCCTCGAAATCCCAGTCGCGCGTGCCCTTGGCATCGGTGATGGACATGATCAGGTGGCTGTGAGGATTGACGATCTTCACGATCTTGACCGTGCCGGTCGTCGTGACCGGCTTGCGGAAGTCGAAAATGGCGGCGCTGTGATGCGCGGCGACCGGAACGGCAACGACGGCTGCGATCGCGGCGGCAGTGGCCAGGACATGACGGTTCATCGGTAGTTCTCCCCCTGGACTTATTTGTAGACGTCGACGACGTCGCTCATCTTGGCGGTGATCGGCTTGCCGGCCTTGAGCTGTTCGCGCCGGGCGTCAAGCAGGGCCAGCCATGGCTCCTCGGTGCAATTATAGGCCATGATGTGACCGTCCTTGAGCGGCATCCAGCGCTTCTTGAAGCTGACCGGCGCTGTATAATAGACCGGGTCCGTCATCGTCGCTTCATAGTCGAGGATCTTGCCGACGGCGGCATCGGGCGTGAGCTTGATGCGCTCCACGATCTTCGCCTGGTCGCTGTGCGGCAGGCTGCGCTGGTCCTGACCATCGGACAGGTCGGTGGTCACGACCACCAGAGTGTCCCCCTCCCAATGGCCTTCGGAATAGCCCTGCCGCACCGGCAAGCGCTTCTCGGGCGGAATGCCATGGCCGGGCATGTAGACGCGGCGGGTCTCGCTCTCGACCTCGTAGATGATGGTGAGCTGCTCGGGGCGATGAATGAACTCGATGGGATAGCCACCCGCCGACTGCATCATCGTCGGCATGCCATATTGCACGCAAAAGGCAGCCGGATTGTCGCCTGCCGGCGTCGCAAGCTTCACGAACTCGTCGTGCAGCCTTTTGCCTTCGGGCGTATAGGGCGGCTCCGGCTGTGGCGCGATCGGGCCGCCGGCTCCGCCGCCGCCCTGGCCGGGCGCGCGATAGGTCGTCCAGACGCCCGAGAAATCGCGCTGCGGCGTCAGGGCTTCGTCCGCGGCCTGCGCCACGGCGATCGGCGCAATCACGGAAATGGCCATACCGGCCAAGGCACAGAGGACTGGCAAACGCATCCGCATTCTCCCTTGGTGCGGCATTGTTCTTGCCGCCGCATCCGTGCCCTGTGTCATCCGCGTTTTTGACAAAGTCAATTCCGGCGTTTCACCCGTTGCGCAGGGTGGCAATCAGGAGAGCGGCTCGACCCTCAACCGCATGCCGTCCTTGGGACGAAGCGTCACAGTGCCGGTAGGGATCGAGACCGGTTCGTCCGGGAGGCTGAAGCGGCGCGCGGCCAGCCAGTGGGCGAGGATGATCAACGCCTCGACCGTCGCGAAGCGGGCGCCGACGCAGATGCGCGGACCGGCGCCGAAAGGCAGATATTGGAAGCGGTGGATCGCGGCACGATTGGGCTCGGCGAAGCGCTCCATGTCGAACGCATCGGGATTGTCCCACAGCGTCCGGTGGCGATGGACCAGCCAGGGATAGATGGCGACAATCTCGCCCTTCCTGACCGGCACGCCGCACATGTCGTCGTCGGCAAGCGCCTCGCGAATGATCTGGGCGACGGGCGGATAGAGCCGCATGGTCTCCTCGAGAAACAGGCGCAGGCGCGGCACGCGATCGTAAAGCGTGCCGACATCGCCCTGCAGCGCAGCAACGGCTTCGGCGCGCAGTTCCTCCTGCAGCGCCGGCTGCGCGGCGAAGAGATAGGCCGCCCAGGCGAGCGCAACCGCCGTGGTCTCGTGGCCCGCCACGTAGAAGGTGACGGCGTTGTCGATGGCGGTTGACCGCGCCTCGGCAGCCGGCAGGTTGGCATAGAGGCTACGCATCAGGCCGCCGAAGAAATCGTCGGCGCCACCGCCCGGACCGCGCTCGTCCACGATGGCCGTCAACGCGCCGCGCAGATAGCGGCGCGAGCTGCGCACGGCGATCATGTGCGGCGACCAGTCCAGCGCCTCCAGCCCGAACATGCGCAGGATGCGAGGCTGCCCGACACTGCTTACCAGCCGGTGGATATGCACGGCGGCCTCCGGGCTGAGCAGCCGCTCATCGCCCGAGAAGAGCGCGCCGGCGATGATGCGCATCGTCGCCTCGGTGGCGCGCTCGGCCATGTCGACGACAGACGAGCCGACCGGAAACGCGGCACATTGCCGCTCCGCCTCCTGCGCCATCAGGGCGGTCATGCCCGCAACGGCGGCGGGTGAGAAGGTCGGCGCGACAAGCTTGCGCTGCGCCCGCCAGCTCTCCCCTTCGGCATTGAACAGCCCGTTGCCGAGCATCGGCCGCAGCGTGGCGCGGACCAGGCTGGGCCGGACATAATTGGCATGCTTGTCGAGCAGGACATGGCCGATCATCGCCGGATTGCTGACCATGTGGATGGGCAGATGGAGGAAGCGCGTGCGAATATAGGGCGCGTCGAATGCGGGATCCGACATGTCATGCACGATGCTGCGCAGCCGCTCGCCATAGAGGCCGCGCCACCATGGCCGCCAGGTCGGAGAGCGCGGAGGCTGGACGGGCGTGAACAGTGCGTGCGCGGCCATCGACAGGTCTCCCCCTGATCGTCCCGGAGCGCTCTCTACAAGCTGGGAATCGCGGCGTCGATCAGAAGGTATAGGCGACGCCCGCGCCCATGAGGAACTGGCCGCGCGACCCGCGCTGGTCGATGATCGGAGAGCGCGCGATGTTGCCGAGCATTCGCGAATAGGAGGCGCCGCCGACCAGCGCGAAGCCGCCATTGGCAAGATTGTGGTCGAGATCGTAGAAGGTCAGGAGCGAGAGGCCGGCGCCCTTCCAGCCGCTATGCGCGCTATAGACCGGCAAGCCGGACGCGACGGAACCGGCGGGCGTCACATCATAATAATAATGCGCATATTTGTCGTCGACGCGCTCGGCCGTGAGGCTCAGCACAACGCCAAAACTGGTCGAAAGCGGGGTCACATAGGTGATCGTCGGCTGGATGACCGCGCCCTTGTACGCGGCGCCGACATCCCAGCGCATGTCCACGCTGAAGGACAGGCTGTCATAGGGATTGGTGAGGCGATTGATGCTGACGCCGGCGTTGGCGCCGACCTCGATCGCCATGCGGCGCGTGCCAAGGGCGTAGACCGCCGGATCGCGGATCTGCCGATTGCGATCGAAGCGGGCGCGGGCAACCGGGCCGAGCGCGAAGCCGACCTTGCTGTCCTTGCGGTCCTTGATGAAGTCGAGCGCCAGGCCCGCCGGGCGGGGCGAGATCGCGATGCCAGCGACGCTGCCCTGCAGACCGGCGACCGGGAAGAGCACATAGCTGTCCGACCCTTCATAGCCAGGACCGTAAGCGACGCCCGCACCGATGGTGAGATAATCGCCATCGAAAACCGTCGGCATCGCGGGTGCGTCAGGACTCTGCGACAGCGGATCGGGCGGCGCGTCCTGCGCGCAAACCGGGGAAGCGATCAACAGGAGGGCGAGGGGGGCATGGAAAGCTGCGCGCAAACGAAAACTCCGGGGCGGTCAGGCTGCACCCGAAGTTGGGAACGCACGTCCAAATATCAACCGCATGAAGCCGGAACGTGCCGAAAGCGGCGCGAGTTCCCTCAATTCTCCCGGGCGACGATCGCCTTGAGCGCCGCAAAACAGTCCGCGTCGATCGCCTTGCCCACTTCGCGCTCCATGATCGCCAGCGCCTCGTCTGCCGGCATGGCGGCGCGATAGGGGCGGTCGGCGGTGAGCGCATCGTAGAAATCGCAGACCGTGATGATGCGCGTTTCGAGCGAGATGGTGCGGGCGTCGAGCTGCAGGGGATAGCCCATGCCATCGAGCCGTTCGTGATGCGAACCGGCGATCATCGCCATGTCGCCGAGCGCGGTGATCCGGCCGAGAATGGCGGTGGTGTGCGCGGCATGGTTCTGCATGACGTGCCATTCGTCGGCCTCCAGCTTGCCCGGCTTCTCGAGGATCTTGCTCGAGACGCCAAGCTTGCCGACATCGTGGAGAATGGCTGCGCGACGCAATGCGCGACGCTCCGGCGCGGCCATGCCCATCGCCTCCGCGACCAGACCGGCATAATGGCCGACCCGCTCGCTGTGCCCGGCGGTATAGGGACTCTTGGCGTCGATCACCTCGCCGAACGCCTCGGCGATATCGTCGAGATAATCCTCATCGACGACCATGTGCGGGCCGGACGGCTCGATCGCGCTGACCATCGCGGCCATCGTGTCCGACCAGAGTTCGCGCCAGATGGAGCCATCTTCGGCCAGTTGGGTAAAGGCCCGGCAAAGCGCGGGGTCGAGCCATGTCCCCGAGCGGCCGGCGACTTCGGCAAGGGCCGCCGGGGCGCCGCCGCCCATGAAGAATGTATCGACGATCTGCGCGAGCAGCGCGATGCGCGAGCCGAGCGGAATCGCCTCGCCGCTGAGACCCGCTGGCTTGCCGCCGCCGTCCCAATGTTCATCGAGGCTGTGAATCGCCGCCGCGACATCGTCGGAGAAGCGCAGCTTGCGTGCGATCTCGGCACCCCGCACGCAGCGCGTCTGGATCAGCGAGCGCGCGATCGCCTCGCCATTCTTGAGGATATGGCCGATCGCCCTGGCGCGCTCGACGAAGCTGTGGCCCTCGCCGGTCTTCTTGAAGACGAAGCCGAGCACAGAGCCAAGGTCAGTGCCGATCTGCTTGTATGCCTGCTTGAAGGCGCGATCGTCGGTCAGGTAAAGTTCGGCAATGCGCGCGGCATTGGACGAGCAACCGAGATCCTTGAGCATCACCGCGTAATAAAGGTCGCGCTTCACCGGTCCCTCGATGCCGAGCCGGTCGGCCAGCCGCATGGCGATCCAGGTGCAGCGCAGCGAATGGCCCTCGGGCTGGCCTTCGGTGAGATCGAGCGCATAGCTGAACGCGCCGAGAATGTCCGAAAGGGCAGCGGTTTGCGCGTGGCGCGCGGCTAAGGATCTGTGATCGTGCAGCATCTGAAGGACACAGCCTTGGCAGGGAGGCCTCAAGACAAGGTTGCGCGGGGTGGTTAATTGCGACGAACCGTGCGCGCTCCGAACATGAGGCAAGCGCTTCTTAACCATCCTCCGCTAGGCCGGAGTCATGGCACGCAAGACCAAGACTTCCGACCGCGTCACCCTGGCCCTCCGGCTGGCGGACGGCACGCGCATCGAGGTCGAGGCCGGCGTCCACTGCATGCGCTTCATCGGCCGCTACAGCCGCATTTCCGCCTTTGGCCCGCTCGGCACGCGCATCACGGCGCAGCTGGTGGCCCGCGACTGATCCACCCGACAGGGGCTGTCATAACCGCTCGGGCACGCTAAAGCGCGCCGATGCGCGAACCTCACGCCAACACCGCCCGCGTGCCCGCCGATCCCGGCACCACACGCTTCGCCTTCACGGTCCACGCGACCGACGGCAAGGCCCGGACCGGCGAGATCGCGATGATGCGGGGCAAGATCCGCACCCCGGCCTTCATGCCCGTGGGCACGGCGGCGACCGTGAAGGCGATGCGCCCCGCCGAGGTGCGCGCATCCGGCGCCGACATCATCCTGGGCAATACCTATCACCTGATGCTGCGCCCCGGCGCCGAGCGCGTCGCGACTCTGGGCGGCGTGCATGCCTTCTCGGGATGGGAGCGGCCCATGCTGACCGACAGCGGCGGCTATCAGGTGATGAGCCTCTCCAAGCTCGCCAAGGTGACCGAGGACGGGGTCGCCTTCGCCAGCCATCTCGACGGGTCGAAGCATATGCTGAGCCCCGAGCGCTCGATGGAGATCCAGCGGCTGCTCGGCAGCGACATCGTCATGTGTTTCGACGAACTGGTGCCGACGACGACCAGCCGCGAGGACCAGCTGCGCGCGATGGAACGGTCGATGCGCTGGGCGGCGCGCTCGCGGGCGGGCTTCGATGCGGGCGGCGCCCATGCCGAGCGGGCGGCGCTGTTCGGTATCCAGCAGGGCGCGCTCGACGTTGAGCTGCGCAAGCAGAGCGCGCAGGCGCTGACCGACATCGGCTTCGACGGCTACGCGGTTGGCGGCCTCGCGGTCGGCGAAGGACAGGAGGCGATGTTCGCCTGCCTCGACCATTGCGTCGACCATCTGCCCACGGACAAGCCGCGCTACCTGATGGGCGTCGGCAAGCCGGACGATATCGTCGGCGCGGTGGAGCGCGGCATCGACATGTTCGACTGCGTGCTGCCCACGCGTTCGGGCCGTAATGGCCAGGCCTTCACCTGGACCGGACCGCTCAACATCCGCAATGCCCGCTTCGCCGAGGACCTGTCGCCGCTCGACGGGCGCTGCGCCTGCCCGGTCTGCGCCGACTTCAGCCGCGCCTATCTCCACCACCTCGTCAAGGCGGGCGAGATGCTCGGCGCCATGCTGATGACGCAGCACAATCTCTGGTTCTACCAGCAGCTGATGGCTGGTCTGCGGGCAGCGATCAGCGAAGGGCGGCTCGCCGATTTCGCGAACCGCTTCCGGGCGGATTATGCGTCGAAGGCATTCTAGGAGGCGCGCATGAGCGGTGATTTCTCGCATGGTACGGTCCATCAGGCCGCCGATGACATGCGCGTCGCCATCGAAGCCGATGCTGCCGTTCTCGCGATCTGGCAGAGCCTCACGCCGCTCGGGCGCAACGAGTTCATCTGCTGGGTCGAGGACGCGAAACAGGCTGCGACGCGCGCCAAGCGCATCCGTCGAACCATCGAGGAAATGCTGGAAGGCAAGCGCCGGCCATGCTGCTGGCCCGGTTGCGTCCATCGCACCGACAAGGCGCCGAGCCCGTCGCAGCAGGCGATCATGATCGACAGGAAGCGGTCGCGCAGGGGCTAGTCCCTTCGCACTTTCCAAGGCATTGACGGCGTACTGACGATTTTTTTCGCGCCATGTCACATCCGGCAGACCTTCTCTCGTCATGGCAGTGCAACCCTCGCAAGGAGACACTGCCATGACCACCAAGCTTGAACCCTTTGCCACCGCGCCCGCCATGATGAAGGCGTGGATGGCGATGTCCAACGCCGCCAATGACGCGCTCGAACCGAGCCTCGCCGAGCTGGTCAAGATCCGCGCCTCGCAGATCAACCAGTGCGCCAACTGCATCAACATGCACACGATGGACGCCCGCGCGCATGGCGAGACCGAGCAGCGGATCGCGCTGACCGCTGCCTGGCGGGAAGCGCCCTGCTTCACCGACCGCGAACGTGCGGCGCTGGCCTGGACCGAGGCATTGACCAAGCTTTCCGAAGGACATGCTCAGGAAAGCGCCTATGATGACCTCGCCGCCCATTTCTCCCCCGAGGAGCAGGTGAAGCTGACCATGCTCATCAATGTCATCAACGGCTGGAACCGCATCGCGGTCGGCTTCGGCCTGTGGATGGACTACAAGCCTGCGGTGGCGGTGGCAGCGTGACCCAAGGCGCCAGGTCCTCGGCGGCGCACAAGGACGCAGCGGCGAGTTTCGATCCGCTGCGTCCGCGCCTCATTCGCCTTGCCTACCGCATGCTGGGATCGGTGGCGGACGCCGAGGACATGGCGCAGGAGGCCTTCATCCGCTGGATGGGGGCCGACCGTACAAATATCCGCCAGCCCGAATCGTTCCTACGCCGCACGGTCACCCGCCTGTGCCTCGATCACCTCAAGTCCGCGCGCATTCGGCGCGAGAGCTATTTCGGTGAATGGCTGCCTGAGCCGCTGATCGAGGAAGAGCCGGAGGATACCGACATCACGCTGCCGCTGATGCTGGCACTGGAGCGCCTGTCTCCGCTCGAGCGGGCGGCCTTCCTGCTCCACGACGTATTCGGCCAGGATTTCGAGGAGATCGCCCGGACGCTGGACCGCGATAGCGCCGCGTGCCGCCAGCTCGCTGCGCGGGCGCGCACGCATGTGCGAGAGGCGCGGCCCCGCTTCGAGGTGGACAAGACGCGCGGGCTGGAGATCGCCAATGCCTTTTTCGCGGCCTCGCGCAGCGGGGACATGAGCGCGCTCGGCGCCATGCTCGCGCAGGATGTCAGCCTCCATTCCGATGGCGGCGGCAAGCGCAATGCGGCACCGGCCGTCATCCTCGGCCGCGACCATGTGCTCAAGGTTCACAAGGGCCTGGCGGTCCTGTTCGGCAAGCATGGTTCACAGCTGGTCCGCGCCGTCTTCATCAACGGCCTGCCCGGCTTCGTGACTTTGGAAGCCGATGGCGAGTATCAGACGACCGCCTTCGACATCGAACAGGGCGCGATCAAGGCCATCTATGTGATGCGTAACCCGGACAAGCTGAAGCACCTGCACTGAGCGGCGGCGGCGCTTTGCGCCGTCCCGGCTTTCCCGCTAGGGACGGCACATGAGCGAGCGGGACCTGACCAGAGAGGCGACTAACAAGCAACTGGTGCTCGACATGTGGCACGAGGTCATCGTGCGCCGCGATCTCGCCAAGGCGGGCGACTACATCGCGCAGGATTATATCCAGCACAGTCCGAGTGCGGGTCAGGGCCTCAAGGCACTGGTCGATTTCCTGAAGATCGAATTGGGCGGCGCCGAGCCGCGAACCGAGCCTGTCCAGCGGACACCGTTCGAGTTCGTCATGGCCGAAGGCGACCTCGTCCAGCTGATGTTCAAGCGGCCGATCCCCGATCCGAACAAGGCCGGCAAGATGATCCATGTCTGGTGGTATGACACTTATCGGGTGAAGGACGGGCTGATCGTCGAGCACTGGGACAGCGCGATCGCATGACGCAGGCGACAGAAGAAGCTCTCGCCAGGGCTCGCACCCATTCGCCGTTCCTGGCGCGGCAGATGGACGTGTTTCCGGACATTGTCGCGCAGCTGGCGGCGGGCGATTTCGATGCCTGGGCGAGCGCGCTGACACTGGCGGAGGATGCGCCGGCGGATAGGCGGCTGCGCAAGCGGCGGAGTGCGGCGGCGCTCGTTGCCGCGATCGCAGACCTCTCGGGCGCGTGGGATTTCGATCTCGTCACGCGCCGCCTTTCCGACTTTGCCGACATGAGCGTTGATGCAGCGCTCGCCGCGGCCTTCGCGGAGCGCTACCCGGACGAGGAGCCGCGCGGCATCGCCGTCA
Source organism: Sphingobium sp. (assembly GCA_036404995.1). Classification (GTDB taxonomy): domain Bacteria; phylum Pseudomonadota; class Alphaproteobacteria; order Sphingomonadales; family Sphingomonadaceae; genus Sphingobium. The sequence goes on along the minus strand of DASWYL010000025.1, from coordinate 17,401 downwards.
TCGCGCTCGGCAAGCATGGCAGCCAGGAGCTCAACTACTCCTCCGACATCGACCCGATCCTGCTCTACGATCCCGACACGATCCCGCGCCGGAGCCGCGAGGAGCCCGACGAGGCGGCGCTGCGGCTGGCGAAGCGGATGGTCCAGCTGCTCTCCGAGCGGACAGCCGACGGTTATGTGTTCCGCGTCGACTTGCGGCTGCGGCCGACGCCCGAGGCGACGCCGATCATCCTGCCGGTCGAGGCGGCGATCAGCTATTACGAGAGCGCGGCGGTCGGCTGGGAGCAGGCGGCGTTCATCCGCGCGCGGGCCTGCGCGGGCGACCTGGCGCTGGGCCGGGAATTCCTGCAGGTGATCCGGCCGTTCGTCTGGCGGCGCAGTCTCGATTTTGGCGCGATCCGGGCGATCAGCGACGTCTCGCGGCGCATCCGGGCGCATTATGAGGGTGGCCAGCGCTTCGGCCCGGGCTATGATATCAAGCGCGGGCGCGGCGGCATCCGCGAGGTCGAATTCTATGCGCAGGCGCACCAGCTGATCCATGGCGGCCGCGACCCGGCGCTGCGACAGGGCGCGACGCGCGAGGCACTGAAGGCGCTGAGTGCGGCCGGCATCATCGCGCCCGAGGTGAGCGCGCGGCTGGACGAAGCCTATGTGATGCTGCGCACCGTCGAGCACCGCTTGCAGATGGTCGACGACCGGCAGACGCACGAACTGCCCAAGCAGGCCGAGGCGATGGACAATGTCGCGCGGCTGCACGGGCTCGCCGATGGCGCTGCGCTCCTCGGCGTGCTCACGCCCCATGTCGAAGCCGTCGGGCTGCAGTTCGACGAACTGGTCGGCGAGGACGAGGAGGCGGCAGAACGGGTGCCGGAGGGCGACGCGCTGGCCGACTGGCTGGTGGCGCTGGGCGTGACCGACATCGAGCCGTTCGTCGCGCGGATTGCGCGCTGGCGGGATGGCAGCTTGCGCGCGCTCAAGAGCGCCCCGGCACGCGAGGCGCTGGAGGAATTGCTGCCCGGCCTGCTGCGGCAGATCGCGCGTGCACCAGCGCCGGTCATGGCGATCAATCGCCTCGATGACGTGATTGCCGGCCTGCCGAGTGCCGTGAACCTGCTGCGGCTGCTCGTCGCACGGCCGGCGCTGGCGCAGACGCTGGTCCTGATCCTCGCCCATGCGCCCACGCTGTCGGCCTCGCTGGCGCGGCACCCCGCCTTGTTCGACGGTCTCATCGACCAGACCGCGCTCGACCTGCCCCCGAGCGTGCCCGAGCTCGTCGCGGACATGCGGCGGCGCGACACCAGCCGCGATTTCCAGGAAGAACTGGACCATGTCCGTCGCGCGGTGGGCGAGCGCCGGTTCGCGCTGGGCGTACAGCTCATCCAGAGCGAGAGCGACCCGATCGAGGTCGGCAAGGGCTATGCGCGGGTGGCCGAGGCGGCGGTCGATGTTCTGGCCCATGCCGCCATTGCCGAGTTCGAGGCGGCGCATGGCAAGGTGCCGGGCGGCGATCTCGTCATCCTTGCACTCGGCCGGTTCGGCGGCGGGCTGCTGACTCACGCCTCCGATCTCGATCTCATCTTCCTCTTCACCGGCGACTTCCACGCCGAGTCCGACGGCCCCCGGCCGCTCGGCGCGACGCTTTATTTCAACCGGCTCGCGACGCGCGTCATCAATGCGCTCTCGGTGCAGACGGCCGCGGGCGCGCTCTATGAAGTCGATACGCGGCTGCGGCCCTCCGGCACGCAGGGACCGCTGGCGGTGAGCTTCGAGAGCTTCGCGCGCTACCAGGCCGAGGCGGCGTGGACGTGGGAGCATCTCGCGCTCAACCGGGCGCGGGTCGTGTTCGGGCGGGCGCAGGCGCGGGCCGAGCTTGAGGGCATCATCGATCGGACGCTGCGCGCCGACCGCGACACGGGCGCCCTCATGCGCGCGGCGGTCAAGATGCGTGCCGACATCGCGACGCACAAACCGGCGGCGGGACCGCTTGACGTCAAGCTGGTGCCCGGCGGGCTCGTCGACCTCGAATTCCTCATCCATGTGACGCAGCTCACCCGCCGCACCGGTTTCGCGCCCAGCCTGTCGACGGCACTCGACATGCTGATCGACGAGGGCCTGCTCGATCCGGCGCTGCGCCCGGCTGCGGACCTGCTGACGCGCTATCTCGTCGTCTCGCGCCTCGTCACGCCGGGCGCGACCGAGCCGCCGGAGGAAAGCCGCTGGCTGGTCGCCAAGAGCTGCGGCGCCGCGGACTGGGACGAGTTGCTTGCCCGAATCGAGACGGCGCGGCAGAGCATTTCTGCAGGGTGGAATGACCTTGTGAAACAAGCGGAAGGATAGCGATATGCTCGGCGAAGGCGACAATCTGCCCGATGTGACGCTGGCCGGCGCCGACGGGGCGCCACTCAAACTCTCCGCCTACAAGGGCAAGCCGCTGGTGGTCTATTTCTATCCCAAGGCTGACACGCCGGGCTGCACCACCGAGGCGATCGACTTCACCGGCCTTATCGACAGTTTCGGCGCTCTCGGCGTGCCGGTGATCGCCGTCTCCAGGGACCCGATCAAGAAGCTCAACCGCTTCGCCGAGAAGCACGGCCTCGGTGTTACACTGGCTTCGGACGAGGATGGCAGCGTCTGCGAGGCATTCGGCACCTGGATCGAGAAAAGCCTCTATGGCCGCAAATATATGGGCATTGCGCGCGCGACTTTCCTCGCCGACGCGAGCGGCAAGATCGTCAGGGTGTGGCCGGCTGTAAAGGTGAAGGGCCATGCGGCAGAAGTGCTGGCGGCGGTGAAGGCCCTCGCCTGATGGCCGGGGCAACCGGCTTCCTGCTTATCGTCACCGCCTTCCTGACCGCCCTTCTCTCCGGGATCGTCGGCATGGCGGGCGGCCTCATCCTGATGGGGGCGCTGACGCTGGTGTTGCCGGTTTCCGCCGCGTTTGTAACCCACGGCCTTCTGCAACTCGTAGCCAATGGCTGGCGCGCGATCCTGCATCGCCGCCATGTCGCCTGGGCGATCGTGGGCTGGTTTGCGCTCGCTTCGCTGGCGGCGGCGGTCGTCGTCCTGCTGGTCGGCTATGCGCCATCCAAGCCGCTCGTATTCCTGTTGCTGGGGCTGGTGCCCATGCTGGTCTGGCTGCCGCGCAAATGGATCCGGCTCGACGCCGCGAAACCCCCTCATGCGCTGGCCTCGGGCTTCATGGTGACGGGACTGAATCTGACCGCCGGGGTCGCCGGACCGCTGCTCGACATCTTCTTCGTACGCACCGCACTCACCCGTCACCAGATCGTGGCCACCAAGGCCACGACGCAGGTTTTCAGCCATCTCGCCAAGGTCGCGGTCTATGGCGCGCCGCTTATTGCAACGCGGGCGAAAGGCATGCCGCCGCTCTGGGTCTTCGCCTGCGCGGTGCCGCTCTCCATGCTCGGCACCGTGTGCGGTGGCTGGGTGCTCGACCGGATCAGCGACGTCAATTTCAAGCGCTGGACGGCGTGGATCGTGACCGGCGTCGGACTGCTCTATCTGGTGAAGGCGGCACAGGAATGGTGAGCCCCGGAACGACCTTGGCCGAAGCCTGCATCGCGGTGCTGGAAACGGCCGATCCGCATGCCAAGGCGATGGCGGCGCGCAAGGTAGCGCGCGACTGGCGGCTGGGCCGATTGGCGCATGAATTCAACGCGATGCCGCCCGCCCGGCCGGCGCGGCCCAACCGGCCCGAGCTGCTCCCGCCCAACCGGATGCCGAAGCGTGGCAAGGGTGGATCGGAGCGGGCGCGGATCGCGTTGATCCATGCGCTCGCCCATATCGAGTTCGTCGCGATCGATCTCGCCATCGACCTCGTCGCCCGCTTTGGCAGCGACTATCCGCGCAGCTTCGCCGACGACTGGCTGCGCGTGGGCGCCGACGAGGCGATGCATTTCGCCCTGCTCGACCGACGTCTCAAGGAATTGGGGAGCTGCTACGGCGCCCTGCCGGCGCATGACGGCCTTTGGGAAGCCGCGGCCGAAACCGCACACGACGGCGCCGCGCGCCTCGCGATCGTGCCGCTGGTACTCGAGGCGCGCGCGCTCGACATCACACCACAGACCATCGCGCGATTTACCGCGTTTGGCGATGAGAAGACCGCGCGATCGTTAACCCGAATCATGTCGGACGAGGTGTTCCACGTCCGGGCGGGGACGAAGTGGTTCATCTGGACGATGAATCGAGTGGGCGCAAACCCGCAGGAAAGCTACCAAATCCTCGTGAATCGCCATTTTCGCGGGCGACTCAAACCGCCGTTCAACGACTCAGCGCGGAGTCAGGCCGGTTTAACGCGCGATTTCTACGAACCCCTTGCCGGTTAACTTTTATTTCGCTCGAAAGGGGTCACGGTCCTCACGGGCCGCAAGAACAGCGGTTCGCCAACGGACCAATTTCTTACGGGGTCGCGTCTTAAAAATGTTCAATGCCTTCACCGCACAATCGCGCGGCATCGTCCGTGGTGTGTTCATCGCCCTGATCGGGCTGATGACCGCGGCCGCCAGCCCCGCAATGGCGGAGGACGCTGCTGCGAACGACGCGCAGTTCTCATCGCTGTTCTCCACCTGGGTGAAGATGAACAACGGCGGCTCCGAGGAGAACGCTTCGACGCGCGCTTCGATCCCGTCGCGCGAACCGGTCGACAGCATCGATCGCCTGAGCTCGAATTTCGGTTCGCGCAGCGATCCGTTCAACGGCCACAAGCGCATGCACCAGGGCGTCGACATTGCCGGCCCGCTCGGCACGCCGGTCTATGCGACGGCTGACGGCGTCGTCGCCGTCGCCGAGTATAATAATGGCGGCTATGGCAATCTCGTCGAGATCGATCACGGCAACGGCCTGCAGACCCGCTACGGCCACCTGTCACGCCTGATCGCCCAGCCCAACGAATTCGTTCGCCGCGGCCAGCTGATCGGCCTGATGGGCTCGACCGGCCGCTCGACCGGCAGCCACCTCCACTACGAAGTCCGTATCGGCGGCAACGCGGTCAACCCGCTGCCCTATATCGACGGCACCAACTATGAGATCGCGCTCGCCGACGCCAAGGCACATGTCGACATGGACGATGTGGACGAGATCGCCATGGGTGGTCCGGAGGCCAAGAAGAGCAGCGACTTCAGCGACGACAGCCCGGCGCCGGTCGCCAAGAAGAAGGTCGTCAAGGCCGCTGCCGCCAAGTCGGTCAAGCATAAGGCGTCGGGCAAGAGCCGCCGTCACCGCTGAGCCCAAGGACAGCGCCGATGAACGAGGGAGCTTCGGCTCCCTTTTTCGTTTCAGGGCGCCGACTTGCCGCCGGGACTGCGCGGCCCTATCTTGCAGACATGGACATCGCCCTTTCTCCCTCGGCCGCGAGCCGCGTCGCCTGGATTGCCGAGCGGCAGAACAAGCCGGCGATCCTGCGCCTGGCCGTGGAAGGCGGCGGCTGCTCGGGCTTTCAGTATCGCTTCGGCCTCGCCGATGCGGCAGAGAGCGACGACACGATCGTCGAGACCGATGGTGTCAAGCTGGTCGTGGACTCGGTGAGCCTCGACCTGGTGCGTGGCTGCACGGTGGATTTCGTCGACAATCTCGGCGGTTCCGCCTTCAAGGTCGAGAATCCCAATGCGACGGCCGGCTGCGGCTGCGGCACCAGCTTCTCGGTCTGACCTGACGCCCCTTTTCCGTCCGCTCGAACGGTGTAAGTGTGGCGGTCATGAAAATCGCGACCTTCAATATCAACGGCATCCGCGCGCGCCTGCCGCGGCTTGTCGAATGGCTGACGGAAACGCAGCCGGACGTCGCCTGCCTTCAGGAAATCAAGACGCAGGACGACGGCTTTCCGATCAAGGATATCGAGGAGGCGGGCTATGGCGCCATCTGGCATGGGCAGAAGGGCTTCAACGGCGTCGCCATACTGGCGCGCGACGCGACGCCGGTCGAGGTGACGCGCGGACTCGAGGGCGAACCGGAGGACGAGCACAGCCGATATATCGAGGCCGAGGTAAACGGGGTACGCATCGCCTCGATCTACTTGCCCAACGGCAACCCCCAGCCTGGACCCAAGTTCGACTACAAACTGCGCTGGATGGCGCGCCTGCGGAAACGCGCGGCGCAGATCTGGGCTGAGGAGGTGCCGGCCGTGCTGGCGGGGGATTACAACGTCATTCCGTTCGACCGCGACGTCTGGAAGCCGGAAGCCATGGCCAGCGACGCGCTGATGCAGCCGGAAAGCCGCGCGGCCTACAAGGCGATGCTGGGCGACGGTTGGACCGACGCGCTGGCGACCGTTCATCCCGATGGCGGCGTCTGGACCTACTGGGATTACCAGATGAACGCCTGGCCGCGGAACGCGGGCTTCCGCATCGACCATCTGCTGCTTTCGCCCGCCGCCGCCGACCGGCTGGTCGATGCGCAGGTCGACAAGGACCATCGCGGACGCGAGAAGGCCAGCGATCATGCGCCGGTATGGGTGCAGTTAAGGGACTGAAGGGCGTGCGGGCGGCCTCCCTTGCTTGGATAGCCCTATCGATCGCCACCGCTGCGCGCGCCGAGCCGCTGAAGGAGCCGGTTGATGGCCCGCAGCTCATTTGCTTCAAATATAGCACCTTCCAGTTGCTCAAGGACGAACGCATCGTCGACTTTTCCGGAGGCATGGAAGGCATGTCTGTCCGCGTCCTGACGCCCCACGGCCAATTGACGATCGCCGAAAGCGAGATCTTCGCGGTACCGACGCGTGCCCGGCAGAAGATCGCCGAGTGGAATGGCACCAAGGTCTATCGCTATGGGAGCGAGAGCGGTCGCTATGGCCTTTTCGGCAAGACCGCCTACTCCACCAACGAGGACCGGCTCGTCATTTGGCTCTCCATCACGACACTGATGGGCAAATCGGATGATGCTGCCGTCTATCGCCGCTTCTCCGTGCGAGACCCTGCAGGTTCTGGATGCAAGCGGGGCTTCATCTACGGTTGGGAATTTCTCACGTCGGAATGAGCGCGGCCTCGAGAACCTCTTCCATCGGCACCGTCGCGCGGCCAAGGACGCGTTCCATCGTGCGGCTCTCCTCAAGCAGGCCGCCTTCGCTGGCGCCATGATCGGACTTGGCGATCAGGCCTGCGACGAAGGCTGGCATGCCCATCGCCACGATCGCGGCCTCGAATTCCGGCTTTGCGAGGTTGACCGCCTCGACCGGCTTGCCGCTGATCCGCGCGGCCATCGCGGCAAGCTCCGCAAAGCTGAAGCTCGTGCTGCCGGCGAGCTCGTAGACCTTACCGGCTTGCGGCTCGGCGGCCGTGAGGATCGCGATAGCCGCCTCGGCGAAATCGGCGCGCGGCGCGGCGGAAATGCGCCCATCGCCGCTGTGGTGAGGGAGCGTGCCGCTCGCCACCGCAGCCTGGACGCGGAAGACGTAATTCTCGCAATACCAGCCATGGCGCAGCAGCACGAACGGCACGCCGACCTCGCGCAGCACGGCTTCGGTCGCCTTGTGCTCAGCGGCGATCGGCAGCGTCGTTTCACCCGCGCGCAGGACGCTGGTATAGGCGATGAGACCGACGCCGGCGTCGCGCGCCGCCTCGATCACGGCGCGGTGCTGCCGCTCGCGCTCCCCAACCGCGTTGCCGGAGATGAGCAACAGCTTGTCGATGCCGGCAAGCGCCGGTCGAAGCGTTTCGGGCTGGTCATAGTCGAAAGGGCGCGGCTCGGCCCCGAGCGTGGCCAGATCAGCGGCCTTGGCGGGATCCCGAACCAGCGCGACGACCTTGCGATCCGGATGGCGCTCGCGCAGCAGCCGGACGACAATCCGGCCCAGGGCCCCCGTCGCACCCGTCACGCCGATCGTTTCGATTGCCTCAGCCATGCTGTCTCTCCTCCGTCAATGCCGGCGGCATATCGGCGGAACATTCGCAGTGCAACGCCGCGACCCGAATCGTCAGGCCAGATTGAGCTGCCAGCTGACGCCGAAGCGGTCCGAGACCCAGGCGAAAAGCTGCGAGAAGCCATAATTGCCGACCGGCATCATCGCCCCGCCGCCGCCCTCCTGAAGCGAGGCCGAGAGATCGCGCAACTGCGTCTCGGACTCGCAATCGATGAAGAAGGATATGGCGGGCGTGAAGGTGAAGGCGTGAACCGGCGGACTGTCGAAGACGCGCAGGCGCTGTCCGCCGACGATGAGGATCGCGCTGCGCACCGTGCCTTCCGGGCTCTGTTCGCCGGGACCGTAAAGCTGAAGCCCCTCGACCGCCGCGCCGGGGAAGGTCGCCACGTAGAAATCGAGCGCTTGCCGTCCTTCGCCCTGGAACATCAGGAATGGCGTCATCGTGAGATCGGTCATGGCAGCACCTCCTTGAAAGCTTCTATCGCTCATATTCCCGCGCGAGCGCGAGCGCGACCTGGCCGATCAGCGGCACCGGCACCTCCTCTTTCAACGGAAAGCTGAGATTACCCTTCGAACCCCGATTGGACGCCAATGCTTCGTTTAGCGCGGCGGCAGCCTTTCGCGCCGGCGGATAGATCCCGACATGGTGCTTGAACGCAGCGAAATAGAAGAAGATGCGCCCCTTTTTGCCCGGCAGCCGGAAAACCGGCATCTGGTAGGCAATGCAGCGCTCGGCGCCGGGGACCCGCCGCTCCACCTCGGCCTGGATCGCCTCCAGCAAGGGCCGAACGTCAGGGGAAACGGTCTCGAAATAGCCCTCATGGGTGGCGAAAGTCATGTCCTGACCCTCAATTTACCGGCGCCCGCCGCCGATAGCTCAGCGCTTCGGCGACATGGACGCGACCGACATGCTCCGCGCCGGCGAGATCGGCAATGGTGCGGGCGACCCTGAGCACGCGCGTGTAACCACGCGCGGAGAGTTTCATCGCGGCGGCCGCCTGCGCGAGCAACGCACGGCCGGGCTCATCGGGCGTGGCGACAGCTTCGAGCGCCTTGCCTTCCAGCTCGGCATTGGTGCGCGCGCCACCGCAGCTTTCCGAGCGTCCGGTCTGGATCGCGCGGGCTTGCGCCACGCGAGCGGCCACCTGCGCCGTGCCCTCGGCAGGCGGCGGCAGGACGAGGTCGGCGGCGGTGACGGCGGCGACCTCGACATGGAGGTCGATGCGATCGAGCAGCGGGCCGGAGACCTTGGCCTGATAATCGGCCGCGCAGCGCGGGGCGCGGGCGCAGGCCAATGCGGGGTCATCCATGTGGCCGCAGCGGCAAGGGTTCATCGCTGCGATCAGCTGGACGCGGGCCGGGAAGGTCACATGGGCATTGGCGCGGGCAACGCTGACCTCGCCGGTCTCGAGCGGCTGGCGCAGGCTGTCGAGCACGGCGCGCTGGAATTCGGGCAGTTCATCGAGGAAAAGCACGCCCAGATGCGCGAGGCTGACTTCGCCGGGCTTGACCCGCAGACCGCCGCCGACCAGCGCCGCCATCGACGCCGAATGATGCGGCGCGCGATAGGGTCGGGTCTGGCTGATGCGGCCGCCCGACAACGTTCCCGCGACCGACTGGACCATCGAGACTTCGAGCGCCTCCTGCGGCGTCAGCGGCGGCAGGATGCCCGGCATGCAGCTGGCCATCAGGGACTTGCCCGCACCTGGCGGACCGACGAACAACCTGTTATGTGGTATTAAATTGACGAAAAACCGCCATTTCTGTATGAGCGAGGTGCATGGCAAAGGCTTACTCATACATCCGCATGTCTACCCCTGAGCAGCTCAAGGGAGATTCGACCCGTCGACAATGGTCGAGCACGCTAGCCTACATAAAGGCAAATGGATTGGAACTTGCTGAGGCTTTCCATGATCGAGGAGTTTCAGCGTTCAGAGGCAGGAACGCTCAGTTTGGAGAGCTCGGCCGCTTCCTCGAAGCAGTTCAAAACGGTGAAATTGAGGAGGGAAGCTACCTCATTGTCGAATCCCTCGACCGCATCACTCGTGAAAACGTATTTTTTGCAATGAACTTACTGAGCGAAATCGTCAGCGGGGGCGTCAACGTCGTCACCCTGATCGACGGCCAGTGCTACTCAAAGGCGATGATCGAGGAGAACTCGATGATCCTCATGATTGCAGCAATGACCCTGATGCGGGCGCATGAGGAATCAAAGACGAAGTCAGTCCGTATGGCTTCGGCGTGGTCCAATAAGCGAGAAATTGCTCGGACAGGTCGAGTAACTAGGCAAAGGCTTCCGGCTTGGCTCCAGTTTTCCACGTCTGGTGAAGAGATCGAGCCAATTTCCGAGCGGGTAAAGATTCTAGAGGAGATTTTTGATCTGAGCTGCAACGGCTGGGGCGCATATTCGATCGCTAAACGGCTGAACGAGCAAAACGAAATCCCTTGGGGTCGAGCCAATTTTTGGCAGGAATCTTATATTAAAAAGATTCTCGCAAACAGGTCGGTATTGGGAGAATACCAGCCTCACAGCACAATCAAAACTGAGGGACGGAGCCGAGTTTCAGACGGGCGGCCCATTCTCGACTATTATCCCGCAGTGATAGATCCGGTGGTCTTTGCTGATGCTCAGGAAGCAGCAGCTCGGCGAACTACAGCCAGGGGTCGAAAGGGTCACGGTCTACCCAATCTTTTTTCGGGACTTCTGCGTTGTGGTGCCTGCAAGAGCGGTCTCCGATATGTGGATAAAGGTCCGCCTCCAAAGGGTGGTCAATATCTTGTTTGTTCGAAGTCGATCCTGACGAGAGAGTGCTCTGCCCCATATTTTCGATACCAAGTCATTGAAGACAATCTGTTGCAGCTCTTCAATGGGATGAACGTTGAGGCAATTCTGAAGGGCCCAGATTGGATGGCCCTCACCAACGGTCTTAAAGCCAAGATATTGGAGCATCGCTCGGCTGAATCTGCTCTTCAATCTCAGTTGAACAACATTGTTAAAGCCATCTCGGAAGGCGGCGCCTCGCTAACGCTAGTGAAGGCGATTGGCGACCTTGAGCAACGACAATTTGTCGAGCAACAAGATCGAAAGTTGGTGGAAGGTGAACTGGCTCAGCTAGCTTCCGAGAGCGGTCTCGCACAAAGCGATCTTATCGACGGGTTGAAGTCTGAAAGTCTGTCGAGCGACGATCGATTAATCTTGCGCCGAAAAGTTGCTGACGAAATCCGGAGGCTCGTAACGCATATCACTTTGATCCACACCCAACATATGTCGACTTTGCCGGACGAAGACGGTTCTGGAGGATATGAGCCAAGCGACGAAATCGTTGATACCCTGAGAGATCCGAATAAGGCTTTCGAGGTCTTCATTTTCTATCGAGACAAGAGCTACGTCCATTTTGACTCGGTTTTGGATGAAAAAAGCCATGTGCAAATGGGCAACAAATTGAACATCTTTGAGCATAATTCCTTTATTGAAAACCTTTGAAATCGTTAGATAAAACTCTAGCTAAGCCCAGAATCACGTTCGATTTGAGCCGATCCAGCTATGTAAGGTCCGATTGTCGCAGGGGGCATATAGAGACGCCCGGCAAGTCTAGAAACGCATTGAATTCGTTAGAATGGTTTCAGGGCCTTCTTTGCACGAATAGGCCACACATTGGCCTGTCCGCTCTTCGATTAAAATATCCGCCAATGCCCACTCTGATTGCATCCAGACGTCGTAGATGATGGCCTCGAACTGCTCGAAAGTCAGATGGGCGGGGCGTCGAAACATCATATTCAAGTGGTAGCGAACCTGCGGGAAAACCGATTGAGTTCGGTTCAAATGGCCAACCGACTTTTTTGTGATCCCGCAATCGACCACAGGACGGTATCCGTTGCCTTCCAAGGTTGCTGCATTTGCTATTCGTTTTTTGTGACGTCGCCAGTTTTTTGCGCCAAACACGGCCTTCGAAAGTCTACAGATAAATTGGTCGTATATTGCTGCATAGCGATCTTGGTCGCCAACGATGCGCATTCGACTTTCGTGGCTGTGGACAAAGATGTGCTGCTTAACCGTCGCTACAACATAGATGTCTGGCTTGAGACTGTCGTCGATCCAGGTAGAATAGGCTCGACTTAATTTTGTGTGATTCATGGGTTCCTTTTTGGTTTGTTGTCCCATTTATTTAGGGCGACTAGATGGGTCATCCCGACATCCTCACAAAATTTATTTTTGTTTTATATCAGTGGTTTGCTGGAAACGTGGCGCCGACGCACTTCCGACATGATGTTGTCACCGCTCGACGGACGAAATGTGGGTGAACTGATGGAATCTGTGCATAATCCAGATCGTTTCATGGCCGACTTGCGACAGATCCTTTCGCAAGGTCGAAAGCGCCTAGGATTGCTGATCGGTGCAGGCGCTCCAATTTCGATCACGGTAGGATCCGACGGTCAGCTAGATGCAAAGGGCACCTCACTCATTCCAGGAGTGGATGATCTCACTGACAAAGTGTTGGGTTCATTGGAGGGCTCACAACTCACCGCCGCTAACGCAATCCGAACTGAGCTGGGCGGCAAGGGCAATATCGAAGCGATTTTGTCCCGCATCCGATTGCTGCAGGAAGCCTTGGGTGCGTACGGCGTAAACGGCCTGAACGGCGCCGGATATAAAGATTTAGGTGAGACCATTTGCGCAAAGATTGGCGAGCTTGTGGGCGTCAAGCTGCCAACAGGCCGTTGTGGCTACCAAGAGCTAGTTTCTTGGATCAGTGGGACGCAAAGGCCCCACGCCGTTGAGGTCTTCACAACCAATTATGACCTTCTGCTTGAAGAAGCATTTGAGGCCGCCAAGGTCCCATACTTTGACGGATTTACCGGCGGCCACGCCCCATTTTTTGACCCGGTTACCGTTGCAGGAGATGATCTTCCGGCAAGGTGGTCAAGGCTGTGGAAACTGCATGGCTCGCTTGGTTGGAGTAGCCAAGGTAACTCCGTGGTGCGCTCTGGTGGGCATGATTGCAGCGAGCTGGTTTATCCTGATCACCTCAAATACGATCTTACTCAAAAGCAGCCCTATGCCGCACTTTTTGAAAGGCTGAAGGACTTCCTGCTGACGCCGGATTCGTTGCTAATGACAGTCGGTTTTTCGTTCCGAGATGCCCACATTTGCGCTGTTTTGGACGAAGCTTTGGCCATGAATTCAAACACAGCCGTCTTCGCCTTTCAGTTTCAATCGCTTGAAAAGGAGGCCGCAGTTGCCGACTTGGCATACGACCGTCCAAATCTGTCGGTCTATGCTGCAGATGGTGCCGTGATCAGTGGCGTAGCGGGGGCTTGGCGGCCGGGCGATCCTCCCAAAAATTGGGGGCAAATTAGAGCTAGCTTTTGGGCACCTAGAGCAATCGGCGAGCAACCTTCGTTTCTGCTGGGCGACTTCAACAGTTTTTGTCGGTTTTGCGCTCTCTCGCACTCAACTGAGCTAACCCGCACTCCCCCGCCGCCCGCCGAAGGTGGATCAGGGAGCGAAATTGGCGAGGTTGATCCGTGAGCGGTTCGGATCCGACCTATCTTGGGAAGGTAAGCGCAGTCTCAGGTGCTTCGATTACTGTGAAGCTCGCAGAGTCGTTGGCGTCCGGCTTAGCAATTATAGGCGGCCATACTTACCGAGTGGGCCAGGTCGGAAGTTTTGTGCGAATTCCGCTGGGATACCAAGACCTGTTCGGCGTCGTAGCAGAGGTTGGCGCTGGCGCCGCTCCCCCCAACGTTGAGCCAGATGCGGAGACAGGCAGATGGATGAAAGTGGAACTGGCCGGCGAGGCGATCGGCGATCGTTTTGAGAGAGGGTTGAGTCAGCATCCCAACGTCAATGATTCCGTTCATATCGTTACGCAGCAGGACTTACTTCGAATATATGGTGGCGCTGACGACAATCAGATTTCGATTGGGACTCTGTCTAGCGCCGAAAGCATCGCCGTTAGGCTTTCGCTCGACAATCTAGTTACCCGCCATTCGGCCATCTTGGGATCGACAGGTTCAGGTAAATCTACGACGGTGGCGAGCCTTCTGCGTTCCATTCTAAGCCCTGAAGGCGAGCTAGGTTCACCGGCGGCTAGAATATTATTGTTGGACGTCCATGGTGAATACGCTGCTGCGCTGGGCGACTTGGCCACTGTTTTCAGTTCGACGCCACAGCCGGGCGAAAGACCGCTCTATGTGCCTTTTTGGGCCCTTGAGGCAGGGGAATTACTGGAGTTTGTAGCTGGCCAACTTGGTGACAACCACCTTACGGCGTTCACGGATAAAATTCAGGAACTCAAAGAAGAACGGCTCGCAGCGTCCCCCCTGGCTGGACTGGATCCACAATCACTTACCGTAGATAGCCCCGTTCCCTTCTCGCTAAAGCGGCTTTGGCATGATCTGATCGATTTCGAATTGATGACCTTTGTAGGACCCCAAAGAGATGTTCCTTCTTTGGAGGCAGAGGGAAATATCGAAACATTGACCCCTCCAAAATATACGCCCCACGCCATGGGAACGTCTGGCCCGTTTCTCAATACGGCGGCAAGGGGAATTCGGCGACCACTTAATCTGCTTAGGTCTAGACTCCTCGACCGGAGGTATGACTTCATTCTTCATCCGGGGCCTTGGGAGCCGGATGAGTACGGTCAAACCGCTCAAGATTTGGATACGCTTCTGTCTGGATGGCTCGGCCACGACAGGGCCCTCACAATTCTCGATCTTTCAAGTGTTCCAAGTACCGTCCTTGTGCGGCTGATTGGGTCGATCCTTAGGATCATATATGAAGCGCTCTACTGGAGCAGGGAGAAGAGTGAAGGCGGTGTGTTGAGGCCACTGTTGGTGGTGATGGAAGAGGCGCATCGTTACGTCTCTCCTGAAAGCGGTAATGTGGCCGCTGACGTGGTGAAGCGTATCGTGAAAGAGGGCCGCAAATATGGCGTTGGGGCGATGCTCGTATCTCAACGACCGGCTGAAATTGACGAAACTGTCTTGTCGCAGTGCGGAACTCTGATGGCTCTACGGTTGTCCAATCCAACTGACAGGGGCAGGGTAAAGGGAGCGCTGCCTGACAATTTGTCTGGGCTCATGGAGTTGTTGCCGGTTTTGAGGACTGGTGAGGCAATCATCGTTGGCGAGGCTGCTCGATTGCCGGTGCGCTGCAGGGTGTTTTTGCCGCCTCAGGAAAGGTTGCCCAAAAGCAGTGATCCCGCTGTCAGCATAGCTTGGTCTCAGCGAAGAGTTGCCGAAGGTTACGACAGAATGGTTGCTTCTTGGCGTGCGCAACGACCCACTGCGGTCGTCAATCCTGTCGATATCAACCGGACGCCGGTTGACGATTTGGATCCATCTGAAATCATCGAAGAATCGGAAGGCGATCTATGATTAGAGATCCGGTGGCATCTTCAAACATCGTTTCGATGGGATACGATGAGCCTAGTCAGACTCTCGAAGTAGAGTTTCTGGGCGGTGCGGTATATCAATATTACAACGTTGGTGCCGCCATCTATGAACAGTTGATGGCGGCTCCCTCAAAAGGCCAATTCTTGAACGTCTATATCAAGAACGCTTACCCCTTTTCCCGGGTGTGATGGCGCTGCTGACCGACTCATTATATAATTATAGTTTCATAATGAGCTTGAGCAAATATTTGATTTTTTGTGAGTTTTATTGGACGGTTTAGGCTTGAGCCTTGCCGCTCGTTATAATATTACACGAATGTAGAATATTATAATGGAGTTTGATTGCTTAAGAAGCAGGCAAAATGTCTATCGGTGGCTCAGGAAAGGGCGATGCTGACTTTCCTTGAGGGGTCGCCAAATCCGCTCCGAAACCGTGTAATTTTCCTTCTTTCAATGAGGGCCGGTCTCAGGGCCAAGGAGATAGCAGGGCTGACTTGGGATATGGTCACGGATGCAGAAGGCCATGTTTGCGACACAATCGAGCTTAGAGATAGCGTTACAAAGGGCAACAGCGGGGGGACAATCCCTATTGCCCGGGATTTGAAACAGTCGCTTAGCGAGCTTAAAATCGCTGCTCCCGACGTAGTAGCGGGTAGCAACGTTGTCGTGACTCAGCGCCGACAATCGACGAGCGCTCAGGTCGTCGTGAACATGTTTTCCGGTTGGTATCGAGCTCTGGGTTTTGATGGCTGTTCGAGCCATTCTGGCCGCCGTACATTTATCACTAGAGCGGCCAGAAATATTGGAAGGTTCGGCGGAAGCCTCAGAGATGTCCAAGAATTGGCTCGTCACCGATCAATTGGAATGACCCAACGTTATATTGAGGTTGAAAGGGACGCCATTCGGAAGGTCGTCGATCACTGCTGACGCTGCCCTGACACCGCCTCCCGCAAGGTTCGAACAACAACCTTGACCGACTCGGAACCGATATGTTCTCTTTCTGTTCTAATCAACAGCAAGAGGACGATCAGCTATGGATGAAGAAATTTTGGCCGAAATGGCGGAGTTTCTGGACGATACCCTTCTGAGGGAGTTCGCCAGTGATCAGGGCCTTGTTTACGAGGCAAGGTTTGAACAGGTGGCGGACGGATATCGATGCATTCTCTTGCTGGGTGAATTCGAAATGCCATCGGTGACGGCAAAAGACGAGCAGACCGCTTTGGATAGAGCGTCAATTCAGGCCATCGAATTGCTCACCCGCAACGAGCAAGAGAACGAACCGATGCTTGTCTTTGCTTGATGAGTGGCTGCCTGGACAAAGGAAGGGCTGCGACGACACAGCAGCATTTTCGAGGCGGCCGCCCATCATAACAATGTGAAGGTCACCTGCCGCTGCGGCAATTTCGCTTGTTATGAGGGTCACTGCCTATGGGGCTACTTCGACCGGCAGAACTGGGAAGACGGCTTCTGGGATGCCCGCAATCGGTTTTGGTGCAAGCGATGCCGAGATCGTTTGGGGCGGAAAGTAAGACCTCGATGGATATCTTCCTGTGAAGAACCAATCACCGTTGAGCTTCCTTGGCCTTCCGAAGATGCATGGAAACGAGCCCAACGCAGGGTTCGATGAGGGAGAAGATGAGGCGTAAAGGCGAGAAGCCAGTCGTGCATGAACCGCTAATCTGGTCACAAACATGCACGGTTGCGAATGCAATCAAGTCTGGTGACCGATGGTTCTATGCTTGGGCTATGCAGCAATGTGTTCGAAGCTTCAGAAAGACTGGGATCGCATCTGAACGCATCCTAGCCCTCGATCACGGAGCAATCCCAACGGAGGAGGAGCTTTCGGCCCTCGCCATAACCTTTCGAACCGACGTTCAATCGTTGGCATCGTCCATCGAGTTCGAGCGATCTTTGAAGGAGGAAACAGGCCATGGATCATGACTTCGACCCTTTCATGGATGGCCCCGGTAAGGACGCCGAAATCCGCATATTCGAAGACGGCAGAGATCGTGCTGCGACAATGCGCTGGGGATTTGAGCCAATCGAGGAGGGAGGTCGACCAGTCAGTTTGATCCGTTCAGAAAAGTGGATTGTCGAACGGCCTTGCCTCGTCATGGCAAATGAGTTTG
>DASWYL010000024.1:0-2620 GCA_036404995.1 Sphingobium sp. | reverse complement strand
GCGCATTGGGGCGCGCCGCCGCCTTGAGGCTCCAGTCCGATGCTTCCTCGTACCGGCCGAGCCGCACCAGAGCCAGGGCGCGGGAGCCGAGCATCCCAATCAGCAGCGGGTCGCAGGGGCTGAGCAGACGCGAATGGTCGGATGCGGCGATGGCCATTTCAGGATCACCCGACTGCGATTGGACAAATGCCATGGCGTAGTGCCCCAGCGCGAAATTGGGGCTGAGATGTATCGATTCCTGCAAGGCCCGCGTCGCCTCGTCGGTATCGCCGGAGAGCCACAAGGCGCGGCCCATGGCCCAATGGGCGGCGGGGTTCTGGCTGTCCCCCAGAAGGCTACGCCCTGCCGCCTCCAGTGCATGCCGGGTCTCGACATCGCGATCCTCCCAGCGTTGAAAGGCGCTCTGCCAGTGCGTGAACGAAAGGCCGGCCCAGGATCGCGAGAAGGTCGGGTCGAGGCGGATCGACTGCTGGAAAAAGTCTGCCGCCCGAGCGTTCTCCTCCGCCGTGAAATTGTACATATGCCAGAGGCCGCGATGATAGCACTCCCAGGCGTCGAGCGAGTCAGCGGGCTTCAGCATCGCGCGGTTGCGCTCCGCGTTCTCGATCTCCGCGGCGATGGAGGAAACGATGCCGTCGCAGACATCGTCGAGCAGCGGCATGCGGGCAATGGCGGCTGCCTCCAGCGTATCGGTCCAGAGGATATGTGAAGTCGCCGCTTCAGCGACCTCCACCGCCACCGACAGCGTGTCGCCATGGCGCTCCAGGTGTCCGGTCGCCACATAGTCGACAGCGCAGGCCGAGTTCCTCTTGCGCAATCGCGAATACCGAGCCCCGGGCAATCACGAACAGGCTGCGCAGCCGGGCGAGTCGGCTGATGATGTCATGCGTCAATGCGTTGCCCAGTTCGCCACGACCGGTCTGGCCGCGGCGGCCTTCGGTAAAGGGCATGACGGCGACCGAGGCTCGCCGCGTCGGCGCCTGTTGCGCCAGACCCGGCAATGGGCCGTGCGGTCCGGCTTCCACGACTGTCGCGAAGGCCGGCGCTGCGTTCCCCCGCATGGTCGCCCATGCGGCTCGGACCGGAGCAAAATCCACATTCTCAGCCGCAAAGGTGCGCGCTGCCGCATCAATGTGGCGATTGCCCTCCTCGATCATCTGCCGGTGCAGCAACTCCATGAGGAAACGTTGGTGGGCACTGACATCGTGCGGGGCATTCTCCAGCCAGTCCCGCGCGGCCACGAGGCCTTCCGGCGTGCCGGGCAGGGCGCGTCGCCCGATCTCGGCGATGATCGTGGTCCTCAACGAGCGGAACTCGCTGCGCCGCCCAGCGAGCCAGTGCTGCAGGTCCGGACTGCCCTCCGCCGCGATCCCATCGAGAAAGTCGCCACCAAAGAGAGCCAGCAGAGCTTGCAGGTCGTCGCCAGAAATCGCCGCCACGCCCGCCTCGACCGCTGCGAGAACCCGCAGCGCGTCGACCTCATATCCTTCGAGGTCGAGAGCGACCCGGCCCTGATCGGTAAGCACGCGGAGCCGCCCGGGCTCGTCCAGCAGCCCCCGCAGCTTGCTCAGGCACCACCGCAATTCGCTCCGTGGGTCGTTCGGGACATCCCAGAAGAGCTCGCAAAGGCGCTCGCGCGATAGCGGGTGGGCGGAGAGCGAAAGGTAGGCGATCAGGAGGCGCACCTTGCGCGAGGGGGGCAATGGCACAACGGCACCATCGCGCAGAAGCGTCAGCGGCCCGAAAAGCCGCAGCTGCGTGCCCGTTGCCGTCCCGTCAGCTTTGGAACCATGCGATTCCATGCGCACTCCAATGCCGCTTCCCACGGCATTTCCTGCGGGCTCACCTTAGCATCGGCTTCGTTCTGGCGAAATCTAATAGGAGACCGCGCTGCGCGCGGCCTTCCGCATTGAAGGAAGCACGACATGACCACTGCACAACCGATAAGGACCACTGCCGGCCGAGGCCGTCTATTCGACAGCGTCGTGGACACCGTGGGCGATACGCCCGTGATCCGTATCAACAATCTTGGCGTCGAAGGTCGGACAATCTACGTCAAGGCCGAGTTCTTCAATCCTGCCTCCTCGGTCAAGGACCGGCTCGCCATCGCCATAATTGAGGAGGCCGAGCGCAACGGCACATTGCGGCCCGGCCAGACGATTGTAGAGGCGACCAGCGGCAATACCGGCATCGGTCTTGCCATGGTCTGCGCCCAGAAGGGCTACCCGCTGGTCGTCACCATGGCCGACAGCTTCTCGGTCGAGCGCCGGAAACTGATGCGCATGCTGGGCGCCAAGGTCGTTCTGACGCCTCGCGCGCAGAAGGGTTTTGGCATGTATCTCAAGGCGGTCGAGCTTGCCGAAAAGAACGGCTGGTTCCTGGCCCGTCAGTTCGAGACCAAAGCCAATGCGGCAATTCATGAGGCGACGACTGGCCGCGAGATCATCAACGACTTTGCCGGCTCGCGCCTGGACTGGTTCGTGACGGGCTACGGCACTGGCGGCACCGTCGCTGGCGTATCGCGCGTATTGCGCCGCGAGCGACCGGAAACAAAAATCGCGCTTGCCGAACCGGCCAATGCGCAACTCGTCGGCAGCGGCCATGTGCAGCAGCGTGGCCC
>DASWYL010000023.1:0-29971 GCA_036404995.1 Sphingobium sp. | reverse complement strand
TGTTTCTTAACTGCGCTATGATCATCTTGGACTCATGAGAGGTTCTGCGCGGTTTTCCCGTTTCAAATGGGCTCTTTGGGCCGGCCTGGCGTTGAGCGGGTGCCCGCTGGCGATAGCGTCCGCGCAGGGCATCAATTTCGGCGAACCCGGCGCGGCCGCGCAGCCGTCGCCAAACAGCTTTGCAGGCTATATCGCCAGTTTGCGCGAGAAGGCGCGGGCGCTCGGCGTTTCGGACGCGACCTTCGATCGCGCAACGGCCACGATCACGGCCAACGACCGGGTGGTCATGCTCGATCGTGGAGCCGGGCCTGTCTCGCTCGACGCGCCGATCCCCGATTTCGAGCCCTATCGTCGCCAGCATGTGACGACGGCCCTCATCGATCGCGGCCGAACGGTTTACAGCGCCAACCGGCCGCTGCTCTCCCGTTTCGAGGCGGAGACCGGCGTACCGGAGGGCATCATGGTCGCGATTTTCGGGCACGAGACGAGCTATGGCCGCGTCAACGGCACGTTCGACCTCATCCGCTCTTTGGCGACGCTGGCTTATGAAGGGCGCCGTCGCGCGCTATTTGAACCCGAGTTGCTTGCCGCGATGCAAATGATGGAAAAGGGCGTGCCGCGCGAGAAGCTCGTCGGTAGCTATGCCGGCGCAACCGGCTATCCGCAGTTCCTGCCAAGTGTCTACCTCCGTGATGCGCGCGACGCCGATGGAGATGGTTTCGCGGATATCTGGAGCAGCCAGCCGGACGGTCTCGCTTCGATCGCGGGTTATTTCCAGCGCGCCGGATGGCGCAAGGGTGAGCCCTGGGGCTTGGCCGTGAGCGTGCCCTCCGGCCTGGATCGGAACGCCGTGCGGGCCAAGACCGAGGCCCCGCGCTGCCAGCGCGTGTTTGACCGGCACAGCAAGTGGCTCAGCATGGCGGAATGGCGCGCGATGGGCGTTGCCCCGGTGAATGGGGCATGGCCCGGCGACCGGGTGATGGCGACGCTGCTGGAGCCCGACGGACCGGGCAGGACGGCCTATTTGCTGACCAGCAATTACCGGGTGATCCTCGACTATAATTGCTCGAATTTCTACGCATTGTCGGTTGGTTTGCTCGCCGACGCCGTCAGTCAATGAGGCAGGGCTAGGCAGGGCGAGAGGACCGGACTAGGACGAGGCGGACGGCCCATTTTGCCGTCCGCGATTCACCGAGCCACAAGCGGACCCAAGCATGAAACATCTTACCTTTTTCGCCCTGGCGCTGCCCTTGCTCGCCGGGGCCGCCGCAGCGTCCGCGCCGAGCTACGATTCTGTCGCGCCCATTGCCTATATGGAAGATCTCTCGTCCGGTCGGATCCTGTATGCGCGTGACGCCGACCGCCGTATGCCGCCCGCCTCGATGGCCAAGATGATGACGGTCTATGTTGCCTTCAAGCTGATGAAGGAGGGGCGCCTCAAGCCCGACCAGATGTTCAACGTGCGGCCGGACACCTGGAAGAAGTGGAACAACCAGGGCTCAAGCATGTTCCTCGAGGTCAATTCTAATGTCAGCGTCGACAATCTGCTGAAGGGGATCGTCACACTCTCCGGCAATGACGCCTGCGTCGTGCTCGCGGAAGGCGTTGCGGGGACCGAGCAGAGCTTCACAGACCTCATGAACGCCGAGGCCAAGCGGATCGGCCTCACCAACAGCCATTTCGGCACGTCGAACGGATGGCCCGACAATGGCGTCACATATGTCACGGCGCGCGACCTCGCCCATCTCGCCGCCGCGACGATCCGCGACTTCCCTGACCTCTACAAGCGCTATTATTCGCTTCGTAGCTTTACCTGGGGCAACCGGATCGGCGGTGGCGAGATCAGCCAGGACAATCGCGATCCGCTGCTCGGCAGAGTCGATGGCGCCGATGGCCTCAAGACGGGCCATACCGAGGAGGCCAAATTTGGCTTCACCGGCTCCGCAATGCAGAACGGGCGCCGGCTCGTGATGGTTGTCGCTGGCATCGACACGTCCAACGGCCGGATCGCTGAGTCTGTCCGGTTCATGGACTGGGGCTTCAGGGCATGGCGCTCGCAGCCGCTTTACAAGAGCGGTGCCAAGGTCGCGACGGCGCAGGTGCAAGGGGGCTGGACCCGGCAGGTCGATCTCGTCGCGCCACGGAATCTTGCGGTGACCATCCCCAACACGATCGCCACGCAGGCGAAAGCGAAGGTTGTCTATGATGGCCCGCTGCAGGCGCCGATCGCCAAGGGCCAGATCGTCGCGCACCTTGTCGTTGATGCCGGCGACGGTACGCCCCAATCGCTGCCGCTGGCGGCCAGTGAAGCGGTTGCCGAAGGCGGCTTCTTCGCGCGCCTGTGGACTGGCTTCCTGTCCTTCTTCGGCTGACAGATGGCGCGCGGCCGCTTCATCACGCTGGAAGGCGGCGAAGGCGTCGGCAAGTCGACTCAGGCGCGCGCGCTGGCCGTGGCGCTGGAAGTGCGCGGCATTTCCGTCCTGCTGACGCGTGAACCCGGCGGCAGCGTGGGCGCTGAAGCGATCCGTGGCCTGCTGCTCTCGGGCGAGGCCGACCGCTGGAGCACACGTACCGAGGCACTGCTCTTCGCGGCGGCGCGAGGCGATCATGTCGAAAAGACGATCATGCCGGCGGTGGACGCGGGCAGATGGGTCATCTGCGATCGGTTCGTGGATTCAAGCCGGGCCTATCAAAGCGCGACCGGCGAGCTGAGTGACGGTGACATCGTGGCGCTTCATGAGGTGGGTTCGCGCGGCTTGCTGCCGGACCGGACGCTGCTGTTGGCGCTCCCGGGCGACGAGGCCGACCAGCGGGCACGGGCACGGGACGGGGGCATGGCCGACAGGATCGGCGGGCGTGACGCGGATTTCCATACGGCGGTGAATGCGGCGTTCGTCCGCTTTGCAGAGGAAGAGCCGGATCGCTTCCGCAAGATCGACGCGTCCGGTAGCCCCGACGATGTGACGTTGCGTTTGCTGGGCGCGCTCGACGACTGGCTGCAATGACCATCTGGCGCGGCCATGACGCTCAGATCGAGGAGCTGATCGCGGCACCCGAGAGCGGCAGGATGCATCATGGCTGGATTTTCGCCGGGCCGCAGGGCGTTGGCAAGGCGGGTATCGCCACCGATTTTGCCAAGCGGCTGCTCGCTTCCGGGGCAGGGCGGCCGGTGCCAGGCGACCGGCTGGCTCCAGATGAAAATGATCCTGCGATCAAGCTCATGGATGCGTGCGCCCACCCCGATTTCGTACGGCTCGAGCGGCTCGAAAAAGACGACAAGAAGGGCGAGGGCGGGTCGTTGGCGCGCAATATCAGTGTCGACCAGGTCCGTAGCCTTGCCCGTCTGCTCAACAATGCGCCGTCCATGGGGTCGCGGCGCGTCATCCTGATCGACAGCGCTGACGATCTGGAGACGGGCGCGGCCAATGCGCTGCTCAAGAGCCTTGAAGAGCCGCCCGCAGGCGCCGTTTTCCTGCTGATTGCGCATGCACCGGGCCGGCTGCTGCCGACGATCCGCTCGCGCTGCCGCATGTTGCGCTTTCAGCCGCTTGACGAGGACGAGATGGCGCGTGCGCTTGCGGACGCACTGCCGGACTTGCAGGGTGCGGAGCAGGCGGCGCTCGCTCGCAGCGCACGGGGATCACCGGGTCAGGCTTTGGCGATCAGGGCGCTCGACCTGCCCGGTCTGGAGCAGTCGCTCGCCCTGATCGCTTCCGGCGACCGAAAGGCTGAAGGCGAGCGGGCCCGCCTTGCCCAGTCATTGTCCCCTGTTTCCGCGCGGCCTCGTCTCGAGGCCTTCGTGGATCTCGTGCCGCGCTTCATTGCCGAGCGCACGCGCAAGGCCGAAGGGCGGGCGCTGGCGCGGGGTCTGGAGGCCTATGACGAGGCCCGACGGCTCGGAGCCGGAGCCATAACGCCGCTCCAGCTGGAGCCCGGTGCACTCGTCTATCGACTCTGCGAAACAATAGCCGACATTGCCGCCGAGGCGGGATGAGCGCTCCTCCCCTGTGGGACGAGGGAGGAGCGCTCGACGCAAAGGGCTGCTATGTGGGGGTCAGCCCTTCGCCGCGCTGGCCAGCAACGTCGTCATCTCCGTCTTGCTGACCAGCTGGTTGTGATCGGTATCGGCGCGCGCGAAGAGACCCGCCGACCATGTCTGTGAATCCGGAGCCGGTGCGCCGTCAGCCGAGGGCTTGCGCAGTTTGCCGACCCAAGCCGAGAATTCCGCGGCGTTAAGATCGCCACTCTTGTCGAGATCATAGGCGCTGAACTCGCTGTCGACGATCTGCGTGGGGCTCGCGGAAGTCGGCGCGGGTGTGGCAGCGCCGGCTTCTGCCACTTCGGGCGGAGCGGGCGTGACAGCGTCGGGCAGCGGAGCATTTTGCTCCGCAAGGGCCGGAGAACACAGTCCGGCAACTGCGAAGAGAAAAGAGACTTTTCGAAAATTCATGACAAAACTCCAAGCGCGCCGAAATCCTTCGCTGAGGATGTCGACAGTCGACAGTTTCACAGCATCTTTGCTTGCCAAGTCGATTTAATCTGCTCTTGATTGAGTCGGAAGTCCTTGAAAAATCGACTGAACGCATATTTGGCTCAATTTCGCTTCCGGCTGTGTTCGATTGGAGATGGGCCGAGCGAAATTGCCTGGTTCCGGTTTGGTGGCGTCCGTGGATGTCGGCATCGAGCGCCATTCTTCCCTTCGGGCAAGTTTCCTCGAAAAAGCGGTTCCCTCCCTTCGATGCGATGCTCTAGAGAAACGCTCGCTAACCGGCTGCGTTCTTGAGGTGGCCGATCAGTTCCGAGCCACGCCCAGCAGGATCCTGAAACCAACTTATGTCGCGACCTTTCACCATCACCACCGCCATCTCCTACCCGAATGGGCGGCCGCATATCGGCCATGCCTATGAGGCGATTGCCACCGACGCGATCGCGCGGGCCATGCGGATGTCGGGGCGCGACGTCTTCTTCCAGACAGGCACGGACGAGCATGGCCTGAAGATGGCGCAGACGGCGAGGGCGCGAGGCATATCACCGGCCGAGTTGGCTGAAGAGATGTCGGCCTATTTCAGGGAAATGGATGACGCTCTTGGCATCAGCTATGATCGCTTCATCCGCACCACAGAACCCGCCCATCATTGCGCCAGCCAGGCGATTTGGCAGGCGATGGCGGATACCGGCGACCTCTATACCGGGCGTTACGAGGGTTGGTATTCGGTCCGCGACGAAGCCTATTATGGCGCGGACGAGATCACCGACGGCGAGGATGGCGAAAAGCTGTCCCCGCAAGGAACGCCGGTGGAGTGGACGGTTGAGGAAAGCTGGTTCTTCAGGCTTTCCAAATATCAGGAGCCATTGCTCAAGCTCTACGCCGAGCATCCCGAGTTCATCCAGCCAGATAGCCGGCGCAACGAGGTGCTGCGCTTCGTCGAGGCGGGACTGCAGGACCTCAGCGTCTCGCGATCGACCTTCGACTGGGGCGTCAAGGTGCCGGGCTCGCCCGACCACGTGATGTATGTCTGGGTCGACGCGCTCACCAACTATATCACGGGCTGCGGCTATCCCGACGATACCGAGCGGATGGCGCGCTACTGGCCGAACGGTGGTGACATCGTCCACATCATCGGCAAGGACATCGTCCGCTTCCATGCTGTCTATTGGCCGGCCTTCCTGATGAGTGCCGGTATTCCGCTGCCCAAGACCGTCTTCGGCCACGGATTCCTGCTCAATCGGGGCACCAAGATGTCGAAATCCCTCGGCAATGTGGTCGATCCGATCGACTGGGCAGAGCGCTATGGCGTCGACCAGCTGCGCTATTTCCTGCTCGCCGAGGTCAGTTTCGGCAATGACGGCAGCTACAGTACAGAGGCTCTTGTCCAGCGTGCCAATACCGAGCTCGGCAACGCGTTCGGCAATCTCGCCCAGCGGACATTGAGCTTCATTGCGAAGAATCTTGAAGGCCGGCTGCCGGTGCGCGGGGCCAGTGCTGACGATGAAGTGCTGCTCGACCTGGTCTGCCAGGCGGCCGGGACGGACATGCCCGCCGCCTTCGAGCGACTGGCGCCGCACGAGGCGATCCAGGCGTGGCTGCGTGCGGTCTTCGCCTGCAACCAGTATATCGATGCGCAGGCACCCTGGGCGCTCCGCAAGACCGATCCCGCGCGAATGGAGGCGGTGCTGGCAACGCTTTATGTGGCGATCGGGCGGTTGGCTGTCGCGATCCAGCCCGTCATTCCGGGCAGCGCCGCGAAACTGCTCGACCATATGGGCGTTCCTGCGCAGGCGCGGACTTATGAGGGGCTTTCAGCGAGCTGGTATGCGGACCTGCAGTCCAGCAGCTTCACGGTCGCGCCGCCCGCGCCGCTCTTCCCGAGGCTGGAGATGCCGGCGGAGGATAGCGAGGAAGCGTGATGCTCGTCGATAGCCACTGCCACCTCAACTATAAGGGCCTGGTTGAGCATCAGGCGGAGGTCATCGGCCGCGCCCGCGAGGCTGGGATCGGTACGATGCTCAACATCTCGACGCGCGAGCGGGAATGGGGCGAGGTGATCGGTCTTGCCGAGCGCGAGCCCGATATCTGGGCGAGCGTCGGCATCCATCCCCATGAAGCGGATGAGCATGCACATATCGACACGGCGCGCCTCGTGGCCGGTGCCGCCCATCCGCGTGTGATCGGTATCGGCGAGACGGGCCTCGACTATTATTACGACCATTCAGATCGCGCCCGGCAGCAAGCGAGCTTCCGCGCCCATATCGCCGCATCGCGCGAGACTGGCTTGCCGCTCATCGTCCACACCCGGGACGCGGAGGAGGATACCGCCACGATCTTGCGCGAGGAGATGGAGGAGGGCGTTTATACGGGCGTCATTCACTGCTTCACCGCGAGCACCGATTTCGCACGGGCAGCGCTCGATCTCGGTCTCTATATCAGCCTCTCGGGTATCGTGACGTTCAAGAACGCGACAGACCTGCAAGCGTCGGCGAAGGACATTCCCGCCGACCGCCTGCTAGTCGAGACGGACTCGCCCTTCCTGGCGCCGGTTCCGCATCGGGGGAGGCCCTGCGAGCCCGCCTTCGTGGCCGATACAGCGCGCTTCGTGGCAGCTTTGCGTGGCGTGAGCGTCGAAGAGATGGCGGCGCAGACGACCCGCAATTTCTTCACGCTCTTCTCAAAGTGCGTCGCTCCGGCGGCCGCCTGATCCATGAGTCTCAAGGTTACCATTCTCGGCAGCGGTACGTCCTCGGGCGTGCCGCGCATCGGCGGTGACTGGGGCAAATGCGATCCCGCCGAGCCGCGCAATGCGCGCACGCGTGTCTCCATCCTCGTCGAGAGCGAAACGACGCGTGTCCTGATCGATACCTCACCCGATATGCGGGCGCAGTTGCTCGCCGCCGGCGTGATTCACCTCGACGCCGTGCTGTGGACGCATGACCATGCCGACCATTGCCACGGCATAGACGATTTGCGGCAGGTCATGCATCATCGGCGCTCGCCCGTGCCCGGCTACGGGCATCCCGCGACCATGCGGCGCCTCAAGGAGCGCTTCACCTATTGTTTCGACGGCCGCGAGGGCTATCGCGCCACCATCGCAGCGCATGACTTGGGAGGGGGTGAGACCCTGATCGGCGACATTGCTGTCCGCTGGGTGGCCCAACCCCATGGCTTCATCTACTCGACCGGCTTCCGCTTTGATCATGATGGGCGGTCGGCGGCCTATGCGACCGACTTCCATGAGGTGACCGACGAGATGGCGGCGCTTTATGCTGGCACCAACCTGCTGGTCATTGATGCGCTCCGCGAGAAGCCCCACCCGACGCATCCACATCTCGCCATGACGCTGGAGGCGATCGCCGCAATCCGGCCCGCGCGGGCGATCCTGACGCATATGGACCAGAGCATGGATTACCGGACGCTCTGCGATGCGCTTCCGCCGGGCATCGAGCCGGGCTATGACGGCCAGGCGATCATGCTCTGAGCGGAGCGGGCGGGCGCGGGGAGCGAGCTTTGAACAGCAACCATATTGCGAGCGCCATATATCTCAGTCTCTGGATCGTCCTTGTCGCCAGCAGTCTAACGTTGCGCCGCCTGCCACGCGGCAAGGTCGCTTCGCTGAGCGCGGCGTGGCTGGCGATCATCCTGTCGCTCTGGGCACTAATCACGGTGGCGCAGAAGTGGTTTTGAATTTTATCGGAAGATAGGCGGCTTGAATTTACCAAATAGGATAAAATTTCTCTGTCCTACACGCTACGTGCGCTAATATGTCGATGAGCTCCCGATACGGAGCCATCCAATGCAGCCTGATCCCTCGCAATCGCCAGCTCGGCGAGCGTTCTCGCACTATCTCAGAACCGGTCAGTTGGGGAAAGAAAGTACTTACGCTATAAAAAATCCGGGGAAACGATGATGCATAAGCCTTTCAAAAATTACGTTCCCCAACACGCATCCGAGCTTTACGATATGCTGGCGATGATGATGGGTACATCGCCGACTTTCAAAGATGAGTATTTTGTCGACCAGACGCTGGATACTGTTTTTACCGCGTTCCTCATGGGCTTGGCGGCAAGCAAGGAAGACCTCGGAGCAGGTCTCCATCGATCGCTGACTGACCTCGCGATCCGCGCGCGCGCACTCTTTGAGAGTGATCCGGAGGATAAAACGGGTGAATCCAAAGAGGGGCAGCAGCTCCTTTGGCAGATGGACGAGATCCTGGAGAAGCATCTGAAGGACTAGACCCGGATGGTCTGAATACCGTAGCGTAAGCGGCCGAAATCTGCCGGTTGCTGCTACTAAAGGACTAGTTCGCTTTCACGATTTGGCGACGATTTCTGGCAAAATAATTGGCCATGATAAAAACGGGCGCACCGCAGAAATATGCGGGAACAGATGAGCTTCGATCGGACCGCCGCTTCAAGGTGGAGTTGCCGGTCGTGGTCAACACGGTCCTTAACGACCAGGCCGGATGGATCACCGACATTTCGCGAAAAGGCCTGAAGCTGCATGGCATCGATGTGCCACAGCGGGCGCAGATCGCGATCCATTATCGCGGCAAGTGCATCGAAGGGACTGTGCGCTGGTCCGATCCGCAGCGCGGTGTCGGCATTGCGCTGCATCGTCCGTTGCAGGACGGTCCGCTGGCGCAGGTCTGGCAGCGCTTCAACGAGAATGTCGCTGCCTTTGGCGGGCAGGAGAGGCCGGCGAGACCGGTCTTTGGCCGGAAAGCGCAGAGCTAGACCGTCTTCAGCGCGTTCGCATCGATCGGCAGCGAGCGGATGCGTTTTCCCGTCGCGGCATAGACTGCATTCACCAGCGCCGGCACGACCGGCGGCAGAGCGGGTTCGCCAAGGCCGGTCGGCGGATTGTCGGTGATCACCCACTGGATGTCGATCTCGGGCGAGATCGGCATGCGCGGCAGCGGATAGTCGTGGAAATTGGTCTGCTCGATCCGGCCATCCTTGACGGTGATTGCGAGCGCCAGCGCCTGGCCGATGCCGTCGATCACCGAGCCCTGCACTTGGTTCAGGGCGCCGGTGGGATTGATGATCGTGCTGCCGACATCGCCCGCGACCCAGACCTTGTGCGGGGTCACTTCGCCTTCCCGCGACACGCTGACCTCCACCACCTCGGCGAAATAGCCCTGGTGGCTGAAATAGAAGCCGAGACCCTTGCCGCGGCCCGGAGCCGAGGGCTTGGGCCATCCCGACATCGCGACGGCCTTTTCGATCACGCCGCGCGCGCGGACACTATTGAAGCCCGGGCGTCGGCCCTCGAAGCCCTGTGTGCCCTCGAGCTGCTTGGGCTTGTCGAGGATCTGGTACATGAGATTCGCCAGGTCCGTACCGCCTATGGCCGCCACTTCATCCAGGAAGCACTGGTTCACATAGGCAAGCGCATTGGAGGATGGCGCGCGCAGCGGCCCCGTCGGCACCATCGTCTCCATCATCGACTGGCCGATGCGGAAATTGGGCACGAGGCCGGCGGGAAACTCGCTGCCGTTCATGCCGGCAGACTGGGCGACCCGGCCATTGCGGCTGAAGGTCACGATATGATTGTCATAGGCAATCAGCTTGCCGCTTGCGTCCAGCCCGGCGCTGAGGCGATGCCAGCCTGCGGGCCGGAAGAAGTCGCTGCGGACGTCATCCTCGCGGCTCCAGATCAACTGAACGGGGATGTCCGGCAGTTGCTTGGCGATTGCGGCGGACTGGACCATGAAATCGTTCATCAGCCGCCGTCCGAAACCACCGCCCATGCGCGTGATGTGCAGCTTGATCTTGTCAGCCGGAATGCCGAGCGCAGAGGCGACCCCGTTCAGGCCATTGCCGGGCAGCTGCGTCGGTGCCCAGATCTCCATCGTCCCGTCGGAGCGATAGATTGCCGTGCAATTCTGCGGTTCCATGGGCACGTGGGCGATGAAGGGATAGAAATAGTCTGCGGTCAGCTTTTTCGTGGCGGAAGCCACCGCGCCCGGCGCATCGCCCTCGGCCTTGATCACCGTGGCCGGCCCTTTGTCGAGCATAGCCTTGGCATTGGCGGTATAGGCCGTGCTGGCATGGGTCGCCCATTCGGCGGTGTCCCAGTTCACCCGCAGCTTCTCGCGTGCCTTGTTGACCAGCCACCAGTTGGTGCCCACCACCGCCACGCCATCGATGAGGCCGACCGGATCCAGACCGCCCTTGATGGGGAAGGCGTGCTTGACGCCGGGCTGCTTGAGAACCTCGCCGAGCTCCGCCGAAACGAGCCGCGCGCCGTGCACGGGCGCCCGCTCATAGACGGCGTAAAGCATGCCCGGCAGCTGGGTATCGATGCCGAAAATGGGTTCGCCGCGCACGACCTTGGGGCTGTCGACGCCGCCCTTGGGCTTGCCGATGATCGTGAAATCCTTTTTGTCCTTGAGCTTCAAGGACGCAACGGGCGGCGGCGTTAGCTTGGCGGCGGCATCGGCGAGCTTGCCGTAGCTTATGCTGCGACCGCTGGCGGGGTCGATCACCTTGCCGGTGGAGGTCTTGAGGCTCTCGGCCGGCACCTTCCAGAGATCGGCGGCAGCCTGGATCAACATGGCGCGTGCGGCCGCTCCGGTCTGGCGCATGGGCAGCCAATTGGTCGGCGTGGCGGTGCTGCCGCCTGCGACCTGGTTTCCATAGAGTTTGGCATTGGCGTCGGCCTGGCGCGTCTCGACCTGCTCCCAGGCGACGTCGAGTTCCTCTGCGATCAGCATGGGCAGCATCGTCTTGATGCCCTGGCCACATTCCGGGTTCTTGTTGACGATGGTGATGCGGTCATCGGCGCCGATGCCGACAAAGGCGTTGAGCAGCCGAGGTGCTGCGGCGGGGGTGCCGCTGCCGGTGGCCGCTTCGAGCGGGATCGCGGCGCTGAGCGCCATGCCGCCGCCGGCAAGGGCGGAAACGCGAAGGACTGTGCGGCGGTCGAGTGCGGCTTCAAGCATGGCTCTTCTCCTTGCTCGTCTCGGCGACCGCTTCGAGGATGGCGACCTTGATGCGCGTGTAGCAGGCGCAGCGGCAGATGTTGCCGGACATGGCTTGCTCAACTTCGTCATGTGTCGGGTTCGGTGTGGTCTTCAGCAGAGCGCTGGCCGACATCAGCTGCCCGGCCTGGCAATAGCCGCACTGCATCACATCCTTGTCAAGCCATGCCTTCTGGAGCTTGGCGCCGATGGGCGTGTTGCCTAGGCCTTCGATGGTGGTGATGGACGCCTTGCCAACCGTGCTCACAGGGGTCTGGCAGGAACGACGTGCTTCGCCGTCGATATGGACCGTACAGGCGCCGCACATGCCGACGCCGCAGCCGAATTTGGTGCCCACCATGTCGAGTTCATTGCGGAGCACCCAGAGCAGGGGCATGTCGCCCGGTACGTCGATGTCACGGTTCTTGCCATTGATGCGAAGGCGATAGGCCACGTCCGTCTCCCTTGGCAGTCAGCGGATCGTTGCCGCCCGAATGATTGGTGCCTCAATATGCCTGAAAAGACAACGGGCGGGGAGTCACGAAACGATCCGTCTCGTATTTATGAAACGGGAGCCAGAGCCATTTTGACTTTCCTGCCAGCGAAGGGCACCATTTGCGTGCACGATGAAATGCCGGCAGAGCTGGGAAGAACGGGAGAGGATCGCGATGGCCTATCGCACGCATGTCGGGGCGCTCGATTCCTATGAGAAGGGCCTGATCGAACTCGACGACGATCTGCGCAAATATGCCTTTTCCAATGTCTTCGAGGTCGCGGGGGCCGCGCAGCCTTTCGAGCGCGTCGCGGTGGTGCAAAATCTCGAATATGTCGCGGAGGTGATGCGGGTCGAGGGAGACTCGCCCTGGTTCGCAGCGCCGCATGACGAATTCGCGCTGGTGATGGACGGCGAGGTGACCTTCAACTTCGTGAAGCTGGCCGACGGCCAGGTTCCGGGGCATGAGGGCGGAGCGATCCAGCTGGGCGCCAAGCCCAACGGCCCGGTGATGGGCCGCGTGACCGCGCGCCGGGGTCATCAGGTGTTGCTGCCCGAGGGCGCGGCCTACCAGCTCGTTTCGGTCAAGCCCGCAGTTGCGATCATCCAGACCGTCGATGGTCCCGCGACGGTCAAGCGCTGGTCCGAAATCTGCACGCTCGGATAAGGGAGAGGGTCGATGGACGTAGTGGATGCAACGGTCGAGAAGCTCGGCACCGATCCCGACACCGGCTATTCGAGCTTCAAGCTCGGGAGCTTCACTTTCCGCCGTGACGAATATTTCGCCCATGTGACCTGGCCGAAGGGCAGCCACATCATCGAGATCGACCGCTTCCTGCGGGCGATGGTGCGCGACATCGGCTGGGGCTTCTTCTACGGCTGGATATTCTTCGACGATGTGTTCGGGACCACCAACCATTATGGCACGGTGGATATCTTCGCGGGCTCCTATGACCGGGGCTGCAAGGAAGCGGGCATCGACCTGCTCGAGACGTTCCCGGCCGCGATCGTGGCGCAAGCCTTCGAGACGATTTCGCGCGACTGGATCAGCGAGGGCTACGACCCGCTGAACGCGCCGCTCGAAACGGGGACGCCGATCGGCCCCAAGGGCAAGGAACGCACCGACCCCTTATTGCGTGCCTTCATTGCAGCCGACCGCATGCTTGGCCTCGAAGGCGACAAGGCGGTCCGTTCGGACGCGACGGGTCATCCCGTCAACCGCGCCTTTGCGGACCTGAACTACGACAAGCCCGATATCGAATGCGAGCCGGGCTTCGAGGGCCAGCTCCATGCGATCAACCTGTTCGAACATATCGCCCGCTCCGACGTGACCTGGAACCCGTC
Source organism: Sphingobium sp. (assembly GCA_036404995.1). Classification (GTDB taxonomy): domain Bacteria; phylum Pseudomonadota; class Alphaproteobacteria; order Sphingomonadales; family Sphingomonadaceae; genus Sphingobium. The sequence continues at coordinate 16,678 of DASWYL010000023.1, read as the reverse complement.
GATCAGCGCTGTGACCCGTGCGAACATCTGCTGCGTGACGTCGGAAGAGCACATGCTCCCGGTGATCCACGGCAATGATCGCAACGAGTGGTTCATCCAGCTCAGCGACGAAATCCACTGGAACATCGCCGATAAGAATACCGGCGCGCCCCGGGGACGGATCGTCATGAAGGCGGGGGACGTCTGCGCCATGCCGGCCGATATCCGCCACCAGGGCTTCTCGCCCAAGCGCTCGATGCTGATGGTCATGGAAAATGGCACGCCTGGCCTGGAGACGCGCTATGCCTCGGGCGAGCTCAAGCCTTATCCTGTCGATTTCGGCTGAATGGTCTTGGGCATTCGCTGGATCGGAATTGTGGCAGGGCTTGCCGCCTCCCTGCTCGCTGCCTCAAGTGCCGGCGCCGAGAGCGCCGACCACTATCGCGGTGGCTGGCGGACCGAGGCCGGCGCGCTGCAAATCTATGAGTTCGTAATTCGCGGTGAGACAGTCAGCGGCATCGCCTGCACGCAGTGTGCCGATGGCACGACACTTGCGCGGGTCGAGGGCAGGTTCAACGAGGCCGAGGGCCTGACTTTCACCGTCCGCCATTTCACCCCGGGCGGCGCCCTTGCATCGGAGGAGCGCCTGCGTGCGAAGCTTTCGGGCGGCAAGCTTGTGATCAGCGGAATGCACGGCGCCGGCAGCAAACCGGTCGAACGCATCGCGATCAAGGATCCGCGCGGACCGCCGCCATCCGCTTTTCCAACCGCGATCCTGCCGCCCGGCGCGCCCCCGGTGCCGGTCCTCAAGCCCACCGTGGTCGCGGGCGGCGGCCGGCCAGCGTCCTATGTGCAGCCGGCGTCCTGGCGTCAGCTCAGCGTGAGCGATGTCACGGGCGTGTGGATCGGCTTCGGCGTCGGCCGGGACAAGCAGTATTTCCTGATCCGCAAGGATGGCGACCAGCTATTCGGCCTGGCCTGCGGTCCTTGCGACAATCCCTATACGATGGGCGCGCTCGAGAATTTCGTGATCCGTGGCGACACGCTCGAATTCGATATCGAGCACCAGGACTGGGGCGAAGGAACCGTGCTGCCGTTCGTGCGGCATGTGACGGCCCATATCGCGATGAACGAGATGCGGATGGATGCGCGGCGGGCCGATGTGGCAGGGGGCGCACCGATCATAGCCTCGCTGGTCGGGCCGATTGCCATCGAGGCGACGACGGGCAACAGGGCATGCGATTGAACAGTGACGGATTGGGGATATTGATGCTCGACGACATGCGCTTCTATCTGGACGGAGCATGGGTGGATCGCACGAATGCAACGGCGATTCCCGTATACAATCCTGCCACGGAAGAGGTGATCGGACGCGTGGCGGCCGGTTCTGCCGCCGATGTGGATCTTGCGGTGGCGGCGGCGCGGCGCGCCTTTGCGTCCTTCTCGCAAACATCCGTCGATGAGCGCCTTGCCCTGCTCATCCGGATCAAGGACCTGCTGGAGGAGCGTGCGGAGCAATTCGCCCGGTCGATCGTTGCCGAAATGGGATCGGCGATTACTTTTGCGCGGGCCGGGCAATGTCATTTCGGGATCGAGCATGTGCGCGTGGCGATCGACGTGCTGCGGGAGTTCGCGTTCGAGACGCAGGTTAATGGTATCTATGTCCGCAAGGAGCCGGTGGGCGTGGTAGCGGCGATCACCCCCTGGAACTGGCCGCTCTACCAGGTGACGGCCAAGGTCGCGCCGGCCATTGCCGCAGGGTGCACCGTAGTGCTCAAGCCCAGCGAGCTTTCGCCGTTCACGGCACTCTTGTTCGCACAGGTCATGCATGACGCCGGGACGCCGCCAGGCGTGTTCAACCTCGTTAACGGGACAGGCGATGCCGTCGGTGCGGCGATGTCCGCGCACCCAGATGTCGACATGGTCTCCTTCACGGGCTCCACCCGGGCGGGCGTGCTGGTTGCGCAGTCTGCTGCCGTCACGGTCAAGCGCGTGGTGCAGGAACTCGGTGGCAAGTCGCCCAACATTTTCCTCGACGATGCCGATTTCGCGGGTGCGGTGCCTAAGGGCGTGCTCGGCGGGATGCGCAATGTCGGTCAATCCTGCGCAGCGCCGACGCGCATGTTGGTACCGGCCTCGCGCCTTGCCGAGGTGGAGGCCATTGCGGGCCAAACCGCCAGCGGTATCGTCGTCGGGGACCCACTCGACGAGCAGACGGTCCTCGGACCGCTGGCCAATGCCGCGCAGTTCGCCAAGGTGCAGGGTCTCATTCAGTCCGGCATTGACCAAGGTGCCAAGCTGATCTGTGGTGGGCCCGGCCTGCCGCAGGGGCTCAATCGCGGCTATTTCGCCCGACCGACCATCTTCTCGCAGGTGACGACCGACATGCGGATCGCGCAGGAAGAGATCTTCGGCCCGGTGCTGGTCCTTATGCCCTATAAGGATGAGGCGGACGCAATCCGGATCGCTAACTCGACCGTGTACGGACTGAGCTCGCACGTCCAATCGGCCAACCAGGAAAGCGCGCGGCGCGTAGCCCGTCAGATCCGTGCAGGGCAGGTGCACATCAATTACCCGGCGTGGTCAGGCTACGCGCCGTTCGGCGGCTACCGGCAGTCCGGCAACGGTCGCGAGTACGGCGTGTTCGGCCTGGAAGAATATCTCGAGGTGAAGGCGGTGCTTGGCTATTGAAATGCGGGGCTGAAATCAGTCCATTTCAATCCGCGACACCGGCGAAGGCATCGAGGCTCAAACCGGGCAGTGGGCGCCGCTTTCAACCCAGGCTTTGAAGATCTCGCCAAACTGCTGCTGAGTACCGGGGACAGGCGTGCGATTGCCGCCTGGGTGCCAGCCCCAGCCGACGAGGTCGTCCGTCGCCATATGTTCCTCCAGCTCCGCCATGGTGCGATTGCCGTTGCGCTTCCTGTCCTTGAGCTGAAGGCAGATCTGGCCGAGCGTCTTGCCCTGCCACGCCATTTCCGGCGGGGCCAGCATCCACTTTGGATTGCCCGGCACATTTGCCGGATCGAAATTCTTGGCGTGATGGCAAGTAAAGCAGTGCAATCCGGGGGCGCCGATGCCGCTGCCACGCACGACCCAAGGCATGTGCGGACGCATGGCATCGGTCTGGGTCGGCCGGTCGGTTCGCGGATGGCAGTTCAGACAGCGGGGATGCTGCAGGACCTTACCCACTTCTGTGAAGAGGGCGAGCGATCGCGCCTTTGGATCGCGGATGCCGGCAAAGTCGGAGGCGTGCTTGAGGGAGGTGGCAACAGCCGGTGCTGGCGCTGGCGCACTTTCCTGGGCGGATGATGCATGCACCGTGGCGAATATCGCGAGCGCGGCGGCGATTGCGAGGCTGAGTTTCGCGCGATTCATGCCTGACGCACCATTGGCAGGTGGGTGGGACGATCACGGCCAAGCTTTGCCAACGCATTGGCAATCGCCGGGCCACATGGAGGAACGCCCGGTTCGCCGATTCCGGTCGGGGGCGCCGACGATGGGACAATGACCACCTCGACCTCCGGCATTTCCATGATTCGCAGTGAGCGGTAATCGTTGAAGTTGGATACGGTCGGTCGCCCCGCCGTCAATGGAACCTCGCCATAAAGAATATGGCCAGTTGCGTAGCCGATGCCGCCTTCCACCTGCGCCCGAATGATATCGGGATTGACGGCCACGCCGCAGTCTACCGCCGCCCAGACCTTGTGCACCTTGGGCTCGCCATTCTCGTCGATCGACACCTCGGCGATTTCCGCCACGAAGGTGCTGAAGCTTTCCACGACAGCAACGCCGCGCGCCCTGCCTTTGGGAACGGGCGACCCCCAATTCGCAAGCTTGGCCACAGCCTTGAGCACGGCGGCGGCCCGGGGCTCGGCGCTCATCAATTCGAGCCGCCCGGCAACGGGATCCTTCTTGGCGACCTCGAGCAGGCGATCGACGAATGTCTCGACCGCATAGCCAGTATGGGTATGCCCGACCGATCGCCACCACAGCGTAGTCACCGGCGATTGATCGATGGATGCATCGCAGCGGAAATTGGGGATTTCATAAGGCGGCTTGTCCGACCCCTCGACCATTGTGGCATCGATGCCATTCTGGACCATCATCTGTTCCATGGGGCCGCCTATGGCGAAGCTCTGGCCGACGATGCTGTCGGTCCAGCCTATGATCTTTCCGTCCTTCACGGCGCCCTTCATCCTGTGGACGACCAGAGGCCGGTAATAGCCGCCGTGGATGTCGTCTTCGCGGGTCCATGTCAGGCGGAGTTTCTTGCCCGGGCCGATCGCCTTGGCACATTCTGCCAATTCAACGGCGAGATGCGCGTCACCGGTCGCACGGCGTCCGAAACTGCCGCCTGCAAGAACGGGTTCGATCTTCACCTGCTCTGGTGAAATGCCGAGCGCTTTGGCCATTGCCGGTTGATCGAAGCTCGGGAATTGCGACCCGAAACGCGCCGTCGCCGTCTTTCCGTCCCATTCTATATAGCCGCCCAGCGGCTCCATGGGCGCATGGGCGAGATAGGGAAAGACATAGTCCATCTCGACGACGGTTGCGCCAGGCGTAGCGAACGCGGCGTCAACATTCCCATTGGCCTTGGCCGTCTTTCCCGGTGTCCTGGCCTTGGCGAGATAGCTTGCCGCCATCTCGGCGCTGCCACGCGGCTCGGCCTTGCTTTCATCCCAGGTAATCGCGAGCGCCTTGCGACCCTTGATGGCCGGCCATGTGCTCTCGGCATAAACGGCGATGCCGCTGGGAATCTGCTTGACAGCGACAACGCCTTTGACGGCCAGGGCCTGCGTCGCATCGAAGCGGGCAACCGTGGCGCCGAAGCGCGGCGGGTGTGCCACAACGACGGTCAGCGTGCCGGGCTCCCACTGGTCTATGGAGAATTTCGCCTTGCCGTTCGATTTCTCAAGACTGTCGACGCGACCAACCGAACGATCGCGACCGATGAGATTGAACTTTGTTGCATCCTTCAGCGGGACGTCCTGCGGAGCCGTGAGTTTTGCAGCGGCAGCGACGAAATCGCCGAATTTGCCTTGTTTCCCGCCGGGTGCCGACAGGATGCCATTTTTGACAGAAATCTGGTCGGCAGGAACGCCCCACCTTTGCGCGGCGGCATTGACGAGCATCCATCGCGCGAGCGCGCCCGCCTTGCGCATCTGCATATAGCTGTTGGCCATGGCGGTGGAGCCGCCCGTGCCCTGCAGACCCATGAACAGATTTGCGTAGAGCTTCTGGTTGCCGGGCGCGTGCTCGGCACGCATCTGCTCCCAGTCGGCGTCCATTTCCTCGGCAACGAGCGTCGCGAGGCCGGTGAAGGGGCCCTGGCCGAATTCGATATGCTTCACAAGGACCGTGACAGTGCTGTCGGGGGCGATCCTGATGAAGGCATTGGGATCGACCGGTGGCGATGCGCCTGCGCCTGACGGTTGCGCCGCCAGCTTGCCAACGCCCATCGGCAGCAGGAACCCGATGACGAGCGCGCCGCCGCCCTGAAGAATCGCGCGTCGCGAGAGCTTGCCGTCGTGGATGGTCATGCCTGCTTCTCCAGCGCTTTCGCGGCATCACGGATCGCCGCGCGGATGCGGACATAGGTGGCGCAACGGCAGATATTGCCGTTCATGGCAAGGTCGATGTCTTGGTCGCTGGGCTTGGGTTGTTCGCGCAGCAACGCCACTGCCGTCATAATCTGGCCGGATTGGCAATAACCGCATTGGGGAACGTCGTGAGCGACCCAGGCGGTTTGAATGGCCTTTGCCTCCTTTCCGTTCACAGACTCGATGGTAGTGATCTCGCCCGTTGCCTCACCGACAGGCAAGGTGCACGACCGCATCGGCTGATCGTCCATATGAACCGTGCATGCGCCGCACATGGCCACGCCACAGCCGAACTTGGTGCCGGTCAGGCCGAGGTTATCGCGCAGCACCCAGAGCAAAGGCGTGTCCTCGTCGACATCGACTTGCCGTTCGGCACCGTTCACTTTGAGCTTGAAGATCATGGCAGCGCCTTCGTGATGTAGCAATTCTAGATCGAACGGTACGCTGCCGAGCGTGTGAAGCGCAAGCCCGCTCTCGGTCGAGAAAGCGGCAATGTTGATGAGGTTCCCGGCGACGGTATTTGGCCTTGGCGTCCTCGCCGATTGTGATGGAGCGAGCGGGCAATGTGCCGTTACCGCCTATTGGCCGTCCAACAGATCGCCGGTCCCCTGAGGGCATCTCATCAATATTTCTGGAAAATTTGGTGGACGCACTAGGGCTCGAACCTAGGACCCGCTGATTAAGAGTCAGCTGCTCTACCAACTGAGCTATGCGTCCACACGACCGGATTTGCAGCGCCTTCGTGAGGTCCTGCCCTGCGGTGAGCGGCGCCGTTAGCATGGGGTCCGAGGCTTGCCAACCGAAAAATCGGCGCCTGCGCAAATTCTTGGGCGCGGACTTTTCAGCCCCAGCGGCCGCCGAGCTTGTCGCGGTTCCGGTCGATATTCCGGATAATGCCGACGCACAGCATCACGGTCAGCATCGAGGACCCACCATAGGACATGAAGGGCAGGGGAATGCCGACGACCGGCGCCAGGCCCATGACCATCATTAAGTTGATCGCGACATAGAAGAAGATGGTGGCGGCAAGGCCGGCGGCAACGAGGCGCGCATAGCGATCCTCGGTGCGCTGCGCGACGCGCATACCCCAGCGGATCAACAGAAACATCGCGCATATGATGCCGACGCCGCCCAGCATACCCCATTCCTCAGCCATGGTCGCGAAGACGAAGTCGGTATGGCCCTCGGGGAGATAGTCGAGATGGCTTTGCGTGCCCATGAGGAACCCCTTGCCCATGGTGCCGCCGGAGCCGATCGCGATCTTCGACTGGCTGATGTGATAGCCGGTTCCGAGCGGGTCGCTTTCCGGATCCAGGAAGATCAGGATGCGGTTCTTCTGATAATCGTGCAGGAAACTGAAGGCGATGGGGACAAGCGCCGCGCCTGCCGCTGCCGTGCCGATGAACAGCCGCAGCGGCAGGCCCGCGAGGAACATGACGACGACGCCTCCAGCCGCGATCATCATGGCGGTACCTAGATCGGGCTGGAGCAGCACCAATGCCGCAGGGAGACCGATTAATCCCAATGCAGGCCAGATGGCATTCACTGTGCGGATCTGGCCGATCGGCAATAGTGAATAGAAGCGCGCGACAGTCAGAACGATCGCGACCTTCATGAGCTCGGATGGCTGGAACTGCATGAAGCCCAGGTTGATCCAGCGCTGGCTTCCGCCTGCGACGGCGCCGATCAGCTCGACGAGAATGAGGGCCAAGAGTAGCGCACCATAGACGGGGAACGTGAAGTCCCGGATGAGCTTGAGCGGCAGGCGCGAGATGATCTCGACCATCACCATGAAGACGCAGAAGCGCGCGAGCTGCATCCCGGCCCACGGCATGAGATGGCCGCCCGCCGCACTGTAGAGGACCGTCGCGCCGAACAGGGCAATGGACGTGAGCAGGCCATATAACTTCCAGGGCAGCCGGGCGATGCTCTCGGGGACGACTTCTCTCATCGCGGCGCCTCCGGCACGGTAACAGGCGCAGGCGCAGCGGGTGGAGCGGCGGTTGGCGGTTCGGGCGCTGCTTCAGGCTCGCCGCCGGGCTGCTCGACCTCCGCGGGCGGGGGCGGGGCCGCGACATTGCCTCCGGCCGCATTCGCGGCGTTGCTCTCGTCCGAGACCGGGGCAAGACCCTTGGCGATGCGATATTCGTTGAGTTGCCGTTCGAGCCGTTCCTGCGGGGTGCCGCCCCACTCCTTCTCTATCCCGTCCAGCTTCTCGAGCGCCTTGGCCGGATCGTAGAGGTAGGTGAGACAGTCGCCGGCGATCATCGGCGAATCCTGCACATAGGACACATGGCCGCCATGCTCGAGCACGACCGAAATGGCATAGCGCGGATTGTCGTGCGGAACGAAGCCCTGGAAGAGGGCGTGGTCGCGCAGCTTGAAAGGCAGCGAGGCATTGCCGCGCACGCCGCCGGCTCGCTCGGCCATGGTGATGCGGCGCACCTGCGCCGTGCCGGTCTTGCCTGCGACGAGGATGTCCGGGACATTGATGCGGGCTGCACGGCCGGTGCCATTGCCATTGACCACATCGCGCATGGCATCGTGCACCAGCGCCAGATGCTCTGGCGCAATGTCGAGCGGTTCGCCGCCATGGCCGCGCCCCGCGAGATAATGGGGCACCAGCCTGCGCCCCGATGCAATGCGCGAGGCCATAACTGCCAACTGCGTCGGGTTGACCAGCATATAACCCTGGCCGATGGTCGCATTGACGGTGTCGTAGGACTCCCATTTCTTGCCATATTTCCGGAGTTTCCAGGCCGTGTCCGGGACGGTGCCGTAACTCTGGCTCGGGAAGGGCAGGGCGAAGCGCTCGCCCATGCCGAGCTTGCGCGCCGTGGCCGCGATGGGATCCATCCCAATGCGTTGGGCCATCACGTAGAAATAGACGTCGCAGCTCTGCTCGATAGCCCGGTGCAGGTTGACTCCGCCATGGCCGCCGCGCTTCCAGCAATGGAAGATGGCGTTGCCGACCCGGATCGAGCCGGAGCAACCCACGGTCTGCTCGGGATCGATACCCTGGCCGAGTAGAGCAAGGCCGACCATCGGCTTCACGGTCGATCCGGGTGGATAGAGGCCCTGCAGGGTCTTGTTGCGCAACGGCAGATGTTCGTCCTGGCTCAGCATCTCATATTCAAGATGCGAGATCCCGTCCGAGAAGCTGTTGGGATCGAAGCTCGGCATGGAGGCGGATGCGAGCACGTCGCCGCTTCGGCAGTCGATCACCACCACCGAGCCACTCTGTGTGCCGAGCCGCCGCCCGGCATATTCCTGCAGGCCGGCATCGATGGTGAGGCGGACGGGATTGCCGGGAACGTCGGGCCGCGTCTCAAGATCGCGAACGATGCGGCCGTGAGCGGTCACTTCCGCGCGGCGCGCGCCCGGCTTGCCGGTCAGCTGCTTGTCGAGCGATTTTTCGAGTCCGTCCTTGCCCGTCTTATAGCCCGGGGTGATGAGCAGGGGATCCTTGGACTTCTGATATTCTTCGGCCGAGGCGACGCCGACATAACCGATGAGATGGCCCACAGATGGGCCCGCGGGATAGAAGCGCGAGTAGCCCTGTGCGGGCGCGACTCCCGGCAGGTCGGCGAGACGGATGGAGACGGCTGCAAACTGCTCGTAGCTGAGATCGTCGGCGACCTGCACGGGCTGGAAGCCTGCGGCCTTTTCAAGATCTTCGTTGATGCGCTCGACGACATTGGCGTCGAGCTGCAGCAGGCTGGTCAGCTCCGCCATGACGCGCTCGCGATCCTGCAGCCGGTCTGGAATGATGTCGACGCGGAAGTCGGTGCGATTGCTGGCGAGTGGCTTCCCGCCCCGGTCGATGAGCCAGCCCCGGCGTGGCGGGATGATGGTCAGGTTGACACGGTTGCTCTCCGAGAGCAGCCGATATTTCTCGTTCTCCGCAATGGCGATCCAACCCATGCGGGCGATGAGCAGGCCGCCGACGCCCAGTTGGGCGCTGCCGAGGAAAAAAGCGCGGCGGCTGAACGCGAAGGTCTGGCTGGCTTCGGTCACCAGCTTCTTCGGGCCCCGCGGCCGCTTGTTCAGGATCTTCACGGCAGGCGCCACCTGTCCAGTGCCGCGCACATGCGCACGACGAGAGGAAAGAGGCCGATGCCATAGGCGATTTGGGGGAGAATCTGAACCAGTGGCCCGCCATTTCCGGCAAGCCGCACGAATACCCAGCTGAAGAACAGCACGAAGCCGATGGCGAGCGCGGCGGACATCCAGTCATGCCAATAGTCTCGCCAGAAAGGCCGGCGGCTCTCGACCTCCAGGCCGAGCAGCACGAGCGTCCAGAGTACAACGGCGCCGCCGATGGGGCCGCCGCTCATGAGGTCGTCGGCCAGGCCGAGCGGCAGTCCAATCCATAGCGGCCAGATATCGGGGCGCAGCAGGCGCCACGCGATGAAGATCATGAAGCCGAGCGGGGGCAGCAGCGGTGTCTGCGCCACGATCGGCAGCAGTGCTGGCAGGATCGAGCCTGCGAGAACCGTGACGACCGGCGTACCTCCCGTGTGGAGGACGTGGCGGTCGCGCGCCAATCGGCTTTCGTAGCGGCCGTTCATCGCGCCGGAGTAGTGGTCTGGCGTGCAGGGGAGGGACTATCCCCGGCTGCAGCATCACCCTTGGCGGTTGCAGGCGCCTGATAGGGTCGCTGCACGGCGACCAGTTCGATGCGGGAGGGATTGGCAAGCGGAATGGCAACCGCGCGGTCGCCTTCGAGGCGCGCGACCACCGCGACCGGAATATTGGGCCGATAGAGGCCACCAATGCCGGACGTGACGACTATGTCGCCCGGCTTGAACGGATTGCTCTCGGTATTGAGTGCCCGGATCTCGACGGTGCCGTCACCGCGGCCGCGACTGATACCGGGAACATTGTCCTTGGTGCGGCGGACCGGCACAACGTTGCCATCGTCGATGATCATGAGGACGTCGGCGGTATTGGCGCCCACGCGGAGTACGCGGCCGACAAGCCCCTCGGGCGCGCGCACAGGCATGCCGGGTGCCACGCCGCGGGCCGCGCCGATGTCGAGCCGCGCGATGCGGGCCGCGCTGACAGCGGTCGAGCTAATGAGATGGGCAGCGCCGACCGTATCGCTCTCGACATCCGTGAGGCGTAGCAGGCGCTTCAGTCGCGCGTTTTCTTCACGGATCGCTTCGGCTTCGATGAGCTTGGTGCGGTTGGCGTCGACCTGACGGCGCAAGGCCGCATTCTGCGAACCGGCATTGATATAGGCACTGACGGCCTCGTCGGCATTCCCGATGCCGAGAATGACCGACTTCAGGCTCGCGGCAACCGGGCGGGTCACTTCCGAACCTGTCGCCCGCAGTGCCGAGAAGCCTGTCGGATCGGCGATGGAAATGATCAACATGAGCAGGCCCACAGCTACGACCGCAACCGCGATCACATAGCTGACGAACAGGCCGTATTGCGCCTTCCGGTCTGCGCCGGGGCGCCTGTTGCTGGGCGGCGCCATCTCCTACGCTCCCGCGCTCAGGCGGTGTGAAGCACGCCGCGGAAGACCGGATCCTCCATCGCGCGGCCTGTGCCGATCGCGACGCAGGTCAGCGGATCTTCGGCAACGGAGACCGGGAGGCCCGTCGCATCCCGCAGTTCTTCGTCAAGGCCCTTGAGCAGTGCGCCGCCGCCGGTGAGCACGATGCCCTGATCGACAATGTCCGCCGCGAGTTCTGGTGCCGTATTTTCCAGCGCGATGCGGACGCCCTCCACGATCGTGCCGATCGGTTCGGCCAACGCATCGGCGATCTGGCTCTGGTTGATCGCGATTTCCTTGGGAACGCCGTTCACCAGGTCGCGGCCCTTGATGTGGATCGTCTCGCCGACGCCGCCGGCGGGCTTGCGCGCGACGCCATATTGCTTCTTGATCCGCTCGGCCGTGGCTTCGCCGATCAGGAGGTTATGGTGACGGCGTACATAGGAGACGATGGCCTCGTCCATCTTGTCGCCACCGACGCGTACTGACGTAGTGTAGGCGAGGCCGCGCAGCGAAAGCACCGCAACTTCCGTCGTGCCGCCGCCAATGTCGACGACCATCGAGCCGATCGGCTCGGTCACCGGCATGTCGGCGCCGATTGCGGCGGCCATCGGTTCCTCGATGAGGAAGACCTGGCTCGCGCCAGCATTGCTGGCGGCATCGCGGATGGCGCGGCGCTCGACGCTGGTGGAGCCGGAGGGGACGCAGATCACGGTCTCGGGGAAGCGCCAGGGACGGGATTTGCCGCCATGCACCTTGTTGATGAAGTGCTTGATCATGTGCTCTGCGATGTCGATGTCCGCAATGACACCGTCGCGCAGCGGACGAATGGCTTCGACGGAATCGGGCGTCTTGCCCATCATCAGCTTGGCGTCGTCGCCGACCGCTTTCACATGGCGGACGCCGTTGATCGTCTCCATTGCGACCACCGAAGGTTCGTTGAGAACGATACCGCGGCCGCGCACATAGACAACCGTATTGGCCGTGCCGAGATCGATCGCCATGTCATGCGAGGTGAACTTGAACAAGCGGGTGAAAAACGACATTGAATGTCCTGTTCTTGCCTGACGCGGCAACGTGCCTGAGGAACTCGCCCGAATGGGATGACCGCTGGCCTTTTCTCGGCCATTTTTATTAAGAAATGGCACATCTGAGGCTCGCAGATGCCGCTCGCTTGGTCTACTCGAATTTGAATGTCAATACGCCGTCTCCCCGAAACCCTCGTCAACCGGATCGCAGCCGGGGAAGTCGTCGAGCGGCCCGCCAGTGCGCTCAAGGAACTCGTTGAGAATGCGCTGGATGCGGGCGCGCGGCGCATCGTGATTTCGCTGGCCGGCGGAGGCATTTCCGGCCTTTCCGTTACCGACGACGGCATTGGAATCGCACGGGACGAACTGCCGCTTGCGCTGGAGCGCCATGCAACCTCCAAGCTACCTGACGAGCGCATTGAAGCAGTCGAAACGCTCGGATTTCGCGGCGAAGCGCTGCCCTCGATCGCGAGCGTCGCGACGCTGGCGATCGAGAGCCGCCAGGCCGGCGCAGACGGCTGGTCGATCCAATGCGACAATGGCGCGCTGGGCACTGTTCAGCCTGCCGCGACGCCGCCGGGCACAAGGGTGCGTGTCGACGGGCTGTTCGCGCGCGTACCGGCTCGCCGCAAGTTTCTGCGCAGTGAGCGGTCGGAATATGCCGCCTGCCTGGACATTGTCCGCCGCCTTGCCATGGCTCGGCCGGATGTTGGTTTCAGTCTTGAGCATGACGGCCGCCGCATCCTCTCGCTGCCACCCGGGCAGGCACGTGAGGATCGGGTGGCCCAGCTTATTGACCGTGACCTGGCCGACAATCATGTGATCGTCGCGCTGGATCGGGAAGGGACGACGCTCTCCGGTGTCGCTTCGCTGCCGACCTTCCACCGGGGCGCAGCGGATCACCAATATCTTTTCGTCAACGGCCGGCCGGTGCGAGACAAGCTGCTCGTCGGCGCAGTGCGCGGCGCTTACGCTGATTTTATCGCACGCGACCGCCATCCGGTGCTGGCGTTGTTCATCGACATCCCGATCGGCGAGGTCGATGTGAACGTGCACCCAGCAAAGACCGAAGTGCGCTTCCGCCATCCGACCTTCATTCGCGGGATGATCGTCTCTGGTCTCCGTCGTGCGCTCGACCAGGCCGGCATGCGGGTCGTCCAGCAGCCCGACGCAGCATCCGATGCGCTCTGGCAACGCGAGTTCGTGCCGGGCGGGCCTGTGCCGGTGCCAATCGCGTCCACCTTTTCGCCAGCCTTTGGCGAGCAGGGCGGCTGGACACGGCTTCGCGATCCGCAGGCGCGCTTCATGGACTTCGAGCCATCGGCGCGCGCTGAAGTGGCGGAGGCGCTGCCCGCGTCAGGTGTCGATCATCCGCTCGGCGTGGCGCGGGGACAGGTGGCGCGGACGTATATCGTTGCTGAGGCCGAGGACGGCCTCGTCATTGTCGACCAGCATGCCGCGCATGAACGGCTCGTGCTGGAGCGAATGCGCAAGGCGCTGACCAACGGCACGGTTGCGCGGCAGACCCTGCTGCTGCCGGACGTGGTCGAACTGGACGAACCGGCCTGCGACCGCATCGAGGCGCGCATTGATGAACTGGCCGAGTTGGGTCTGGAGGTGGAACGCTTCGGTCCGGCGGCAATCCTTGTGCGCGCGGCCCCGGCGATGTTGGGTGCTGGTGATATACAAGGACTGGTCCGCGACCTGGCCGACGACCTTGCCTCGCTCGGCGACGCAATCAGCCTCAAGGGCCGGCTCGACCTCGTGGCGGCGACGATGGCCTGCCACGGTTCGGTCCGCGCCGGCCGCGCACTGTCGGTGGCCGAAATGAATGCGCTCCTGAGGGAAATGGAAGTGACGCCCCATTCGGGCCAGTGCAATCATGGCCGCCCCACCTGGATCAAGCTCGCGCACGGCGACATCGAGAAGCTGTTCGGACGGCATTGACGCATCGAATACTGCACTTGCGCTCGGGCATTCGCCCGGCATAGCAAGCTGTAATGCTTCCATTTCGCGCAGACCGCGCCCCACTGATCATTCCAGGATTGCAATCGATGCGACTGTCTTTCGTCATGGCGCCGCTTGTGCTCGCCGCCGCCCCGGCCTCCGCCCAGCAGGCCGACCTGTCCCAGGTCTTTGAACAGGGCCTCAACCGCAGTACCGTCATGCCGCTCGCCCAGGAACTGACCGACGGCATCGGCGGACGGCTCACCAATTCGCCTTCGATGCGCAAGGCGGAAGCCTGGGCGCTGGACAAGTTCAAGGGCTGGGGCCTGAGCAACGTCCGGCGCGAGGGTTTTGCATTCGGGCGGGGCTGGTTCTTCAGCAATGCCGGCATGACGATGACCGCACCGCGCCTCATCCACATGCGCACGATTCCGGTCGCCTGGACGCCCGGTACCAAGGGAGCGGTCAAGGGCGAGATTATCGTCGCGCCCATGGCCAAGATCAGGGATTTTGCGGCCTGGAAGGGTAAGCTCAAGGGCAAGATCGTGCTGATCAGCATGCCGGGCACGGGCGATGAGCCGGACAAGGCCCCGTTCCTGCGCTTCACCGCAGACGACATCAGGAAGATGGATACATACACGCAGCCCAGCTTCGACCCAGATTCGATCGAGCAGCAGGCTGCGCGGCGCATCTTCGAGCGCCGGCTCGACGACTTTCTCGCGAGCGAGGGTGCGCTCGGCTGGGCGCGAATCTCAACGCGCGATGGCGGCCTCGTCCATGGCACGGGCTATAATTACGAGGTCGGCAAGACAGCCAGGCTGCCGGCCTTCGAAATTGCGACCGAAGATTACCGCCGGCTTGCCCGTCTCGCTAAGACCGGACCGGTACCGGTCGTCGAGATGTCGAGCGATGCCCACTACGACGACAGCGACGTCAATGCCTATAATATCATTGCCGAAATCCCCGGCAGCGACCCCCAAGCCGGCTATGTCATGGCCGGTGCCCATCTCGACAGCTGGGTCGCGGGCGACGGAGCAGCGGACAATGCGGCAGGCAGCGCAATGGTCATGGAAGCCGCGCGCATCCTCCAGGCAACTGGCGTCAAGCCTCGGCGCACAATCCGCTTCGTCCTGTGGGCGGCGGAAGAGCAGGGGCTGCTCGGGAGCAGGGCCTATATCGAGAAATATCTCGCGATCCGTCCAGCCGGACCAGCTGACGAGATACTGCTCGACCGGCTACGCTGGGTCCACCGTTTCCCGATCACGACCATGCCGGGCTATGGCGATCTCAAGGCCTATTTCAACATCGACAATGGCTCCGGCAAGCTGCGCGGCATTTATGCCGATAATAATGTCGGTGCGGTCCCGCTGCTCAAGAGCTGGCTTGCGCCGTTCGAGTCACTGGGCGCGGGCGCGGTTGCGATCAAGACCACCGGGAGCACTGACCATTTCTACATGCAGTCGATCGGCCTCCCGGCCTTCCAGTTCATCCAGGATCCGCTCGATTATAACAGCCGCCTGCATCACACCGATGTCGACACGTTCGATCACCTGAAGGGCGACGACATGCGGCAGGGGGCGACGGTGCTGGCCGGCGTGTTGCTGCAGGCGGCAAACAGCGACAAGGAATTGCCCCGCGAGGCTCTCCCGACCGGTGAAGCGCTGACCGATCCGTTCAAATACCGCGATCCCGGCGAGGATTGACGGGAGCAGCTATTTTGGGGCGGCCGGGGGCGTCAGGTTCTTGATGCGGTCCGCCGCCGGGAGCTGGCGAACCGGGACGGCTGCGATCCAGCTTTCCAGCGCATCGATATCGTCGCCACTGGTGACGACATCGCGGCCGTTGCGGAAGATGGTGAAGCTGTCGCCGCCACTGGCCAAGAAGCTGTTGACGGTGAAGCGATAGTCGGCCGCGGGTTCAATCGGCTTCCCGTCGATCGTGATGTCGAAGACACGCGAACCAAGCGGCCGGGCCAGGTCATAGGAAAATCGCACATTTGCCGAGGGCGAGAAGGCCTGGTCGAAGCTCTGCCCATCGAACTGCTGTTCGAAGACGGCCTTCAGGTCCGCGCCGCTCAGGGTGATGGTCTTCAGCTCGTTCGCGAAGGGCTGGGTCGCGAAAATCGCCCCGAAGGTCACGGTCTTGTCGTCGGCGACCATGAGGTCGGCGCGGATGCCGGTATTGTTCATGAGTGCGAACTGGGCGCCTGACGACTTCGTCGCGGCGAGCTGCGCGTCGGCGATCAGGTTGCCCAGTGAGGATTCATCCGTCGCCAGTTTCGGCTTGGGGGTCGAGCCCGACGCCTTGCCGATGGGACGCTCCTTGGCCGACTTCACGGCGTCGACATATTTGCCGACATAGGCAGCAATGTCGGGACGGGCGGGGAACTGTTCATATTGCGGCTTGATCGTCACCAGCCCCAGCGTGCTGGTATACGCCTCGCTCTGCACCATCACATTGTCGGCGCGCCTGGAGACGACCTTCCTGGTGGCCGGGTCGATCGTGAGATCGATATCGGTGATATATTCGCCCCAGAGACCTGCACTGGTCACAAGGATCGGGCGGGTCGGATCGATCGCGCCATAGTCGCAGATATAGGCCCAATGCGTGTGGCCGGA
>DASWYL010000022.1:0-26715 GCA_036404995.1 Sphingobium sp. | reverse complement strand
GCTCGGTGTCGACGATCGGGAAGCGCCGCTCGCGCACCCGCTTGTTGATATAATAGAGGCCGAGCAGGAACTGGTTGCGGCAGCCCGCAGCAATGGCGGCCGCATTGCCCCCGCCTCCGCCCGGTGGCGGCGCGGTGGTGCTGATGCCGTTCTCCAGCCGCCCGCAATCCTCGGTGAAGGGCGCGAAGACGGCGCCGTCATTGCGCTCGACCGTGTTGAAATAGCTCTGCGCCACCGCGATCAGTCTTTCGCGCGACCGCTTCTCGGTCGGCGCCAGCACCTGCTGGAATTCGGGATCGTGCGCGACCTTGTCGATCGGCCCGAATGGTGCCGGAAGGCCGGTCTTGCGGTGTACGACTGTCTCGATCTCGTCGATGCGGCCGCGCGCGACATGAATGCGCATCGCGTAATAAGCCGGCTGGTCATGCTCCCAGACCACGCCGAACCAGGCCGCGTTGCCGGTCTCGGCATCGGCAACCTCGAGCCCGCTATCGGCGACCTTGTTCACCGTCCGCCAGGCGCCCTTGCCCACCGGGATGAAGACATTGTTCTCGGTGAAGCGCGCATTTGCGGCGATCGGCACGGCCTTGGGATCCCGCTTGGCCAGCGCACCCATATATTGCCGCACGAAGCGGATCAGGCAGGCGCGGTCGCAATCGACCCGGAGCACGGCGCTCGAATGGCCGGGGAGCTGGGCGCTCGCGGGCATGGCCGCACATCCCAGCAGGACAGCGCCCGCCAGCACGGCAGGCCGCATCAAGATCTTCGCAAGCGACGTCACTGGTCCTCCCCTCGGCTTCCCGCGCCGATCCCCGCCGCGCCGCCGGTCTAGGATGCCGGGTGCGCGGAGTCGGCGGACCATAAGACGAGCGCACACAGCTTGTCACGCCCGGACGCATGATCCGCGCGACAATTCCGAACTGCGATTCACCTTTTGCCGATTGGAGGGCGATTATTCCATCACATCAATGCGGAAGCCCGCGACGCCGCGGCCGCTATCCTTGTTCACGCTGACGATGTGGACCGGCAGCCCCGCGCAGGCCAGCAGCGAGCGCGTCTCGCCGATCTTGGTCCGCAGCGTATTGAGCGTATCCCAGCCCATGACGTCGAGCAGGTCGTCCACTTCGACGACCGGTTCCGCCATGATGGAGGCAATCAGCTTGATCGTGGCTGGGCGGAAACCGTGGCGAATCTGGCCACCCCACCAGAGAGCTGGCGGGCGCAAGCTCACATCCAGCTTGCCACGCCGAAAAACAGGCACTTCACGAGTCAACAACACTTATGGAAATCTCCGCAACCCGGCGGCTCAAAGCCGCTCCCACACCCTTCTCGCCGAGATGCAAGTTGGCAAGAAAGGTGCAATGCGGCGACGCGGGCTTGAACAGGGACAAACCGAGGAACCGCCCGTTTCGGCCGCTTCCCGGCAACGCTTCGCCGCCGTCAGGGCACCGTTGACCGGCAGTCGACGCCGCGCTAGTCCGACACGGATGCCGCATGGCAGCGCGGGTGTAGCTCAATGGTAGAGCAGCAGCTTCCCAAGCTGACGACGGGGGTTCGATTCCCCTCACCCGCTCCAAATCGTCGCGCTTCAAATCCCCCCATCGATCACCGAGAACCCCGCATCGGTCAGCGCCGCGATCAGGGCCTGCGCGCAAGCCTCCAGCCGCGCCGGGTCGGCCGAACGGATCACGAAGTTCGCACCGGTCCGCCCTTCCCGGAAAAACGGATAGCTCCCGATCTGGCAGCCCTCGTGCGCCTTCTCCGTGGCTGCGAGGATAGGCGCGACTTCGCTTTCCGCCACCCATCCGCCGATCGTGCGGCTGACGAGCGGCGCGCCGCCCTCCAGTTCGCCGGTCAGCGTCTCCAGCATCGCCGCCATGATCGACGGCACGCCCGCCATGATGAAGATCGACCCGAGGCGAATGCCCGGCGCGCCGGAATAGCGATTGGGAATGAGGTCCGCCCCCGCCGGCACGCGCGCCATGCGCAGCCGCGCCTCATTGAGCCCGCCGCGCGTCTCGTAATAGGCTTCGAGGATCGCGCGCGCCTCGGGATGGACGACCACCGGTAGGCCGAACGCCGCTGCGATCGCGTCCACCGTGATGTCGTCATGCGTCGGCCCTATGCCGCCGGTCGTGAACAGATAGTCGTGATTGGCATTCAATTGCCGCACCGCCGCGCCGATCGCCGCCATATCATCGGAAACGACGCGCACTTCCTTGAGCCGGATGCCCTGCACGTTCAGCCAGGTCGCGATCTGCGCGATATTCTTGTCCTGCGTCCGGCCGGAGAGGATCTCGTCGCCGATGATGGCGAGCGCAGCTGTCCAGACGCGCTCGGTCATGCTTCCGCCGCCTTCTGCGCGGCCCGGGTCTCGATCAGCGCCTTGAGCCGGGCAAACCGCTCCGGCGGCAATAGCTCGGCGGGATTATAGGTCGCCTCGAACCGCGGGATGCCGTCCGGCAGCGTAACCCAAGGCATCTTGTCGGCGACGAAGATCGCCGCGTCGGGCGTGACGGCGCCGGGCTCGTCGAGCGTGCCGGCGCGCACGCCGATGCCGAGTTCGCCAAGGCGCGGATAGAAGCTCCACATGGCCGTGCCGCAAGATGCACAGCGCACGATGACATGATCGCCGCCGCTGCCCGACTTGACGACGTGGCGCGTCGTTTCGCCCGAATGCTGCGTGAGCCGCTCGCTTTCGAAGAACATGTTCACGACCGAAGTCGAGCCGGTCTGCTTCTGGCAGAGCGTGCAATGGCAATTGTTCACGAAGATCGGCGCACCGCGAACATCATAACGGACCGCGCCGCAGGCACAGCCGCCGCTCAGCACCGCTTCGTCCTCCGTCATCGCCATCTCCCACTTTCCCGCCACTTGCCTCTCGCCACTTGGACCCAGTGCGCCTATATCGCAAGCCATGACAACCTATGTGACACCGACCGCGGAGATCGCGACAGTCCGCACCTCCGCCATCAAGCTGCATGGCGAGGATGGCTTTGCCGGGATGCGCAAGGCGGGCCGCCTTGCCGCCGAAATCCTCGATGCGGTCGTGCCGCTCGTGCAGCCCGGCGTCGTGACGAGCACCATCGACGATTTCATCCGCAACATGATGCTCGAGGCCGGCGCCGTCCCCGCAACGCTCGGCTATCACGGCTATCAGTATAGCTGCTGCATCAGCCCCAACAATGTGATCTGCCATGGCATGCCCGGCGACAAGGTGCTGCGCGAAGGCGACATCCTGAACATCGACGTGACGCCCCTGGTCGACGGCTGGCATGGCGACACCAGCCGCATGTACCTGGTCGGCGACATCCCCATCAAGGCGCGGCGCCTGGTCGACGTCACCTACGAGTGCCTGATGCTCGGCATCGAGCAGGCGCGTCCCGGCAATACGCTCGGCGACGTCGGCCATGCCATCCAGAGCCACGCTGAAAAGCATCGCTACGGCGTGGTGCGCGACTTCTGCGGCCACGGCCTGGGTCGCGTCTTCCACGACGCGCCGGAGGTCGTCCATGTCGGCCGCCCCGGCACCGGACCGGAATTGCGGCCGGGCATGATCTTTACCATCGAGCCGATGATCAATGCTGGCAAGCCGGGCGTGCGCCTGCTCGACGACGCCTGGACGGCCGTCACGCGCGACCGCACCCTCTCGGCGCAGTTCGAGCATTCCATCGGCATTACGGAAACCGGCTGCGAGATCTTCACCAAGAGCCCCAAGGGCCTCGACCGCCCGCCCTATTGAGAAGGGGCCGCGCGTACTGCCGAGCGTGCGAGCGACCCCATCACATCATCAGGCGAACGACAGCTTCTTGATGCGCCGGCGCTGAGCTGCGCCAACGATGCCGAGGCCGGCGATCATCATGGCCCAGCTCGCCGGTTCCGGGACTGCGCCCGGAACGGAAACCGATCCAGGCGTGCCGGAGCCGAAGATCGTGTGCGTCGTGAAATTGCCCTGTTGGCCCGCGCCGAGCGAGAACAGATTCTCGAGCGACAGGGCCACGTCATATCCCGAGCCGGCGTCGATGAAACCGTCGCCATTATTGTCGTTGGTGATCTGGTTTCGCAGGCCCTGGCCAGCGATGAGGCGCGCCTGCAGATTGCCATAGTGATCGACATCGTAGCTGCCCGGCTCGCCACCCTCGTTGTAGATACCGAGGAAGGTGGAGTTGTCGTTCTGGCCCGTAGCGGCGTCAGTTTCGAAAAGGACCGTGCGTCCGTTGAAATCCAGCATGCCGCCGCCATCGTTGGTGCCGGCATTGCCGAACGGCAGGTCGCCGTCGAGATAGCGCGCGAGGCTGAATTCCAATGCCGTATCGGCCCTGTTGACGAACGAGAAGCTCTGCGTGAGCTCCGAGCCTGTCTGCACCCCGTTGTTCACCAGGTCCGAGAGGGTCTGGACCAGTGTGAAATCGAGGGTGCCGATACTGAAGGTGCTGGTGGTCTGATGCCCGTCGGACGAGACGATGGTCGCGCCGCTGACCTGCGAGAACGCCGTGCGCGCGCCCGAATTGCCGAGACGGAAGAAGATGTTCGAGGAATAGACGCTGTCCTGCGCGACGCCCGGACCGACGGGATTGTAATTGGCATTGGAAAAGCTGCCGGTCGCCCCGACGTCGATGGTCACCTGGCCATCGCCGGTGCCGTTCGATAGCGGTCCCGCGAGGGCAGGTCCGGCGGCGAGGAGGGCGGCCGGCAGGGCCAGCGCGCCAGCGAGCCGCAGGACCCGCGCGTTCAGATTGGAATGTTGCATGTTTCGACTCCCACAAGGGCAGCCCAAGGAGGGGGCAGCCTTGAGGCGCCGCTATCGGTAAGGTTTCCGCGCGTTAACTGGCGCGTCGATGGCCTTCCGCGCCGCCACGATCAACGACGCGGATGGACGACGAACGACGCCAGCGGCGCGACGAACGACACCTCCCTCTTGGTGAGATCGTCAACTTTCTCTAGTAAGCGGGCGCCGATGCCCGAGCTTAAGATCCTGATTGCGGACGATGAACCGCTTGCTGCGCGGCGGCTGCGAATCCTCATTGAGCGGGGAGCGGGCTTGCGGCTGATCGGGACGGCCAAAGACGGCGAGGAAGCCATCGAGGCCATTCGCACGCTGGAACCCGATGTCGTGCTGCTCGACGTGCAGATGCCGGGGCTGGACGGGTTCGAGGTGGTCGAGCGGCTGGCGGGGGCGCCGCCGCCGGCAGTGATCTTCGTGACAGCCTTCGATCACCACGCGCCGCGCGCCTTCGAGGCGCGGGCGCTGGATTATCTGGTGAAGCCGGTGGACGCACAGCGTCTCTACGACGCACTCGATCATGCGCGCGCCCGGCGCGACCAGATCGAGGCCAGCGTCCAGGTCGAAGAACTGCGCGAGATTATCGCCAATCTTCGGCGGGGCGGCGCGTCCATCCCGCCAGTGCCGCGGTTCGAGCGGGAATTCTGGGTGAAGTCGCTTGGCGAGACGCTACGTGTCCCGGTCGACGAGATCGAACGGATCGAGGCAGAACGGGATTATGTCCGCCTGCACACGGCAGACCGATCCTTCCTGCACCGCGAGCCGCTGAGCCGCATCGAGAAGCGGCTCGATCCCGAAGCCTTCCTGCGCGTCCACCGCTCGACCATCGTGCGGCGCGATCGGGTCACCGCGATTGGCAAGTCCGCGTCGCGCACACCCATCCTGCGCCTTGCTTCGGGAGAGCAGGTCTCGGTGGGACGCAGCTATGCAGACCGCATGGAGAAGCTGCGCGGCTAATCGAGCGGAATGCGGACTTCCGCGACGAAACCGCGGGCCGTCGCACCGCCCGTGATGGATGCTCTCAACCCGTAGCGGCCCTTCAACCTCTCCGCGATATTGCCGTTGCCGAGACCCAGGCCCGGCGCCGCTTCCGCCTTGCCCTCGGCATCGTCCTGCACCGAGAGCAGCAGCATGTGCCCCTGGCGCCGCGCCCGCACATGCACGGTCACGGGCACCCGCGAGCGCGCCACGCCGTGCTTGACGGCATTTTCTGCCAGTGGCTGCAACACGAAGGATGGCACGGGAATGTCCTTGAGATCGGCAGCGCAATCTATCTCGACGCGCATGCGCCCCTCGAAACGGGCCTGCTCGATCTGGAGATAGGCATCGACGGTGCCGAGTTCCTCGCTCAGCGGAACCAGCACCGCCGGATCGGCCTTGAGCGTCCGCCGGAGAAAGTCGGCCAGCCGACTGACCATCGTCTCCGCCGCCTCCGTCTCGCCGGACATGATGAGGCTCGAAACGCCATTGAGCGCATTGAACAGGAAGTGCGGATTCATCTGGAGACGAAGCGCAGCCATGCGTGCATCGGCTGCCAGAGCCTCGGCGCGCAGTCTTTCCAGCCTCTGTGCTTCCGTGCGCCGCGCCTCGACGAGGAAAATGAACAGCGCGCCGGTCGCGCTGCACAGGTAAAGATGGGAGAGGAAGTTGCGGCCAAACCGCTCGCGAATCAGCGGCAGGTGCGCCGCATCGAGCGAAGGGATGACGCCCAGGATGCGGTTCTCGAACATGTTGACGATCGACTGCGCGAAGGCAATCACGATCACTGCAACCAACATGGCCCACCAGCGGACGATCGGAGGCCGGGACGATGTGCGTTCGGCGACGGGATAGAGGCCATAGGCCAGCAGCGCCACAAGGAGCACAGCCGGCATGTCGATCGGTAAGTCACTTATGAAACCGTGGCGGCCGGCGATCAGCTCCGCCACGACATAGCTGCCATAGGAGACCGCGAGCCAGATAATGGCGGTGAGGATGAGAGCCTGGCGAGCAGTTGCGTTCACGAGGTCGCGATAGCAAGCCCATGACCCATAGTCCAAGTCATGACGTCGGAACGCCCTAACGAGCTGAAGGTCTATGTGACGTAGGCGGTTTTCCCACCAATCCCACACCCTGTCGTGGGCTCCAAATGAGTGCCTCGCGTTCCCGGCCGACCTGCGCTTTTTAACCCGTGCGACGCTGCCTAAATTTTGTGCAACAGGCCCCGGAAATGCCCGAAATCCGGGCAATATCGACAAGTCCAGTCAAAGCCGCCAATGCTGCGCTGGTGATTCGCGCTGCAACGCGATAGCTATGGCGTTCGGCCGTCGGATTCGGCTGTGGGCCGCGCTATCGACAGATGCCGGACAGCGGAAAGCCGCTGCAAGTCCGTCATGCTGCAGCGCGAATTGAGAAGGGTGATTTGGGCATGAAAAAGATCGAGGCGATCATCAAGCCGTTCAAGCTGGACGAAGTGAAGGAAGCCCTTCACGAAGTCGGCGTCTCCGGCATCACGGTGACCGAGGCGAAGGGCTTTGGCCGCCAGAAGGGCCATACCGAGCTCTATCGCGGCGCCGAATATGTCGTCGATTTCCTGCCCAAGGTGAAGCTGGAAGCCGTGGTCGAGGACGCCATGGCCGATCGCGTCGTTGAAGCGATCGCCAATGCCGCCAAGACCGGCCGCATCGGCGACGGCAAGATTTTCGTGGTGCCCGTCGAAAAGGCGGTGCGCATCCGCACGGGTGAACTGGACGAAGCCGCCATCTGATCCGGCGGCATTCTGGGGCAACAACTCAAGAGTAACGGGAAGGTACCGACATCATGGCCAACACGCCCAAAGACATTCTGAAGATGATCGAGGAAAAGGAGATCGAGTGGGTCGATCTGCGTTTCACCGATCCCAAGGGCAAGTGGCAGCACTTGACCATGTGCTCGGGTGTGCTCGGCGAGGATGAGCTGACCGAAGGCCTCATGTTCGACGGCTCGTCGATCGAGGGCTGGAAGGCCATCAACGAGTCCGACATGATCCTCAAGCCCGATCTGGACGCGGTCTATGTCGACCCGTTCAGCGCGACGCCGATGCTGATCCTGTTCTGCAACATCGTCGAGCCGTCCACCGGCGAACTCTACACCCGCGACCCGCGCTCCACGGCCGTCCGCGCCGAGGCCTTCGTCAAGGCATCGGGCGTTGGCGACACGGTCTATGTCGGGCCGGAAGCCGAGTTCTTCATGTTCGACGACGTGCGCTTCGACACCAACTATGCGGGCAGCTTCTTCTCGATCGACGACATCGAGCTGCCGACCAACACCGGCAAGGAATATGAGAGCGGCAACCTCGCTCACCGTCCGCGCGCCAAGGGCGGCTATTTCCCCGTCGCGCCGGTCGACCCCTGCACGGACATCCGCGCCGAGATGGTCTCGACCATGCTGGAAATGGGCCTGCCCTGCGACAAGCACCACCATGAGGTGGCCGCCGCGCAGCACGAGCTCGGCCTGACCTTCGGCACGCTCGTCCAGACCGCCGACCGCATGCAGATCTACAAATATGTCGTGATGATGGTCGCCCAGGCCTATGGCAAGACGGCGACGTTCATGCCCAAGCCCATTGCCCAGGACAACGGCTCGGGCATGCACACCCACATGTCGATCTGGGAAGGCGGCAAGCCGCTCTTCGCGGGCAATGGCTATGCCGGCCTGTCGGACATGTGCCTCTACTTCATCGGCGGTGTCATCAAGCACGCCAAGGCCCTGAACGCCTTCACCAACCCGACCACCAACAGCTACAAGCGCCTGGTGCCGGGCTTCGAGGCGCCGGTGCTGCTCGCCTATTCGGCCCGCAACCGTTCGGCCTCCTGCCGTATTCCCTACGGCTCGGGTCCGAAGTCCAAGCGCGTCGAGTTCCGCTTCCCCGACGCGATGGCGAACCCCTATCTCTGCTATGCCGCGCTGCTGATGGCCGGCCTCGACGGCATCGAGAACAAGATCCATCCCGGCGACGCGATGGACAAGAATCTGTACGACCTGCCGCCCGAGGAACTGAGCCTCGTGCCCACCGTTTGCGGTTCGCTCCGCGAAGCGCTCAACAGCCTTGAGGCAGACCACGCCTTCCTGCTCAAGGGCGACGTGTTCACCAAGGACCAGATCGACGCTTATGTCGAGCTCAAGTGGCCCGAAGTGTATCGCTGGGAAATGGCGCCGAGCCCGGTCGAATTCGACATGTACTACAGCAACTGATCCATCGGATCGGCGAAGCGACAGGGCCCCGGGGACATGGTTCCCGGGGCCTTTTCCTTGTCCCGCAACGGCTTGTTCGCACTGGCGTGACAACCTATCCTGCGACCCATGCGCGGACTGATCCCTCCGGTTCTGCTGCTCTGCAGCCTCGGCGCCTGCGGTGGCAGCAGCGGCTCGCCAGCGCCGACACCGACCCCAACGCCCACCCCCGGTGCGAACGGCCCGCCAACCTTCACTTCCGCCGCCACGGCGAGCGTCATCGAGAACAGCGCGCAAGCCTATCAGGCCAGTGCCAGCGACCCGAACAACGATGCCCTCGCCTATTCTATCGCCGGCGGCGCAGATGCCTCCCGCTTCACCATCGATGGCACCGGCCGGCTGAGCTTCGCCTCCCCGCCGAATTTCGAGCAGCCCGCCGATTCTGACGCCAACAATGTCTACGCCGTCACGCTCCGTGTCTCCGATGGCACGGCGGCCACGACGCTCGATCTGCAGCTCACTGTCACCAACAGCAAGGAAGGCATCGCCGTCCACCGCGTCGGCACCGGTTTCTCCCAGCCGACGCAACTCTGGAAGACGCCGAACAGCGACGACGAAGTCTATGTCATCGAGAAGGCGGGCCGCATCTATCGCCTCAACGTGACGACGGGCACCAGGACACTCGAGGCCACCGTCACCAATCTCGCCACCGACGGCGAGCGCGGCCTGCTCGGCCTGACCACGGGACCGCGTACCGCCAGCGGCGGGCTCGCCGCCTATGTCGTCGCGACGGCCGCCGACGGCACCGTCGAGCTTCGCCAATATGGGCTCAACGCGACGACCGGCGCCTTCGACAACCCGGCGACGCCCACGCTCATCCTCGGGATCCCGCACGCGCAGAACAGCAATCACAATGGCGGCTGGATCGAGTTCGGGCCGGATGGGCTGCTTTACTGGGGCATCGGCGATGGCGGCGGCGGCGGCGATCCCAACAATAACGCCCAGAACACCGGCTCAAGGCTGGGCAAGATCCTGCGCCTCGCGCTCGGTCCGGGCGGCTGGGGTCCCGCGTCCAACGGTTTCACGGGCGCGGGTGATCCCTACGTCTTTGCCTTCGGCCTGCGCAATCCGTTCCGCAACGCCTTCGAAGGCAATGATCTCATCATTGGCGACGTTGGCCAGGGCGCCGTCGAGGAAGTCGATATCATCGGAATCGCCACGCCCGGCGCAAATCTCGGCTGGCGCTATCTGGAGGGAACGCGCGCCTTCAACGGTACGCCGCCAAACGGCGTAACGCTGCTCCCGCCAAAGCTCCAATATAGCCACGGAAGCGGCCCGATGCAGGGCGCGTCCATCATTGGCGGGCGCGTCTATCACGGCGCAATCGCATCCATCGATGGCCACTATTTCTTCGGCGACTATGTGTCCCAGCATGTCTGGAGCGTTCCCTATGCCCGGCTGCTCTCCGGGCCGCTGCTCGACGGGACCGGCTACGAACTGCGCGATGCCGATCTCGTTCCCGATGCGGGCTCGCTCAACATGCCGGTCTCGTTCAACCTGGATCGGGCAGGCCGTCTCTACATCGTCGACCTCGACGGCGAGATCTTCCGGGTCGACGCAGGCTGATTTCGGTCTCGGCCGCGCCGCAATCCCCTTGCCTAGCCGTCAATCACTTCCCGCAATTTCCGCGAGAGCCCAAGCAGCGCGAACGGTTTCTGGATGAATGCGATGCCCTGGTCGACCATACCGTTATGGACGATCGAATTGCGCGTATAGCCGGTGGTGTAGAGCAGTTTGAGCGTCGGCTGGATTGCCACGGCTTTTTCGGCAAGTTCGCGGCCTGTCATGCCCGGCATGACGATGTCGGTGAAAAGGAGTGTGAACTCGCCCCCTTTTTCCAGCATCGCAATCGCTTCCGCGCCACTGTCGGTCTCGACGACCTGATAGCCAAGCTCGGTGAGCATACCGACGGTCATCTTCCGGACTTCAGCATCGTCCTCCGCGACAAGGATCACTTCTCCCTCAAGGGCGCGCATGATGCTTTCGTCGCGATCCCGCAATTCCGTCGATGCCGCGTCGCCGAAATAGCGTGGCAAGTAGACCCGCACTGTCGTCCCCTTGCCAAGCTCGGAATAGATTTTGAGATGGCCGTTCGACTGCTTCACGAAACCGAACACCTGGCTGAGTCCCAGTCCCGTGCCGCGGCCGACACCCTTTGTCGTGAAAAAGGGCTCGAACGCCCGGTCGATCACGGCCTGCGGCATGCCGGACCCAGTATCCGTGACGGAAAGCATGACATATTGGCCCGGCCGCACCTCCTCGTGCATGCGGGCGTAGCGATCGTCGAGTTCACTATTCGCGGTCTCGATGGTGAGCTTGCCGCCATCGGGCATCGCGTCGCGCGCATTCACCGCAAGGTTGACGAGCGCGCTTTCGATCTGCGCCGGATCGGCATTGACACGCCACAGGCCGCCGGCAAGCACAGTCTCGATCTCGATCCGTTCGCCCAGCGTCCGCCGCAGCAATTCGGACATGCTGCTGACCAGGCGGTTCGGTTCCAGAACACGCGGCTCAAGCGGCTGCGAGCGCGAGAACGCGAGAAGTTGTGCGGTGAGCGATGCGGCGCGCTGGGCTCCCTCCTGCGCATTGTCGATCGACTTCAGCGTCGCGCCGACATCGTCCCGCTTCAGTCGCAAACGGGCCAGGTCGAGGCTGCCTGTGATGATGGCCAGCATATTGTTGAAGTCGTGGGCGATACCGCCGGTGAGCTGGCCTACGGCTTCCATTTTCTGCAGCTGCCGCACTTGGCTCTCCGCCTGCGCGCGCTGCGCGATGACTGCGCTCAGTTCGCGGTTGCGTTCTTCAAGATCCGCAATGTGGCGGTTATTGGCCGAACGGACGAGGAATGCCAGCACGATCAGCAGCAGGGAACTGACGGCCAGCACGCCATAGCCAAGGTTGGTCCGTGCGTCCGCGACGAAGCGCCGCTTGGCAAGCAGTTGCTCCTCCACGCCCTGCATCCGTCCGATGACATCCGCGATCGCTTTCATCGACACCCTGCCGCGCCCCGAGCGAACGGTCGCCAATGCCTCGCCTCGGTTTCCCGAAGTCGCCAGGCGTGTTGTCTGAGCGAGTTGGTCGAGCTTGACCTGCATCGCTGCCGCGAGATCGGCCACGTTCGGACGCTGGGCAGGATTGTCGATGGTCGCACGGTCGAGATTTTTCAGTTCCCGCGGCAGGATCTGCACCGCCCGATCATAGTCCGCGAGATCTTCGGGCCGCTCGGTCAGGAGGAATGAGCGTTGGCTGGTCTCGGCCGAGGTAATGATCCGGCCGAGGCGATTGAGGCGATTTTCGACTTCAAGCGTGTGCTGTACTAGGTCGCTGGCATCGCGTTGAAGGATGGAGATCCAGACGGCGCTGATGACACTGACGCCGAGCAACATGAAGACGATGGCGGCCAAAACGGCCAGCCTCGCATCCGTCCTGCCATCGAGCAGCGGTTCGTCCTGCACGCGTGCCCCTCTTCGCCTTCGGGCCCTGTCATGGGCGTCCCGCCCTTTTGATGGAATATTCAAGCGGATAACGCCAGCGCTCAATAGTCCTTCGAGATGCGCGCGCCCACACTTTGCCGGCCTATGGTGGAGACGGTGGAGAGCAGCGAAAGCCAGCGGGTAATCTGGAATTCCACGCGCGTCGCGCTGTAGCCCTGTCCGTCGGTGATGAGTTCGACATAAAGTCGCCCGATATTCTTGCCCGCCGCGATCGAGGTCTTGGCGCCGGTGGTTGCATCGGCGGGCAGGATGCGCAGGCGCGACAAGCCTGTCGCCTTGCGGATCGCATTGATCGGATCGAGCCCATTACCCTCCCCCTGGAAGGCCGCGACCGCAGCCGCCAGCTGGATCGCTTCGGGCGCGGAGAGATTGGTAATCGATGTCCCAAAGAGCAGGCGCGAAAGCAATTCGTCCTGCGGCATGGCTGGGATGCTGCTCATGCTGATGATTGGATGCAGGCTGGTACCGGTTACACTGATCGTCGCATTGAGATCGCTCACGTCGGCAACCGCGCGGATGTCCAGCACGGGATTGACCGGGGCCGACCCCGTGAAGGTCAGCCGCCCCTCGCGCAGATCGAAGCGCTTGCCGGCGAAATCGTAACTGCCGTTGACAAGCGTGGCCGTGCCCTTGATCGACGGATTGGTGACCGTGCCACCGATCTGCAGGTCGGCGGCCCATTCACTGGTCATGCCAAGTCCTTCGACGTGCAGACAGCAAGGCGCCTTTGCCGTGATGTCGAGCCGCCACGGCTCGGCGACACGGACTGGTGTGACTTCGTCGCCCTGCCTGTTGATCTCGATGAGGCGGATCTGCGGAATCTCGGCGACGGCTGCCGCACGACCCAGCATGAAGCGGCTTGCCACGACGTCCAGGTTACCGCTGATCGTGCCGGCTCCGCCGGTCGAGCGGATGCGCAATGGGCCCGAGACGGTCGCGCCGATATCATCACGGTCAAGCAGGACCGCGCGCGTCGCCTCCAATTGCACGTCCATACCGATGCCGCGCTCGCTCGAGAACGTGAAGGTGGCGGTGCCGGCGACCTTGCCGCCCCCTGCAGTCTGCCCACTGAGATTATCGAGGCGCAGCGACCCGCCGTCGAAGGCGCCGCTCGCCGAGACATGACTGAGCGCCATGCCGGTGACCGGGCTCTGCAAGCTCGCATCGGTCGCCGTGACCGAGCCCTTGATATCCGGATTGGCCAGCGTGCCACGCGCTTGCGCGCTGATCCCGACCCGTCCGCCGAAGGAAAGCAGCTCGATGCTGGTGAGGCGCCACAATGTGTCGGCACTGCCAGCATAGCGGATATCGCCTTGCAGCGGCGCCGCGTTCAGCCGTTCCATCAGCGAGCCCTCGCCCAGCGGCGTCAGCAACGCCTGGGCCCGTCCGGTAATGGCGCCGCCTTCCGAGATAACAGCGCGCATCGCCAGCCGCCTTGCGTCGAGCACGCCGTTGATGCCGATGTCGATCGGCGTGGAACTCAGCGCCAGGCCGGAGCGCGTCAGGCTGCGAATGCGCAAGCTCAGGTTCCCGTTCGGCACACCGCCACGCCGAGCATCATAGACGAGGCTACCATCCGCGGTACCGCCAAGGCCCAGTTCGCTGTTCACCAGATCGAGCAGCGACAGCGGAATCCGGGAGAGCTGTGCGTCGACATGCGTACTCTCCGCCCCAACGAAGGCGGCAAGCTGCATGCCGCCGTTGCGCAGATTGAGACGCAGGGGCTGGAGCCGCCAGCCGTCGCGCTCGCGCAGCACAATCGCTGGGCCGAGCAGGCGAATGGGTTCGCGCTCGATCGTTCCGCTGAGCAGTGTCGCGATGCGGCCCGAGCTGATGGTCGATCGGGCCGTCAGGTTGAAAGCCCGGCCATTGTCTGCGGTCGCAGAGACGGTCGCTGTGCCCTCACCATTGACCAGCCGGGCGCTGCCAGCGAGGCGGCCGATGCGCAGCGATCCGTAACGAACGCCACGCGCCTGCACCTGACCATCTACACTGACTGCGCCTTCCTTGAGTGCAAGATCGGCCTGCACACGGCCGCGGGTGACCGTCAGCCGCCAGGGACCGGCGAAGTTCGCATTGCCGAGATCGACGTCCAGTCCGAGATGCTGGACAGCGTCGGTCACCGCAAGCGTGATACTGCCGGTCGCCGGCCCGGAAAGGTCGAGCTTGCCCGCCACGCCGCCAGTGACCGGCGTCAGCGTGCCCTTAGCCACGACGTCGGCGACCCGGATGGCATCCAGATTGATATGCGTCTGGCCGCCGGCCGGCAGCAGGATCGCGCCGTCGACAGTGAACGGCCCCAGCATCGACTGGCCATTGCCGATGAAATCATAGCCCGCTGCGCCTGGCTCGAGCCGGACATGCACATCGGCCAGCCCGATGCCCTGCCCCGGCCTGCGCAGCGTGAGGTCGACACGAGGGCGCTCGATCTGCCCGTCGAGCACCAATGCGAGCGGTCCATAGTCGCGATGCTCACCGCTTGCAGCGATGTGGAACAGGCCGTCGGGGCTGCGATAGCCCTCGCCGTTCAGCGACAGCGCCGGCGCCACCAGCTTGAGATTGCGCAGGTCAAGCCGTCCGCCCGCGCCGAACGACAAGCCGCTGGTCACCAGGGGCAGGCCGCCACCGATCGTGTTGAGAAACCCATTGTCGAGCCGCCGGACCTGCGCGCGGGCCGTGCCGCTCACGGCCAGCGCACGCTGGGGAGGCCGGGCGATGCGCAGCACCGCGTCGAGGTCGATTCGCCCTAACCCTTTGAATTCAAATCCATTTGATGTTGCATTGAGCGCCAGGTCGACATTTCCGTCGCCTGGCCGGAACTGGCCCCGCAGTTGCCCGGTCAGGCCGCTCGCGCGAAGCTCCGTCCGGTCGAGCCAGAGTGTGCCGCCGGAAAGTCGCACCAGCCCCTGTGCGCGAAGATTGTGAAGTTGCGCGTCAAACTGCGGATTCCCGCTCCGCACCGATTGCGTCGTCAGGTTGATCGGCCACGCGCCACCGTTGCCGCCTATCTTGCCCGCGCCTTCAAGCTTCAGGCCTGTCAAGGTGAAGCCGCCCTGCTTGAGTTCGCGCAGCGTGACCAGGAACTCCATCCCTGCCGTTGCGAACGGTCCTGAGAGGCGAGCCTTCAGGCGTGCATCCTTCCCCGAAAGATTCGAGGCAACACGCGACAGGTCCGCAGCCTGAACATCGATCAGCAGATTGTCGTAACGCGACTGGGCGAGATCGACGCCACCTTCCGCCGTTGCCGTGAGGCCCGGCACGCTGAGCCCGGCTCTGCCAGACAGGATCCTGTTCTCAAGACGGATATCGCCATCAAGCATGGCCATGCCCTTGCCGAACACCGCGAGCGGTCCGACGCGCGCCACTGGCCCGTGCATCCTATAACGCCCATTTTGCGCCTCAATCGCAATGTTCGTGAGCGTGCCGGTCTGCCGCATGATGACGAACCGGCCGCGCCAGCGCTCCCAGTTGCCGTCGCCCTTGATCGCAATCGCAACCGGCTCAGTGAACCCGGCCAGACCGGCAATGATGCCACCCGACGGCGCAGTGGCGACACCGTCAATATCGAAACGACCGTCGTCGGGACGGCTGTCGAGCGCAAAACGGATCGTGTCCGCGCCGTCGAGTGCGTAAGCGGTGACATTCACGACGGCACGGCCAGAGCGGATGTCGATCCGCCCCGTGCCACGCACCACATGCGGTCGGCCGCTAACAGCAGCGCCGAGCTGGAGCCGATCGACGCGCAGGCTCATCACGCGGATATCGTAGCCCGGCAGAAGTGACTTCTGCGTGCCCGTCGACTTGAGGCGCGGCAGGCGTTTGAGCTCGGCCGGGCCAATATGCAACTTATCGATATCGAGCCGGTTGGCGAACCATGCGAGCGGATACCATTGCAGATCGGCGACCGAGATGCGCGCGAACTCGCCCTCTGGGTCGAGCAGCTGCACGTCCCGTAGCCGCGCCTTACTGTAGATGCTGCCCTGGATCGAACCGACCCGAATACGCAGACCCGAAGCCGGCTCCAGTCCTGCGATGCGAGAGAGAACAAAGCTGTGACCGCTCTCGCTGTCCAGCCATCGCAACGCGCCAACGGCAAGGGCCGCCAGCAACGCAAGCAAGATGAGAAAGGCCAGGCTGATCCGCGACCAGCGCCGCTTGACGCGAACCGACGCGGACGCTGCAGCCTCTTCAACCATCAGAAAGCCTGACCGAGACTGACATAGACGCCTATACGAGAGTCTCCCGGTTGCGGATTAAGCGGTGTTCCGAGATCGATGCGGATCGGCCCGAAGTTGCTGTAATAGCGGAAGCCCACGCCTGCACCCACCCGCATCTCCTTGGCGCTCGGCCAAGGGTCGGGCGAGATGGTACCCGCGTCGATGAACGGCACGATGCCGAATTGATCGGCGCTACCAAAGCGATACCGCGCCTCGATCGACAACTCCCCGAGGCTGCGACCTCCAACGGGGTCGTTGTTGGCGTCACGCGGACCGATCGCCTGATAGCCATAGCCCCGTACCGATGCGCCGCCGCCGGCATAGAAGCGCCGCGTCGGCGCGATGCGATCACTTGATGCGCCGACAATCGTCCCCAGCCGGACTCGGCCCGCAACAGTCACGCGCCTGCTTGCCTGCAAATAATAGCTGCCGTCGATCTGGGCACGGACATAGCCGAAGGCATTGCCTTGCCAGGATAATTCAGGCGAAATCCGCCCGCCCAGCCGAAAGCCCTTGCGGGGATCGAGCAAGTCATCGCTGCCGTCATAGTTGAGGCTACTCGGCAGTGCAAAGACGCCATATGTGCGGCGGCGCGGCACCAAGGAGCTTCCGTAGAGATCGCGCTCGTCGCTGACCTTGAGTTCGGCACCTAGTGACCAAGCCCAATCCTTCTGAAAGATAAGATTGGTCTGCCGCTCCAGACTGGCGCTGATGCCGGCAATCTTTGCCTGATAGGCAGGCTGGTCGAGATTGGCGGCACTCAGCTCAACATTAAGCACGCGGTCTCGCTTGCCGAAATTGCCCCAGCGGACAGTCGCAGTCGCGCTCTGCTCTTGCTGCCCGAGCACGCCCCGTAGGGTGAGAGCGCCCTCCGGCGGGAAGAAGTTGCGATGCTGCCAGCTTGCCTCGATGCGCGCGCCCTCGCCCGTGCCGTAGCCGATTTCGCCGGCAATCGTATGCAGCGGTGCCTTGCCGAGCTTGATATCCAGATCCACCGTCTCGTCATTCGCGCCCGGCTGCGGCGTGATTGACACCTGCGAAACGAGGCCCGTCGCCACCAGCGCGCGATTTAGATCGGTCATGTCCGCCTGCCGATATGGCTCGCCCGCCGAGAAACGGCTGATCACGCCGACATGGCGTGCGTCGAACGGCGCATCGCTATTGACGATGATCTTGCCGATCCGCCGGTAGCCGCCAGTCGTGACCGTCATATTGAGCGTCGCGCTATGCTGCTCGTGCTGGACCACGAGCACGGGATCACTGACTTCCGAAAAAGGATAGCCCCGTTCAAGCATGCCGTTGCGGAGCGCTGCGGTGGCACCATTGATCGTATCGGTGTCGGCGCGGTCGCCCGGCTTTACCGTGAACAACGAACGGATATCCGCCATGCCCGGCCCATCGCCAGACAGACCGTCAATATCGAGCGTGCCGATTCGATAGGACTCACCCGGATTGGCTGCCAGGATTGCGATCACTTCGTTGGGCTGCCCGGCTGCGCGGAAATCGAGGCGAGAACGGCTATCATAGTAGCCTTTTGCGCGTAACAGATCATCAAGCAGAGTAACATCTGTACGGCCGCGACGACGGATCTGGGCGATATTGGCTCGCTCACGCTGCCCCGCGCGCAGGGTCGAGAGCGAATCGAACCGAGACAGCAGAGTTTCATCCGACGCTTCCCCCAGGCCCTCAAGACTATAGGAATAGCGAAGTGGCTGTGTCGGATCGATTGTCTCAAGCAGGGCTTGGCTTTTCTCGTCCTCAAGGGGCTGCGCTTCGCTCAGTTCATCCGGCGGAAGCGGCGTGAAAACAGGCTCTACGACCCCAGGCTGATCCGGATCGGGCGTCGGCATTTCGGCTGCGGGCGGAAGCGGCATTTCCTGCTTGGACAGCTCCGGCCAATCAACGCCAATGTCGGGCAGGCCGTCCAGCGTCGCCGGCCCGTCGGTCTGCCCCTTAGTCTGCGCGCTCGCGTCGGCAGCCGGGATCATGCAGGCCAATGACACCAGCAACTGAATGAGGGTCCGCCCCCGGCGAGGGACGGCCGATGCGGCTAGGGGCCGTGGGCGCATGCTTCTTCCTAGGAGAAGGGCGCGCCCCCGCAAACCGCTTTTGACTGATTTCACTTCATTTGCTGACCACTTGTCGCGTGCCAGCCTCGGCTCAGCGTCGACTCAGAGCGCGCCCTTAAGTCGCGTCAGGAGATCACGCGCGGGAGACAGGGCGCTGGCAAATCCATGATTGGCGCGCTCGATCAACTGCCCCTCCAACCGCGCGACGCGATTGTAGAGATCTTCGCTGATCAGGATCAGCCCTTCCATCTCAGGCGAGAGCTTGGCGCGGACCAAAGGATCGGTGTCCTGCGCAGCGCCAAGCTGGAACTTGTCCTCAAGCCGCGCCGATTCCGGCAGTTCGCCACTCAGCACGGCGCGCTGCACCAGCAGCCATGCAATGGAGTGCATGATCCGCGTGGAGATCTTCAGGGACTCGCACGCGAAATCGAGCCGCTCGTGGCCATCGCGCTCTGTTCGGTTGGTTCGACCCTGGAAATCGAAATAAGCGCGGGCCTCATCGGCCAACACCACGGCTTCGATATAAAGGCCGTCGATGATCTGTTCGTCGATCTGCCGAATGGGTGCGACTTGTTCCATTCGTGCCTGCTGCCACAGACCGAATATCCTGTCGCCGAGGTTAACTATCAATCGCTCACCGGAGGGCTTCAATTTGGGGCAACCGGCCGCTTTTCGCGCTCAGGCGATGATGTCCGGGATCAGGCAATTCTCGAGAAAGCTGATTTCGTCGCGTAACCGCAGTTTGCGTTTCTTCATGCGTGCGATCTGCAATTGATCTGGCTGCGGCAGTTGACCGAGCGCTTGGATCGCGCAATCCAGATCGCGGTGTTCTGTCCGCAAGACTTCGAGTCTTTGCTCGATTTCCTCGACAGACATCACCGACTCGGTCCCTCCCGATTTCCAAGGCTCGCAACATCATCGCACTGCCTGTCGGGCGCCGCAACCGGTGGGCAAGTCTCGCAAAAAAAGTTCATGGTTAACGCAGAATCTTGCGGCGAGCAGAAACGGAATGTCGCGTCTTCCATAGCTTGGTTAACGGCTCGCCTGATCAGGGACACGGCAGCCTCGGCTCGTCGTAATTCGCCCATTAATGTAGGCGACAAACCATTCTAGGCGTGATCTATTCGGCACCCATTTGTCGCAACGGCCAAGGAGGACAGAATGGATACAAGCCATGTTTCCGCACTGAACACCAAACATGCCGGGCTCGAAGCCCGCATCCGTGATGAGACTGCGCGCCCCGCGCCTGATAGCCTCATCATAGCGGCCCTCAAGAAGCAGAAACTGCAGCTTAAGCAGGAAATCGCGCAAGCGACTGGCTAGGCGACCCTCCACATCCGATCGGGGAGAGGCACTGCCTCTCCTCGCTAGGACCATCTCCAGAGACAGCATCACATCGGTATACCCGGCGGTTCAGCTGACCGATCAGGTTATGTTTGGCGGGATAAAACGTCGCGCTTTCTCGGCTTATCGAAGGTGATCGACGAGCAACGGTTGATCGAGTTGGAAAGCAATAGCGGCCGCGGCGCTGGCGAGCGGGACGCGTATCACAGAACCCTGTCGTCTAGCCACGCCGCATGAGCAATTGCGTCGATTCGAACCGGCCGTCGTCATGGGACTCGACAAGCGCTGGGCCGAAACCCGCCGCGTCAGCCAGTGCTAGCACAGCGTCCACCGAATAGACGTTCATCTGCATCAGCGGCTCGCTCCAGGGGCGCCCGTGTCTGAGATTGAATGCCTGGCGGACGCCCGGAACATGGCGCTGAGCCCAGTAGCGAAGTCGCGAGGAACTATCGTCTGGCCGCCGAGTGCAGATCTGCAACGCAATGACACCGCCATTGTCAACGAGAGCGAGCAATCCCGCCAAGATCTTCATTCCCCGCCGCACCGGGATATGCTGGAGGACCATGCAGCTCATCACGAAGTCGAAGCTGCTGTTTGCCGCGCTAAGTGCGTCGTCTGACGTCGCCAAGCGAAGATTCCCGACGCCGCCGACGCGATTCGCGTTCGCACGTGCTTCCGCCAGCATGGCCGACGATATATCGAGCCCAAGCACATGATCGAAATGTGCGGCAAGCGCGATGCTGAGCCGGCCGACGCCGCAACCGAAATCGAGAGCCCGCCTGCGTTGAAAGCCGCCAAATTGCCGCTCGGCCGTCGCTAACCGCTCCTCGACGGTCAACCTACCCAGTTCAAAGAAGGCATCGCGGTTCTCGGCGATCCGCGCCTTCCGGAAACACGGATCAGCGAGCACGCCAAAATAGGGCTCTGTCGCGCCCCATCGCCGCCATTCGCTGTCGCTATTGGCCATGTGGCGCCTGCGCCCCGGTCAGTACACCCGCTTCTTGGGCGCGATATATTCGACGTCGTCCGTGAGCGTATATTCGTGCACAGGGCGGTAATCGAGTTTCACCGCACCGCCTTTGCCGCCCCAGCCGTCGAACCAGCTGATCGTGTGCTTCATCCACTCGTCGTCGTGCCGGTCGGGGAAATCCTCGTGCATATGCGCGCCGCGGCTTTCCTTGCGGTTGCGTGCCGACTTGATGGTGCAGAGCGCTTGGCTGATGAGGTTGTCCAGCTCAAGCGTTTCGACGAGATCGGTGTTCCAGATTGTCGAGCGATCGGTAATGCCGATGTCGCCCATGCCGGCATAGGTCTTCTCAAGCTTCTCTATGCCCTCGGCCATTAGCGCATCGGTACGAAACACGGCCGCGTGCGCCTGCATATTGTGCTGCATGTCGAGGCGGATCGTCGCAGTTGGCGTACCGCCCTTGGCATTGCGGAAATGGTCGACACGCGCGAGCGCAAGATCGGCCGCATCCTTGGGCAGGGCTTTGTGCGGGCTATCCGGCTTCACGATGTCAGCGATTCGCTTGCCGGTCGCCCGGCCGAACACCACGAGGTCGATGAGGCTGTTCGAGCCCAGGCGATTGGCGCCGTGGACGCTGACGCAGGCCGCTTCGCCGACGGCAAAGAGTCCCGGCACAACGCTGTCGGGGTTGCCGTCCCTCAGAGTCACGACCTCGCCGTGATAATTGCAGGGAATGCCGCCCATATTGTAGTGAACCGTCGGCACCACCGGCAGCGGCTGGCGCGTCAGGTCCACGCCTGCGAACACCTTGCCCGTCTCGGTGATGCCCGGCAGCCGCTCGTGCAACACCTTCGGATCGATGTGATCGAGGTGCAGGTAGATGTGGTCCTTGTTCTTGCCTACGCCGCGGCCTTCGCGGATTTCCATCGCCATCGAGCGCGAGACGACATCGCGCGAGGCCAGGTCCTTGGCCGATGGAGCGTAACGCTCCATGAAGCGCTCGCCTTCCGAGTTGGTCAGATAGCCGCCCTCGCCGCGCGCGCCCTCTGTGATGAGCACGCCTGCGCCATAAATGCCGGTCGGGTGGAACTGGACGAACTCCATGTCCTGGAGCGGGAGGCCGGCGCGCAACACCATGCCGCCGCCGTCGCCAGTACAACTATGGGCCGACGTCGCCGAGAAATAGGCCCGGCCATAGCCTCCGGTGGCAAGCACGGTCGCATGGCTGCGGAAGCGATGGATCGAGCCATCCTCCATGCACAGCGCGATCACACCGCGGCACTCGCCGCCCTCCATGATCAGGTCGAGCGCGAAATATTCGATGAAGAAATCAGCGTCGTAACGCAGGCTCTGCTGGTAGAGCGCGTGCAGCATGGCGTGGCCAGTGCGGTCGGCAGCCGCGCAGGTGCGCTGCGCAGGCGGCCCGGCGCCCATGTTCTGCATCATGCCGCCGAATGGGCGCTGGTAAATCTTGCCCTCATCGGTGCGGCTGAACGGCACGCCGGCATGCTCGAGCTCGTAGACGGCCGCCGGCGCTTCGCGGACCATATATTCGATCGCGTCCTGGTCGCCCAGCCAATCCGAACCCTTCACAGTATCGTACATGTGCCAGGTCCAGTGATCCGGTCCCATATTGCCGAGCGACGCTGCGATGCCGCCCTGCGCCGCAACCGTGTGCGAACGGGTCGGAAAAAGCTTCGTGATGCAAGCCGTCTTGAGGCCGCTTTCGGCAATACCCATCGTCGCGCGCAGACCGGAACCGCCGGCACCGACAACCACGGCATCATAGGTATGATCGACAATCTTGTAAGCGTCGGCCATCAGAGCGCGCCTCCGAACGAAATCCGCACAACGCAATAGATGCCGAAGACTGTGCCGACGATCGCGTAGAAATTGACAAACATGAGCGAGACGAACTTCAGACCTTCATCATGCACATAGTCCTCGACAAGCACCTGCAGGCCGAGGCGCAAGTGACTGAAAACACTGATCAAGAAGAGGATCATTGGGATTGCGACGGAGGGCTGAGCCAGCCAGCCCGTCACCGCCCAATGATCGAGGCTGGGCAGCAGCAGCAGGCTTGCGAACAGCCAGACCGCGAGCAGAAGGTTGCTAACCGCTGTCATGCGCTGCGTGATCCAGTGATGCGTTCCTTCCTTGGCCGCACCGAGGCCGCGCACCTTGCCGAGTTCGGTTCCGTTGCTCATTTCAGGCTCTCCCGACCAGAAGCCAAGCCCACAAGGCTGCCGTCAGCACCACCGACACTGCCGTGATGGCGACCGACCAGCGCTTATTCGCGTTGAGCTCATAGCCAGCGCCGATATCCATGACGAAGTGGCGAAGACCGGAAAACATGTGCTGGATGAAGGCCCAGCTGAGGCCGATGAGCACGATCTTGCCAATGATGTTGGCGACGAGGCCCCAAACATCGCCCGTGGCCGCATGCCACACATAATATTGGAAGATGCCATAGGCTTCGCTGCCTGCAGACACTGCATAGAGCCACCAGAGCAGCAGCAATCCACCGAGGATCGCCATGCCGTCGCCCGTGGCGCGGTGCAGGATCGAGACGAGCATGTGCGGCCCCCACTTCCAGATCGTGATGTGAGGTGAAAGCGGCCTTTGGCTGGGTTGCGCCATGGAAAAGCGATCCTGAAGCTGAATGGGTTGCCGCCCCTTTAGCGCAAAGGCGCTGCACTGCAAACGCTCAGCGAGCAGCCGCCGGAAAGCATGGCAGCTTGGTCAGCAATAACCGCGGATTAACGATCAGCGCGTAAGAAGCCCGGAAGGTGCAAGCTCCAGAATAGTCGCGGGGTTGAGGAAGAGATAATCATGCCGGGTACCACCAACGACAATATTCCGATGTCCGCACGCGTGCGGGAGTTCGATCCGACGGGCGAAATCGTGCGTGTTGCTGCCTCGATTGCGACGCTCATCGCCGATCGCATCGATGACGTCGGCGATGCCGCACTGGAGGCCTATCTCGAGCGCAACCCCGGCATCAGCTATTCCGCCGCACAGATTGACGAGTTGCGGGCCGGTGCCCGCATCTATTACCGTGACCTGCTGAGCGACCTCGCTGGCGAAAAATGGGCAGACGCCGCCCGTAGCTTTCTACGCACCGCGCTCGACGCCGGCTATTCTGTCCGCAGCCAGATCGTCGTCGTTAACAGCGCGGTCACGCGCGTCCGTGAGCTCATCTGCGATGTCGTGGACGACCTCGAGGAACGCGCCAAGCTGATGACTGCCGTTCATGGCGTCCTGCTCGTCAATGTTGAACTCATCTGCTCCATTTACGCCGATATCATTCGTGAACAGGATCAGGACGGCCGGGCACGCCAGCGTCAGGATTTCTCCGACCTGATGACCGGCCAGATCGACAAGGCCGCCACGCTCGGCGAGCGCTTGCGGGATCAAGCTCGTGAAGCCAGCACAGCCACGCGGGGGATGCTCGACAAGGCAAGCGAAGTCGCCGCCGCAGCCGAGCAGTCCGCCATTGCCATGCGCGAAGCAGCGCATACCAGCTCTGGCCTGATCCGCGCGATCGAAGAGGCCCGCACAGAAGTCGATCTGTCGGCCGATGTCGCGGCGCGCGCCTCGACCCAGGCCGGCGAGGCCGTCACTATGTCAGCTGCGCTCTCCGATCACGCCCAGTCGATCGAGTCGATCCTCGGTCTCATCCGTGACATTGCGGGACAGACCAACCTGCTGGCACTCAACGCCACTATCGAGGCTGCGCGTGCCGGCGATGCGGGTCGCGGCTTCGCGGTCGTCGCTCAGGAAGTGAAATCGCTCGCCAGCCAGACCGCGCGGGCGACTGACGACATCGCCCACAAGATCGCCGCCATCCAGAATGCGACGCGCCAGTCGGTCGAGACCAACGAGCGTATCCGCGTAACGGTGCAAGAAGTGCAGACCATGAGCATGCGCATCCGCGCCGCGATGGACGCCCAGTCGCAGACGGTCACGATGATCACCGCCGCGGTCGATGAGACTGCGCTCGCGGCCGATTCCATGTCGAGCAACATCTCGGCCATCCGCCAGGATACCGAGATCGTCGCCTCCGAAATCGATGCGCTTGAGACCGGCTTCACTGACGTCCAAAACCATCTGGGCGACCTGCGTGGTCGTTCCGTGAGCTTTGTCGACAGCATGGGCGGTAGCGACGCCAAGCGTGCCCAAGGCTGATCAAGCCGCAAGCTGCGGAAATTCCAGACTCGCGCCAAGCCCAAAATCGGCTAATCACTCGGCGTGTCCAAACTCCGTTCAGTCCCAATCGCCCCTTCCGCCTGGCAGCTCAGTCTGCCCTGTACGCGGGCGCAAGCCGAAACACTCGAAGCCGACGAAAGCCTGTTTATCGAATGGGCAAGCACCCCGGCGATCATGTCGAGCGAGCCCGATCCCGCGCGACCGGACGATTGGCGACTGGACGTCATCTTCGACCACCAACCTGCCCAGGCAGAGATCGACATCATTCTCGCGCAGTTGCCTGTTGCGAGCCGCAAAGCCGCAACCCTGGAGCCCGTTGCCGACATCGATTGGGTGACGCAAAGCCAAGCTGGACTTGATCCAATCGACGCCGGCCCCTTCCATGTGCGGCATGAAGCAAGCGAGCCGCCGAAGCCCGGCACCATCGACCTGCTCATTCCCGCCAGTCGAGCGTTCGGCACCGGGGCGCATGAGACGACGCGCGGTTGCCTACTCATGATGGCCAATCTTAAGGCGCGTGGACATCGCTTCGGCAATATCGCGGATATTGGCACGGGCACCGGCCTGCTCGTCTTCGCAAGTCTGGCGCTTTGGCCGCGCGCGCACTGTCTCGCTTCGGATATCGATCCGGTTTCCATCGATGTAACGGAAGAAAACGCGGCCATGAACGGTGTCGCGGTCGGCGCCGGAGCGGGTGCGGTTTTACTGGTGGCAGCACCGGGCGTCGATCACCCGTTGATCACGGGCCTTGCGCCTTACGATCTCCTGATCGCCAACATTCTCGCCGGGCCGTTGATCGACCTGGCGCCCAGCCTATCGGCACAACTTGCCGAGGGCGGCTCGCTGATTCTCGCCGGGCTGCTCGAAAGCCAGGCCGACCGCGTCATCGCTGCCTATCGCAAGCAGGGCCTGCGCCTGGCCGCGCGGATGGACAATGGCGATTGGCCGACTCTGCACCTGCGCAAGCGCCGCCGCTTCGGCTGGCGCCGTCCGGTGCGATGGTCGGGACAGGATAATGGAGAAACCGAGAACTACGGGAGCTGGTGATGGGGAGAGGATTGCGGATGGTCGGCCTCGCGGCTTTGATGCTTGCGGGGGTCAGTCACCTTTCGGCACAGCCGCCCGTACCACCGGTCAATGCGCCGGTCTGGCGCGCCGAACTGTCCTCGCTCGGCATTGATCCCGCAATCATGCGCAAAGGCGCGGACGGCAACAATCCCAACGCACCCAACGCCGCCAATTATGACGAAGCCAAGGTGCGCGCCTACACGCTGCCCTCGCTCATGGGCGCGACGCCACCCCGCAATGCCGCGCAATGGGCCAAGCGGCGCGCGGAGCTGGTCCGCCTCGTCGAAGATAATTTCATCGGCAGGATGCCTGC
>DASWYL010000021.1:0-47552 GCA_036404995.1 Sphingobium sp. | reverse complement strand
CGCAGGCGCGGAAGCCTGCCCAGATGAAGGCGGATGACGCCGGGTTCATGCCGCCGCCGAGTGCCGAGACGAGGCCACGCACTCGCTCGAGGCTGTCGACGGCAAATACCGGCTTGATCGCAGACTGCTCTCGCAGCTTGGGTGGCACGCTGATCTCGATCTGCGTCGCGACCGCCTTGGGCAGTGCATGGACGACAAGCTGGATCGTGTCGTTTTCGAGCCGCACCGCGCCGTCTTCCTCTGCAAGGATGCGCATCGGCACCACGCTTTCATAGAAGCGCGCGACGGCGCCTACATCCTTGGCGAAGATCACGGCACCGGATTTGACGGTCGTCATTCCGGCGTTGCCTCTCAGGCCAGCTTCGCGAACAGGCTGTTCGCCTTGGCCCAGCTCATGCCCTTCATGAAACCGTCGACATAGGCGGCCGCCTTGGCGCCAAAGTCCATCGCATAGGCGTGCTCGTACATGTCGAGTGCGAGGAGCGGCGTGCCGCCGGCGAGCGTCATTGTGTGATCGGCCGCCCACTGATTCATGAGCTTGCCGTCGCGGCTCGACCAACTGAGCAGCACCCAGCCGGAGCCACCGCCCAAGGCCTTGCCCATGGCCGAAAATTCCCCCGCCCAGCGGTCCATGCTCCCGAAATCGCGCTCGATCGCCTGGGCTAGCGCGGGCGCGACTGGCGCCGGCTTCGCCAGCCCGGCAAAATAGAGCTCGTGCAGGATCATCGAATTCCAGGCGATCAGCTCCTCGCGCTTGAGGCCGTTGAGCTGGAAACCGGGCGCCCGGGTCATGTCGAGCTTCCCGATTTCGCCGCGAATGGCGCCGAGGCGTGTGACGGCGCCGACGTAATTATTGTCGTGGTGGCTGGTGATCAGCTTCTCCGACAACCAGCCGAGCGATGCGGCGTCGAAAGGAAGCGGCAGCGGCGTGAATGCCGGCGGCGGAGAGGTTTGCGCCAGTACATCGGAAGAGGCGGCAAGCGCGGCCATTGCGGCCCCGACGGCAAGAACGTCGCGGCGATTGGCTTCGAAGCTGGACATGGATAGCGAACTCCTCGATCTTCGAGAGGGACTCGAGCGGCATTGATAGGCGGATTTCCGCGCCGTGCACATTGACAAATCGGGCGGCTTTGCCTATCCGCGCGCCTTCGGACAGACGGCCGCCCCGCATGTGGCGGCCCTTTTTGTCGATTCTGCAGACCGATTCGATGTTGAGGAATGAACGATGAAGCGCACCTTTCAGCCGAGCAATCTGGTTCGGAAGCGCCGCCACGGTTTCCGCGCCCGCATGGCGACGGCGGCGGGCCGCAAGATCCTGCGTGCGCGTCGCGCCCGCGGCCGCAAGAGCCTGTCGGCCTGAGCACGACT
Organism: Sphingobium sp.; assembly: GCA_036404995.1. Classification (GTDB taxonomy): domain Bacteria; phylum Pseudomonadota; class Alphaproteobacteria; order Sphingomonadales; family Sphingomonadaceae; genus Sphingobium. The sequence goes on along the minus strand of DASWYL010000021.1, from coordinate 46,184 downwards.
GACCGGCGCGCGCTGGGTCGCATGACCCGCCGCGCCGACTACCTGGCCGCCAACAAGGGCCAGCGCGTGCCGATGCCCGGCTTCGTCCTGCTGGTCCGCGACCGCAAGGACGGCGACCCAACCCCAAGGCTAGGCATCACCATCACCAAGAAAGTCGGCGGCGCCGTCATCCGCAACCGGATGAAGCGCCGTTTTCGCGAGATCGCGCGCGCCATCCTGCCCAAGCAGGGTTTTGCCGGTGCCGACCATGTGCTGATCGGTCGCGGCGACGGCATTGAACGCGACTATGCAGACCTGAAGGCGGAACTCGCCAAGGCGCTCGGCAAGGTTGCGGCGCGGGCAACCAAGGCGAAAGCAGACGCCTGATGGGCCGACTCATAATCCTGATCGCGCGTTTCTGGCAAATCGGTCCGAGCCGCATCCTGCCGCCGAGCTGCCGCTACATGCCGAGCTGTTCGGAATATGCGATCGAAGCGGTCCAGAAGCATGGCGCGATAAGGGGTGGCTGGCTGGCGGCGAAGCGGCTATTGCGCTGCCACCCATGGGGCGGGCACGGCTATGATCCGGTGCCCTGAGCCCTATCTGAACTGACGAACAAGACCCAACAGGACGGGAAGCAGACCCACGTGGACGACAAGCGCAATCTCATATTGGCCGCAGTGCTGACGCTGGCCATCCTGTTCGGCTGGCCGCTCATCTCGGAACGCTTCTTCCCGCAGCCCAAGCAGCCGGTCGTGGCCGCACCCCCCTCGCCGCAGGCGACAGCGCCCGCAGGCACGGCAGCGCCGGCCGCGGACGCCGGCGCCATCAAGCCGATCGCGCAAGTGCTGCCGACCAGTCCACGCGTCGCCATCGACACGCCCAAGCTCAAGGGCTCGATCAACCTCAAGGGCGCGCGGATCGACGATATCGAGCTGCCGACCTACAAGCAGACGATCGAGAAGAACTCGCCCTCGATCCGCCTCTTCTCGCCCGCCGGCACCAAGGACGCCTATTTTGCCGGCTTCGGCTGGAGCGGCAGCGGCATCAAGGCGCCGGACGCCAACACGGTCTGGATGGCAGACGGCAGCGCCCTGACGCCGAAGACACCGGTCACGCTGAGCTGGGACAATGGCGCCGGCCAGCGCTTCAGGATCAAGCTCGCGGTCGACGAGAATTACATGCTGACCGTCCAGCAGACGGTCGAAAATGGCGGCGCCGCGCCCATCTCCGTCCGCCCCTATGGCTATGTCTCGCGCACGAACGACACGGTGCCGGAGGCGAGCGGCACGCTCCACATCGGTCCGATGGGCGTCTTCAACGGCGCCGCCAATTATGACGTGAGCTACCAGAGCCTCGCGGGCGGCTCGAGCGGCTTCTTCAATTCGATGTTCGGCCGCTCCTCTCCCCCGGGCACCGCTCATTTCGACAGCACGGGCGGCTGGGTCGGCTTCACTGACAAATATTGGCACTCGGCGCTGATCCCGGCGCAGGACAAGCCGTTCGCTGCCGACTTCCGTCCGAGCGGCAAGAACCGGTTCCAGGCCGACATGAGCTATGGCGCGACCAGCATCGCACCGGGCAAGGCCGCCAGCGTCACCAGCCGGCTCTTCGCCGGGGCCAAGGAGACGGCGCTGCTAGAAAGCTATACCAACAACGGCGGCGTCGCGCTCTTCGACCGGGCGATCGACTGGGGCTGGTTCCGCTGGTTCGAAAAGCCGATCTTCTACCTGCTCGACTGGCTGTTCCGCGCGATCGGCAATTTCGGCGTGGCGATCATCTGCCTCACTTTCATCGTGCGTGGCCTGATGTTCCCGGTCGCCCAGCGCCAGTTCGCCAGCATGGCGGCGATGCGCGCGATCCAGCCCAAGATGAAGGCGATCCAGGAGAAGTACAAGGACGATAAGCCCAAGGCGCAGCAGGCGATCATGGAGCTCTACAAGACCGAGAAGGTCAATCCGCTCGCCGGATGCCTGCCGATCTTCCTGCAGATCCCGATCTTCTTCGCGCTCTACAAGGTCCTGATGCTGACCATCGAGATGCGACATCAGCCCTTCGCGCTCTGGATCAAGGACCTTTCGGCGCCCGATCCGCTGCACATCCTGAACCTGTTCGGGCTGCTCGACTTCACGCCACCGGGCTTCCTGAGCATCGGTCTCCTGGCGATCCTGCTCGGCATCACAATGTACCTGCAGTTCAAGCTGAACCCGGCCCCCATGGACGAGATGCAGAAGCAGATTTTCCAGATCATGCCCTGGATGATGATGTTCATCATGGCCCCGTTCGCGGCGGGCCTGCTCATCTACTGGTGCACGTCCAACATCCTCACCATTGCGCAGCAATGGTGGCTGTATCGCCAGCATCCGGCGCTACGCCAGCCAGCGGCGGCGAAGTGAGGTGACGCCCGAGGAAGAGGTCCAGGCGGAGCGCATCGAGGACGCCCGGCGCATCTTTGCCGGACCGATCACGTTCCTCAAGTCGGCGCCGCAGCTCAAGCACCTGCCCGATCCGGTCTCGCCGGAAGTGGCCTTCGCGGGCCGCTCGAATGTCGGAAAGTCGTCGCTCATCAATGCGCTTTGCGGGCGCAACAGCCTCGCGCGGACCTCAAACACGCCCGGCCGTACACAAGAGCTCAATTTCTTCGACGTCGCCGGGTCAGGCAATCTCCCCGAGGGTGCCGCGCCTCTGTTCCGCTTCGTCGACATGCCTGGCTATGGCTATGCGAAAGCGCCCAAGGACGTGGTCAGGCAGTGGCGTTTCCTCATCAATGACTATCTGCGCGGCCGGGCCGTGCTGAAGCGCGTGCTCGTGCTGGTCGATTGCCGCCACGGGCTCAAGGAGGTCGACAACGACCTGCTCAACATGCTCGACGAGGCGGCGGTCTCCTATCGCATCGTGCTCACGAAAACCGACAAAGTGAAGGCGAGCGAACTGGCCGAGGTCAGCGCCAGGACTGCAGAAGCCATCCGCAAGCGCCCCGCCGCTCACCCCGAGATCATCATGACCTCGAGCGAGAAGGGCATGGGCATTCCCGAACTGCGCGCGGCCGTGATCGAGGCGATCTCGACGTAATTGTCGCTCACACGGATTATGCACTGGATCGCGCTCTCTTGCGCTTGCGCTGGACGCCGGTCCATGGCTCCCTCCGCTTCACACCAAGGAGGGGGATGCCAATGACACGAGTCGTTTCCGCTATCATCTTGTCCGGTCTCGCCGTTGCAGGCCTCGCGGCGTGTAAGAAGGAGGCCGCCGATCCGAAAGCGGATGTCGCGGCGATCCGTGCGGTCGAGGACGAGATGCGCGAAGCCTATAAAGCGAAGGACGTCGCCAAGCTGATCGCTGCCTATGCACCCGATGCAACGCTCTATGTCACCAGCGATCGCGCGCGCGTGGGCACCAAGGCCATGACTGAAGGCGCGACGAAAGACATGGCCGATCCGGCGTTCAGCGTGACATTCACGACCGCCAAGGCCGTCGCCTCGGGCGACATCGGCTATACGCAGGGCAGCTTCGTCATCCGCTACACCAATCCGGCAACAAAGGCGGCGAGTGGCTATTCCGGCTATTATCTCACGATCTTCCGCAAGCAATCGGACGGCAGCTGGAAGGCGGTGGAGGACATTTCGACACCGGCAAGCTGAACTTATCCGAGCGCCGCATTTTTAATCGATGAAGCGGCGGCACGCGCGCGACGACCGGTTCTCATTCGCCGCGCGCTGCAGTAGGGGCTTGAGCATCTCAGGCGGGAGTCTTCGCTATGCTCAAGCTCATCATCGGCAACAAGGTCTATTCAAGCTGGTCGCTGCGCGGTTGGCTGGCCGTGAAGCAGTCCGGTCTGCCGTTCGAGGAAGTGGTCGTTTCTCTCTATGGCGACGACTGGGACGCGCGCCGCAAGCAACCCGACCTTGTGCCCTCGGCCGGCAAGGTGCCGATGCTCTGGGACGACGACATTCCCGTCTGGGACAGCTTGGCCATCATTGACTATCTCGACGCGCAAACCGGCGGCACCAAGTTCTGGCCCGTGGGCCGGGCTGCGCAGGCGCTGGCACGCTCAATGTGCGCTGAGATGCACGCGGGCTATACCGCGCTGCGCAGCGCGCACAGCATGAACCTGCGGCTCAAGCTCAGCGTCACGCCGAGTTCCGAGGTGCAGGCCGACATCGACCGGATCATGGCGCTCTGGGAACAGGCCCGCACGCGCTTTGGCGGTGATGGCGAATATCTGTTCGGCGCGTTCAGCGCGGCAGACATCATGTTCGCCCCGGTGGTGACACGCTTCGAGAGCTATGGTTTGCCCGTCACGCCACTTGCCCGCTCCTATATGGATGCGGTCTATGCCCACTGCTTCATGGAAGAGTGGCTGGAAGGCGCGGCGAAGGAAGACATGGTCATCCCGAAGTTCGAGCCGGCGAGCGCCGGCTGACACTGGCTCAGGGTATGCGCTTCGCCGGATAGGGCGTGCCGTCGCGATGCTGGTAGCCGGCGGCGGTGAACACCATGTCGATGTCCGAATAGGCGCCGCCCGCTTCGCGGCTTCCGGCGCTGAAGCAGACGAAGGCGCAGTCGCTTTCGCTGCGATTGACCAGGTGGTGGCCGTTGCGCACGCCCTTGGGCCAGGCCGCCATGTCGCCGGCGCGCATGATCGTCTCGCCCTCGTCCTCGATCAGCACGGCCTCCCCGGAGAGCATGACGAGAAACTCGTCTTCGCCCTCGTGCCAGTGGCGCTGCGATGACCAGCCACCCGGCTTGAGCACGACATGACTGGCGCCAAGCTCGCTAAGGCCGGTCGCCGGCGCGAGGCGGCGGAACCAGCGGCCCGCAATCGGCTCATGAAACGGCGCCGGATAGCCCGTTGTGTTCTGCTGTTCGATGGCGTCGAGGTCGATCTTCGGCATGACATATTGTCCTTTTCCAACATGCCCCTGCCCCCTAAAACACCAGCACCGGAGAGGCCAGTCCAGAAGGGCGCCAGAGAGGACGGACGCATGACGGCAATGCCGATGTTTGCCCCACGCATAGTCATCCTCGCCAGCTGGACCATCTTCTGGACGAGCTGGCTGATCATGGCCTTCGGCGTGAAGAAGAACAGGCTCGAGCAGCCTGCCAATGAACGCCGCCGTTACACGCTGCCGCTGCTGCTCGGCATCCTGCTGATGAGCAACCTGATCCGTTATGTGCCGCCGCTTGCCTTCCTTGCCCGACGCTTCGAGGGACCCAACCTCGCGCTGGCCTGGACGGGCGCCGGAGCGGCCGTGCTAGGCCTGCTCATCGCGCTCTGGGCCCGCTTCTCGCTGGGACGCAACTGGAGCGGGGTGGTGACACTCAAGGAAGACCACGAGCTGGTGACGCGCGGCCCATATGCCGCCATTCGCCACCCCATTTACACGGCACTGATTCTACTGTTCCTCGCGCTGGCCTTCTTCATCAACACGCCGGCCGCCTATCTGGGCATGATCGGCATGGTCTGGAGCTGCTGGGTGAAGCTAAAGCAGGAGGAGGTGCTGATGCTCCAGCAATTTCCGGACAGATACCCAGCCTATATGGCGAAGACCAAACGCCTGCTACCGTGGCTGATCTGACATAAGAACAATGAACTGGGGGTCGCCATGAGATGGCTTTCGCTGATTACTTTCGGCTGCTGGTGGGTGTTCCTGATCGTCTGGATCGCGAAGGGACGCGACAACAAGCAGAGCGTGCACCAGCAATCGTCAGCAGAGCGCAACCGCTATCGCGTCCCGATGATCACCGGCATCATCGTCAGCACAGGCTTCCCACGCGTCTTCGGTCCGCCGATCGACATCATGGGCAAGCTACTCTGGGCGCCCAATCCGGTCATGTACGTTGCGAGCGCAGCGGTCTCTGTACTCGGGCTCGCCCTCGCGCTCTGGGCACGCAGCGCGCTGGGGCGAAACTGGAGCTATCAGGTCACGCTCAAGCAGGACCATGAGCTGATCACGGACGGGCCCTATGCCGCGATCCGCCATCCCATCTATACGGCGGTGATCCTGCTCTTCATCGGCATCATGCTGCTCATTCCCTCGATTTGCGCGGTCATCGGCACGGGTCTCATCGTCTGGAGCTGCTGGGTGAAGCTGCGCCAGGAAGAGGCGCTGATGCTCAAGCAATTCCCGGACAGCTATCCCGCCTACATGGCGCGCACCAAGCGACTGGTGCCGGTGCTGGTCTAGGGTTCCCTTGCGCGCCCGCATTGGCTAACGCCGCGCAATGACCGCTGCGCTCGACCTCACCGATCCGGCTGCGCTTGCCGAAGCGCTGATCGCCTGTCCGTCGGTGACGCCGGCGACCGGCGCGGTGTTCGATTGCCTCGAAGGGATGCTGGCGCCGCTCGGCTTCACCGTGGCACGCTTCCTCGAAGGCGAGGGCGAGAATGCCCCGGTCGAAAACCTGCTTGCGGTGCGTAGCAACGGGCCGGGCGCGCATTTCGCCTTCGCCGGGCATGTCGATGTGGTCCCGCCCGGCGAGGGCTGGACGAGCGACGCCTTCGTGCCCCGCCGTCATGGTGACCTGCTCTACGGGCGCGGCGCGGTGGACATGAAAGGCGCGGTCGCGGCCTTCATCGCGGCGGTGGCACGGGCGGTTGATCTGTCCGGCACCGTCAGCCTGATCATCACCGGCGACGAGGAAGGCGACGCCATCCACGGCACGCGCGCGCTGATGCGGCACATGGCGACACGCGGCGTTAAGCCCGACCTCTGCCTCGTCGGCGAACCAACCAGCGTCAATCGCCTCGGCGACACGATCAAGATCGGCCGGCGCGGATCGGTCAACATGTGGATCGAAGTCGCGGGCGTGCAGGGCCATGTCGCCTATCCGCATCTGGCCAGGAATCCGATCTCGCCACTGGTGCGCATTCTCTCGGCGATCGAGGCGATCGAACTCGACCAAGGCTCGGACTGGTTCCAGCCGAGCAACATCGAGATCACGGACATGACGGTCGGCAATCCCGCGACAAACGTGATCCCGGCCAGGGCGAGCGCACGCATCTCGATTCGCTTCAACGACCAGCACAGCGGCGCCGGCCTGGTCGAGCGCATCCGCGCGATCGCCGAGGCGGAGGGCGGCACACTGCGCGCCCAGATCAGTGGCGAAGCCTTCCTGACCCAGCCTGGCGCGCTCTCGACGTTGGTGAGCAATGCCATCGCCGCCGAAACCGGCATTACGCCAGAACTTTCAACCAGCGGCGGCACGTCGGACGCACGCTTCCTCTGCGCGCTCTGCCCGGTGGTCGAGTTCGGCCTTGTGAATGCCACGATGCACAAGCTCGACGAAGCGGTTGCCCTGTCCGATCTGGAGCAACTGACATCAATCTACGGTCGCATCCTGGCGTCCGCGTCAACGAGCTTTTAACGCACCGGCGCTACGGTCCTCCGATTCATGGAGAGACAGGTCCGCCACATGAAAGCCTTTGAAGTCAGTGCCGATGTTTCCCGCCACCTGCTGAGCATCACGATGCGCGGCTTCTGGGACGCGGCCACGTTCGATGCGTTCGCCATCGACTTCGAGAGGGCACTCCAGACGCTGCATCGCGCCGGTGGCTGCACATACGCGATCGTGGATGGGCGCGAGTTTGCCGTGCAGTCCAGGGAGATCCTCGGCCGCTTCGAAAACATCATGCGCGCCAACGGTCCCTATCTCGCCAAACGCACGGCCTCGATCGTCCCTGGTGAACTCAACCGCATGCAGGCCAAGCGCGTCACCGAATCGCTGACCCGGCGAGACTTCACGACGATGGAGGACGCCGAAGCCTGGCTGTTTAGCGACCAGGCCGCGAACGGCCGCGCCGCCTGACGCCGCGGCGCATCTACCGGCCGATAATTGAAGCCACGCATGGCACCTTTCGAACTCAAGACTGACCGGCAGCGAAGCCTGCTTGCCGTGAGGCTGCGGGGCTACTGGGACATGGCCATGTTCGACGCCTATGCCGACGCTGTCCGGATGGAGCTACGCCGGATGAAGGTCCAGGGCGGCTGCCGTCATTGCCTGGTCGACGCGACCGAATTCGCGGTGCAATCCGCAGAGATCACCAAGGCCTTGCAAGTGCTGACCGACAGTTTCGCGCCCGATTGCCCGGAGCGCATTGCCGGTATCTCTGGAAGCAAGCTCGGCGAACTACAGGCGCGCCACGCCGGCGCGTCCGACACGCGCCGCATCTTCCCGACCCGCAAAGCAGCCGAGGCGTGGCTATTTGCCAAAACGGCCTGAGAGGCCTCTTCCTCCAAAAATCGGACATCGGCGCGACCACGCATGTCGTGTTTCGCTTTTTGTCGGCCTTCGATTCGGATAAATATCCCTCATCCGAACGGTCAAAGGGAGTGAAGGCAGATACGAGGTAGCTAGAGCTGATATGGATTGTGGAACGTCCGGTTCGTCCGGATTTGTACCGCGATTTGGCTGTTGCTTCGACCCTGCCCACGCCTCGTTCTCCAGAGCGAGGCGCCCGCAGACCCCCGAACTCTCCCAATATCAAAGCGTCCCCACAGCGCCCGTCGGCGCTCGCTTCTCGTTGTCCTGCCATGCGCGGCATTCCGTCGCGCAGGCCTTTCGGACTGCCAGGCGGAGGCATGTTCGTCCGCCATGAGGAGTGTGGAAGATGGAAGAAACTGGTTATCGAACCCGTGGATCGCTGCTGCGCGGACGGACGGGCGCGCTGCGCCGGGCTTGGATCGTCCTGGTCCCGGTCGCGGTCGTCGCGCTGATGATGAGCAGCTTCGCGCGCGTGCTGCCCGGCAATGTCGGCATTCGCGTCAACAACATTGCGGGCGGCGTCTCACCCGATTCCCTGAGCGTGGGCTGGTATTTCGCGCCTCCGGGCACGCACATCTACGAATATCCGGTGTTTACGCGCACCTATACGTGGACCGCGAGCGCGACGGAACAGAGTCCGATCGACGAGCGGTTCAACTTCCAGGACAAGAATGGCCTTGGACTGAGCGCCGACGTCGCGGTCTCCTACCATGTCGACCCGACACGCGCCTCGATCCTGTTCCAGCGCTATCGCACCGACATGGATGCGATCATCGCGGGGCCGCTGCGCAACGCGATCCGCAACGCAATCGTCGAGCGAGCCTCGCAGTTGGGCGTCGAGGAGATTTACGGCACGCACAAGAGCGAGCTGATCACAACGGCTCTCAAGCGCGTGCAAAGCTTCTTCGCGCCGGTCGGCCTGCAGGTCGAACAGCTCTACTGGGCGGGCAACATCGTTGTCCCCGAGCAGGTGCTCACGCAGATCAACGCCAAGATCGCCAATGAGCAGCAGGCGCTGGCGGCCCAAGCCAATGTCGCCACGGCCAAGGCGGACGCCGAGGCGCGCGTCGCCAAGGCCGAAGGCGACGCCACCGCGATCCGCGTCGAGGCCGAGGCGATAAGGACCAACCCCGAGATCGTGAAGATGCGCGCAGTCGAGAAGTGGAACGGCTCGCTGCCCACCTATGTCGGGGGCAACGGCCCGATGCCGTTCATCGATGTGAAGTAACATGCCGTTGGCCGGGGTCTCGACGCCCCGGCCAACATTGACTGCCGAACCGGCCAAGAAGTTGTTAAGCTCCCCCATGTTACATGCCGCCAAGTCATGAGAATCACGACGTAAATATGGACAGTCATCCGGCTATCGGGGGGACGCCGGTCGATGATGCCACGCTCAACGTGCAGGCGTCGGCGGCACCGCACGCCTATGACATCCGCTACTGCCCCGAACGCCACTATTTGCAGATGCGCATCACCGGCGAGTGGGACGAAGCGACGTTCGAGCATTTCGCCGCAGACTATCGAAATGCAGTCGCCACGCTTCGCACCCATGGCGAAATCAGCCACTCGCTCGTCGATGCGAGCCATTTCGGCCTGCAGGCGCCGGACATAGCCGATCGCTTCCCCGTGCTGATCCGATCCGCGAACCATTGCCCCAATCAGCGCTCGGCCTGCATCGTGCCTACGATGGTCAATCGCATTCAGGCCCGGGCCGGAGGCGACGTGCTCAACGCCCGCTATTTCCGCAGCATCAAGGATGCGGCAGATTGGCTCTTCAGCGACGAAGCCTGACCCGTCCTATTCGGTCCGGCGAAGGATGATGTAGAGTGCACCCTCACCGCCATGGCGCAGATGGGCAGATCGCACGCTCGCGATGCGGCTCGCATAGGCGCTGCGGGCCAGCCAATCCCCGATCTCGGCGCGAATCGCGCCGCGCTTGCCGCTCTCACCGGGCAGCGGCCGATGGCTGCGCGGCTTGCCCGTGACGACCAGCAACACGCGCGCGTCGTTCACCACCGCTTCGGCGAGCAAGCGCTCGAGGCGCAAATGGGCTGTCGCCAGATTGAGCCCGTGCAGGTCGATGCTGAGGTCCGGGACGAGCTGGCCGCCGCGGATCTTCTTCTCCCAGCTCGAATCGAGTACGGACACGGGTGCCGGGCGCGGCCGCGCTGGCGGCTCGACGCGGCGTACCGGCGGAACGCGCCCACGTACGCGCGGCGACGCGGCCGCCTCGACCTTGGGTGCAACCTCGTCGGCCACAGGAGGGATGATAGCCTTGGGGCGGCGCAGCGGACGAACGGTCCTGGCGACCGCTTTCCACAGCGCCTGCTCTTCAGGGCTGAGGCGTCGGCCAGCCATATACGCTCGCAAGACGGCCATAAGTGCCAACCGGCAGCAGGATGAGGGCACTGCCCCGCGCCGACATGCCGCCTGCGATCAGCGAAGCCTGGTCGCCCGCACCCCAGAAGCTGTCGAAACGATTAGCGCCCTTGATCGCACCGCCGGTATCCTGCGCGATCCAGAGGCCGTTGGGTTCGGCGCGATCGAGCGAAAGCAGCACCGGCGCGCCCAGCGGCACGAAGGTCGGGTCGGCGGCGACGGTGGCTTCCGGCGTTACCGCGACGCCGAGTGCACCGAGCGGACCGGCGCCGGTAACCTCACGAAAGAAGACGTAGCTCTTGTTCTCGTTCATGATCGCGTCGGCCTGGTCCGGATTGGCATGCAGCCAGCCGACAATGTCCTGCATCGAGCCGATCTGGATGAGGCCGCGATCCCGCATCAGCTTGCCGATGCCGGTATAGTCGCGCCCATTCTGCCCGTCATAACCGACGCGCATGACCGAGCCATCGGTCAGTCTGAGACGGCCGGATCCCTGGATCTCCAGGAAGAAGAGCGCGACCGGATCGTTGGCATAAGCCAGCTCGGGCGCGCGCCCGGCGAGTGCGCCGGCGGCAATCTGTGCGCGCTCATCGTAGGGAATGAAGCTGGTGCCATTCACCTTGCCGCGGATGCGCCGGCCCTTGAGGCTATCGCTGAACAGGCCGAGATCGACCTCGATCAGGTCGTTAGGACGCTTGTAGAGCGGTGTCTCGCAGCCCGGCGCCTTCACCCGGCAACCGGCTATCTCCGGCTCGAAATAGCCGGTGACGTAGGACTTGCCGTCCCCGACCTGCACCGCCTCGAAATAGCGCAGGAAGAAATTGCGCGCGTCGCTCTCGCTCCACGTCGCGGCGGCGGTACAGGCGGCCTGCCAGTCCGCACCACTCGTGAGGCCGCTGCCGTCAGTGCGCCGCTGCAGGACCGCGCAGGACGCCTTGAAGGCACGCAGGGCCAGCGGCGTGCGCGCATCGCCGCGCGGCAACAGCATATCGAGCGCTGGCCCGGGCACCACGCCAGCAGCAATGGCTGGCGCCGGACCGGTCGCGACCGGTGTCTGTGATGGCGCGGGCGCAGGCTTCGGCACAGACGTAGGCGCAGGAAGAGTCGGTCGCGGCACAGACGGCTGCGGCCTCGGTATCGGCCTTCCGGAAGGAACGACCGCGCAGCCGGATAGCGCAAGTGCCCCGAGCAGCGCGCATGCCATGCGCCGATACGGTGTCGTGAACCTCTGGAGGCGGTGGAACGTCATGCTACCCGCCCTTCCAACGCTCCGTCAGTCCTCGTCCGTCTCCACGAGGAGCCAGTTGGGATCGCGGCTGCGCACGTCGCGTGCGAAGGTCCATATCTCCACGGTCTGCACGGCATCGACCAGCGAGCCGGCAATCACTGCGCCGTCCTTGTCCTTGGTGACGGCGGAAATGTCTGATTCGAAGCGGACCGAGACCCGCGCTTGGCCGTTGTCTACATGGACGTCGCTGATATGCGCGCCCTCGATGCGAACCAGCCGGTTTTCCAGCTTGTGGCCAGCGGCTTCGCGCTCGTCGATCGCGCTCTCGAACGCGCCAAGCACCTCCGGATCGCAATAGCGGCGCAGCGTTTCGCGGTCGCCACTCCAGTAAGCTTCCAGAATCATGCCATAAGCGGAGCGAGCACCGACCAGGAACTGGCCGACGTCGAAGCTGCGATCGAGCTGGATGAGCGTGCGCAGGCCCGTCTGGGCAGGCACGGCCACGGCGCTGTCTGCATCACGTGTAGGATCGTTACGGGCATCGCCCTTGGTTGGCACCGCTGCCCGTGGCGCGATCGCGAGATCGTCGGCCGGGGTTGGCAACTGGCGCTGTTCATGACCCGTGCGTCGGCCAAGCACGGCGAAAAGCCGCAGGGCCAAAAGGGCGAAAATCATGGCGAGGATGACAATGACGGTCACGAGGCGACTATACCCTTCGAGGACGGCTCAACCATCAAGACATAAGCGTCTTTCCCGCAATATTCAAACGCACAACGCTTAAAACCGCGTCAACACGCCGCAAATGATGCCCAAAAGCTGCGGATTCCGGGTTCGACCGGTTCGCGATATGCCCTGAAGCGAGACGCCGGAGGGGTCAGCGAAGTCATTGCCCTGTCGCGGAGCGCCTGCTAAGCGGCGCGCTCCATGGGCCTGGCCGGACGAGGCTGAAGCCCGCCGATTTCCCCGCGCCTGGCCAGGCCGGCAGCCCTGCCCGGCGGCCCAGGCGCGACTGCAAGACGAGGATGAGGACGACATGACCGATACCGTGCCGAATGGCGAGGATACCCTGCCGCAGATCGGCCTGATCGCACAATATGTGAAGGATCTCTCGTTCGAGAATCCGAACGCGCCGAACGTGTATAGCTGGCAGTCCCAGCCCAATATCGACGTGCAGTTCAACATCGGCAGCGAAAAGGCCGCCGACGACGTGCATGAAGTCGCACTCAAGATCTCGTCCAAGGCCGTCGCCGACAATGGTACCGTCTTCGCGGTCGAACTGGTCTTTGCCGGCCTGTTCGGCATCCGCAACGTGCCCGACGAGCAGATCCAGCCTTTCCTCTACGCCGAGGCCCCGCGGCTCCTCTTCCCCTTCGCCCGCCGTGTCCTCGCCGACGCTGTGCGTGACGGCGGTTTCCCGCCGCTGCTGCTCGATCCGATCGATTTCGGAGGTCTCTACCAGCAGCAGCTCGAAGCCCAGGCGTCCGCGCAGGTTCAGCCGGCCGGCGAAGCCTAAGCTGGCGGCCGGGCGGGCTCGGCTGCGATGAACCTCGTCAAGGCACTTGGGTCGGTCGGCGGGCTGACGCTCGCCAGCCGCCTCCTGGCGCTTGTCCGCGACAGCCTGGCGGCCCGCTATGTCGGCGCCGGCTTCGCGGCGGACGCGTTCAACGGCGTCGCCTTCCGCCTGCCCAACATGTTCCGCGCGCTCTTTGCCGAGGGCGCCTTCTCGGCCGCCTTCGTGCCTATGTTCAACAAGAAGGCCGAGGGCGAGGAAGGCCGCGACGCGGCATTTCGCTTCGCCGAGCGCGCGCTGGCGCTGCTTTTCCCCATCCTCGTTCTGTTCACCGCCGTCCTGCTGGTCGCTGCGTGGCCGCTGACTCTGCTGCTCTCGGGCGGCTTCGCCAAACAGCATCCGACCGCCGACCAGCTGGCCTATGCGGTAACGCTCTCGCGCATCACCATTCCCTATCTGGCACTGATCAGCCTCGCCTCGCTACTCGGCGGCATCCTGAATTCGCTCGACCGCTTCTGGGTGAATGCCGCGGCACCCGCGCTGCTCAACATCGCGATGATCACGGGCCTGTTCTTCTTCCACGGCGCCAACGACTATGAGACGGCGCAGGTGCAGGCGATCAGCGTGACCGTCGGCGGGGTGCTGCAACTCCTGTGGCTGTTGCTTGCCTGCCGGCGCGTGGGCGTCTCGCTACGGCTGCGGATGCCGCAGATCGACCCCGACATCCGCGAGCTCTTCAAGCGCATCGTGCCTGCTGCGGCGGGCGCAGGGGCGGCGCAGATCAACCTGCTGATCTCGACCTCGCTCGCCGGTTATTTCCTGGCCTCGGGCTCGATCACCTACATCTATTATGCCGACCGCCTGAACCAGCTGCCGCTCGGGATGATCGGCATCGGCCTCGGCACCGTGCTGCTCCCCACCGTCTCGCGCATGCTCGCGCGGGGCGAGGACGCACAGGCCATGGAGACGCAGAATCGCGGCATCGAACTGGCGCTGTTTCTGACGATCCCAGCCGCTGTCGCCTTCATTGTCGCGTCCGAGCCCATCGTGCGCGGCCTCTTCCAATATGGCCGCTTCACGGCAGAGGACGCGCGCCTGTGCAGCTGGGCGCTCAGCGCCTTCTCGATCGGTCTGCCGAGCTATGTGCTCGTGAAGGTGCTCACCCCAGGCTATTATGCGCGCGGCGACACCAGGACACCGGTCAAGTTCGCGATGATTTCCATCGGTATCAACATCGTCGGCAATATCGCGTTGATTCCGACGATCGGCCATGTCGGGCCGCCGCTCTCCACGGCGCTGGCCTCCACGGTCAATGTCGCGATGCTCTATGCGACCCTGAAGAAGCGCGGCCACTTCCAGGCCGATGCGCAACTCAAGCGCCGCATCCCCCGCCTCGCGCTCGCAGCGATCCTCATGGGGGGGCTCGTCTTCGCCTTCGACCGGCTGCTCGACCCCTGGCTGACCGGCAGCTTCTACCATCGCTACGCCGCGCTCGCCGTGCTCGTCGGGAGCGGCTGCGCGCTTTACGGCATTGCCTGTTTCGTCACGGGCGCTTACCGGATCGCCGATTTCAAGGCGCTGGTCGCACGCCGCGGCGCCGCCAGACAGGACTGAGACCGATCATGCGCGTACTCTCCGGCATCCAGCCGACCGGCAATCTCCACCTGGGCAATTACCTCGGGGCGATCCGCAACTGGGTGCGCATGCAGGACGAGATGACCGGCGACAGCCGCTGCTTCTTCTTCCTCGCCGATATGCATTCGATCAGCGAGCATATCGACCCGGCCCAACGCCTCGCCAATGTCCGCGAGATGACGGCGGCCCTGGTCGCCTGCGGCCTCGACCCCGACCGGTCCGTGATCTTCAACCAGGCGCGCGTGCCGGCCCATGCCGAGCTGCAATGGCTGCTCAACGGCATTGCCCGCATGGGCTGGCTCAACCGCATGACGCAGTGGAAGGACAAGGCGGGCAAGAACCGCGAGGGGGCCTCGGTGGCGCTTTTCACCTATCCGGTGCTGCAGGCCGCCGATGTGCTGCTCTACCAGGCGACCCATGTCCCCGTGGGCGAGGACCAGAAGCAGCATCTCGAGCTGACCCGCGACGTGGCAATCAAGTTCAACACCGATTTCGGCGTCGAGCTTTTTACAGTGCCCGATCCCTATATCCCGAAGGAAACCGCGCGGATCATGAGCCTACGCGACGGCAGCGCGAAAATGTCCAAGTCGGATCCATCGGACATGAGCCGCATCAACCTGGCGGACGATGACGACGCGCTCAGCCAAAAGATCCGCAAGGCGAAGACCGATCCCGAGCCGCTGCCCTGCGAGGCGGCCGGTCTGGAAGGCCGGCCGGAGGCCCAGAATCTGGTCGGCATCTATGCAGCGTTGGCCGGGACGACGCCGGACGCGGTCTGCGCCCAGTTCGCCGGCCAGGGCTTTGGTGCATTCAAGCCCGCCATGGCGGAACTCGTCGTCACGAAGCTGGCGCCCATCCGCGAGCGCTATGTCGCGCTCAAGGACGATCATGGCGCTCTCGACTCGATCCTGATTGAAGGCGCGCGCAAGGCCGCTGCAGCGGCGCACCCGACCCTGCTGGGCGCTTACGAAGCCATGGGACTGATGCGCTGACCGGAATGCGCCGCGCGCCCATTCAAGGCGAGTTCATTTGATACTATATAGGATGCCGATACTTAGTCGCTGTGGCGACGGGCCCGTCGCGCCCACGCAAATGGACAAATGACATGATCAAGTCTCGCCTCGTCATCCTCGCCGCCGCCCTTGTCGCGGTCGGTACGCTCACGGGCTGCGCCGACAGTTTCCGCGCCAATGTGACGCGCTTCCACAACACACTGCCGCCGCCCGAGCAGGGCGCGAGCTTCGCCATCCGGGCCGACGATCCGAAGAATGACGGCAGCCTTGAATTCGCCCATTATGCCGATCTCGTCGCCGGCCGGCTGACCGCGCTCGGCTATAGCCGCGCCGCCGATCCGGCGAGCGCCCGGCTGGTGGTTCGCTTAGGCTATGATGTCGACAAGGGCCATGAGCGCGTCGTGACGAGCTATTCGCGCCGCGCCTCGTTCGGCCCGGAGGTCTATCCCGTGATCGTGCCCGGGCGAAACGGACCGCGCGTGGCCTATGTCGTCGGCTATCGCGACCCGTTCCTGTGGGGTTCGGGCTGGGGTTGGGACGATCCCTTCGGCCGCGATGTCGACAGCTACACCGTCTATCAGAGCCAGCTTAGCCTGAAGATCGACAAGGCGGACGGCGGCCGCGTCTTCGAAGGCACGGCCCGCGCCCAGTCGCTCAGCAACAGGCTGACCTACCTGGTGCCGAACCTGGTCGATGCGCTGTTCCAGGATTTCCCGGGCAAGAATGGCGAAGAGGTCAAGGTGACGATCGCGCCGGAGCCCAAGGCGAAGTAACAGACGCTGGATTTTCCAACCTCGTCATTCCCGCGAAAGCGGGAATGAGGGCCTGATAGACACAGTCTATTCCGCCTCCGCCTTCAGCCCGCGCTTGCGGAACAGCGCCCGGTCCTCCGCACTGAATCCGACGAACCAGATGACGGCGCAATAGCTGCCCAGGATAGCGGGAATACCGAACACGAGTTCGACCCATTCGAACCTGTGCGGCAGCGCGGTGAAGCCGATCCCGACGATGGCGCCGGTGAGACCGGCGATGATGAGGCTGGCGTGCCAGATGCGGATGCGGCTGCCAGTGATGGACCCGAGCAACAGGCATTTGGCGATGGCGCCGAGCGCCAGCACCAGCGCGAGCACGATCGCCGGAAGCGCGGCAATGTAGAGCGGCGGCAGCGCCATTTCCTTGCCGATGCGGATCGCCGCGACCGTCAAAACACCCTGCAGCAGGATGGTCGCGAGCGAGATCAGGATATTCCTGTGACGCGCGAGATAGACGAGCGCCGCCTCGCTCACCACGGCGGGCGCTGCCAGCACCTCGGCGGCGAGCAGTGCGGCCAGGATGCCCGTGCCGCCGACGAACGCGCCCTTGGCGCCGAACAGGCCCATGAGCGCCTCGCCCGGGATGCCGAGGGCCAGCGCAATGCCGAGCTGTGCCGCCACGATCCAGAACCCGACCTGGCTCACCTGCCGGGCGATGGCGCCCAGATTGCCGATCGCGACGTTGCGCGAGATGACCGGCCCCAGGATCGGCTCGAAGCTGGTCTTGAGTTTCTGCGGCAGCGAGGCGACCTGCTGCGCCACATAGTAGATGCCCAGCACATAGGGTGCCGCGAACAGGCCCAGGATTGCGAAATCGAGCCGGCGCGTGCCCCATTCGATGGCATCGGCGGCGGCGAGTGGCAGGTTGCGCCGGACCATCCGCCAGATTCGTGCGGGCTTCGGACTCCAGCCGCGCGGCAGACCATAATGGCGCATCATCGGCCAGAGCGACACGGCCAAAGCCGCCACCATGGCGGTCGCATAGGCCAGAATCAGCCCGTCGCGCTGCGAATAGAAATAGAAGGCCCCTGCCGCGATGCTGATCGTCCAGGGCTCGACGATCGAGCGGGCGCGGACGGTTGCGCCGATATCATAGCGAAAGGCGCAGGCGGCGAGCGCGATATCGGCAATGGCGATGGCGAAGATAGTCAGCGGGAAGAGGTGGTCCCACCCGTTGATGCCGCTGCTCGGGAACATCGCCTCGGGGAACAGCATGAGGATGCCCACCACCACGCCGCAACCGAGCAGGCACACGACCAGCGCGTCGGCGACGATGTGGGCCTGTGGCCTGTCCTCGTGCGCGAGACTGTCGGCGAGGCCGCGTTTCAGGCCCAGCGTGGCAAGCTGGGCAGCGAACTCGACGACGAAGATGGCATAGGCATAGCGGCCGAGCGTCGCCGCGCCATAGACGCGGCTGGCAATGAAGAGAAAGGGCATGCGCGCCGCAAGGCGCAGCAGGAAGCCGAAGACATTGGCCCGCCCACCCTTGGCGAGCGCGGCGATGTCATCCTTTTCCGAGGGCGTTTCCGCGCCTCGCTCATTGATCATCGACAGCGCTCCCCCTCGCGCGGCCCATTGACCGTCACGGCCGGACCATATGCGTAAAGCGCCCGGCAGGCAAAGAGGTTGCGCCCAAGGGAATTGGCTGGGCTCACCCGGCGGCGAGTCATTCGGCTTTCAGCGGACGGGCGAGCAGCGCACCGACGACGTCGACGACGTTGGCGCTGCCGTCGAGCAGGGCGCAGACGGCCTGCGTCACCGGCATGTCCACGCCTTGTCTGGCGGCCGCCTCGCGCAACACTGGCGCGGTGAAGGCGCCCTCGGCCACCGTGCGGCGATCGCTGAGCAGGGCGCTCGCGGCGAGACCCTGCCCCAGCCCAAGGCCGAGCGAGAAGTTGCGCGAGCTGGTCGAGGAACAGGTGAGGACGAGGTCGCCGAGACCGGAAAGGCCCGCCAGCGTCTCGGGCCGGGCGCCGAGCGCAAGGCCGAAGCGCGTCATCTCGGCAAAGCCGCGCGAAATGAGCGAGGCGCGCGCATTCTGGCCGAGCCCTGCGCCCTCGACCACGCCACAGGCAATGGCGAGCACATTCTTCACAGCGCCGCCAATCTCTGCGCCGACGAGATCGGTGGACCAATAGGGCCGGAACTGGGGCCGCGCGATCAGGGCCGTGAGCGCCTGCGCCTGATCCTCGCTCTTCGCAGCGAGGGTCACGGCCGTGGGCTGGCCGGCGGCCACCTCATGCGCAAAGGTCGGGCCGGAAAGGACAGCGATGGGCGACGACGGATGAACCTCGGCCGCGACCTCATGGAGCAGCTTGAGCGACCCTGCCTCGATCCCCTTGGCGCAGAGCAGCAGCGGCTGCCCCTTTTGCGGCAAGGTCGCCAGCACGGCGCGCATATGCTGGGCAGGCGTGACGACGAGATTGGCCGCGCAATCGGCGAGCGCGGCGATGTCGCCCGTCGCCCGGATGCGCGGGGAAAGCGACAGGCCGGCAAGGAACATCGGGTTCTCATGGCGCGCATTGATCGCCTCGACCACATCGGCCTCGTGCGCCCAGAGCAGAACATCGCGCTCGCCCGACGCGGCGACCTGCGCCAGCGCCGTGCCCCAGGCCCCGCCTCCGATAATGCCGACCGTCTCGCTCATGCCTTCACTCCCGCGCCGCGCACCGCCTCGGCTTCCGGGTCGAGCGGCCAGCGTGGCCGAGCCGGGAAGCTGAGGTCATCGATGAGGCCTGCCACAAAACGTTCGGCACCCGCCCAGCCGATCATCGCGGCATTGTCCGTGCAAAGCCAGAGCGGCGGCGCCACGAAGGGCAGGCCATTGTCAGCTGCCAGCGCCTTAAGCGCACAGCGCACCGCCTCATTGGCCGCCACGCCGCCCGCGACGACCAGCGCGGTCGGCGCTTCGGCAATCTCCAGCGCCCTGCGCGTCCGGTCGACGAGGCAATCGACCACCGCCTGCTGGAAGCTCGCCGCAATATCGGCCGCCTGCCACTTGCCGGACTCGACCGCGCGCATGACCGCGCTCTTGAGGCCCGCAAAGGAGAAATGAGGCTCGGCCGTTCCGACCAGCGGGCGCGGCAAGGGCACGGCCTTGGGATCGCCGTCGCGCGCCAGCACTTCGACGCGCGGACCACCGGGTATGCCGAGGCCGAGCAGCTTCGCGGTCTTGTCGAACGCCTCGCCCGCTGCATCGTCGATGGTCGTGGCGAGCCGGCGATAATCGCCGACACCGCGCACCTCGAGCAACTGGCAATGCCCACCCGAGACAAGCAACAGCAGGTAGGGAAACTGAAGATCCGGATCGGCGAGGCGCGGCGAGAGCGCGTGGCCCTCGAGATGATTCACCGCAATGAGCGGCTTGCCGGCGGCATGGGCAAGCGCCTTGCCGGTGACGAGGCCGACCATCACGCCGCCGATGAGACCCGGCCCAGCAGTCGCGGCGATGGCATCGACATCGTCGAGCGTCAGCTTCGCGTCAGCAAGCGCCGCCTCGACCAGCGGGATCAGCGCCTCGACATGGGCGCGCGCCGCGATCTCCGGAACCACGCCGCCGTAGGGGCGGTGCTGTGCCTCCTGCCCGGCCAGCCGGTGCGCGAGGATCTGGCGGTCGCCCGTCACCAGAGCCGCCGCCGTCTCGTCGCAGCTGGATTCAAGGCCGAGAATGATGGGCATAGCTTTCATCTAGACTGCAGCGCGTTTAGAGCAAGTCGCATATGTCCGATCAGCAGCCTACCGCCACCACTCCTTTCCGACTCGGATCGCGCGGATCTCCGCTTGCACTGGCCCAGGCCGAGATGACAGCGGCGGCGCTGATGGCGGCGCATGGCTGGCCGCGCGACGCGATCAAGATCGTCACCGTGACGACCAGCGGCGATCGCATCCAGGATCGCCCCCTTGCCGAAGTGGGTGGCAAGGCCTTGTGGACCAAGGAGCTGGATGGGGCACTTTTTTCCCAACAAATCGACTGCGCGGTGCATTCGATGAAGGACGTCGAGACCATCCGGCCGGCCGCCATTTCGATTGTCGGTATGCTGCCCCGCGCGGCGGTCGAAGACCGGCTGATTGGCGCGGTTTCCATCGATTCGCTGCGCCCCGGCGCAATTGTCGGTACGAGTTCCCCGCGACGCGCCGCCCAGCTCAAGTCGCTACGGCCCGACATCGAGACAAAGTTGTTGAGGGGTAATGTCGCCACCCGCCTCGCCAAAGTGGACGCGGGCGACTTCGACGCGACCCTGCTCGCCGCTGCCGGACTCGACCGGCTTGGACAGGGCGATGTCGGCGCCAAGATCCCGGTCGAAACGATGCTGCCCGCCGTTGCACAGGGCGCGGTCGGCATCGAATGCCGCGCCGACGACGCGCGCGCCGTCGCACTCATCTCGGCGATCAATCACCGGTCGACCTATCGCTGCGTGATGGCCGAGCGGGCCTTGCTGCTGGCGCTTGGCGGAAGCTGTCACTCGCCGATCGCGGCGCTCGCGCGCGAACGGGGCGAGGACATCCTGCTCCAGGCGCAGCTCCTGACCGAGGACGGCAGCGAGCAGGTGCGCGGTGAAGCGCTGTTGCCCGGCGGTGCGCTGAATGGGGCGGCAGCACTGGCACAGGTCCTGCTCGACCAGTCCAGCCCTGCCCTGCGCGCGCTCTTCGAGGCGGCATGATCCCGCTCGTTCTGTTGCGCCCCCAGCCGGGCAACGATGCTACGGCAACACGCGCGCGGGAGATGGGCCTCACTGTCATCCAGGTCCCGCTGTTCGACGTGCTGCCGGCTGATGGCGGCCCGCTCCCGGCCGGTCCCTTTGACGCGCTGCTGCTGACCAGCATCAACGGGGTGCGATTCGGCGCGACGGTCATGTCGGCTTTCGCCGGCCTTCCCATCTATGCCGTCGGCGAGGCGACTGCCTATGCCGCTCGGATCGCCGGCCATCAGCACGTGATCACCGGCGGCGGCGACGCCCAGTCGACCGCCGCGATGATGGCTGCGGACGGACGCCGCAGCGTGCTGCACATCGCGGGAGAGGATGTACGGCCGTTCGACAGCCAGGGCATCAGCATCCTGCGCCACACCGTTTATCGCTCGGTCGAGCGCGACCCGGACGCCGTGCGCGCCGCGCTCAAGGGGCTCGGCCCGACGGTCGTGGCAGTTCATTCGCCTCGCGCTGCCGTTCTGTTCGCATCGCTCATCCCCGCGACGCGGCGCATGCGGATTCATGTCGTGGCCATCAGCGAAGCCGCGGCGCGCGTCTGCGGCAAGGGATGGGCCAGCGTGACCGTCAGCGAGGCACCTAACGATACGGCCTTGCTGCACTGCGTCGAAACGTTATGTATTCGCGCTGGATAGCGAGCCGAATAGGACGGACCCACGACCGCATGCCGGGCGAGCACGATCTCTACACGATAAGTCAGCCCAGCTCGGTCGGCCGGCGGCTGCTGATCGGTATCCTGCTCCTGCTGTTCGTTGGCTTGATCGGCGCAACGACCTGGATGCTCATCCGCGGCCATGACGACGCGATCAAATCTGCCGCCGAAGACAGCGCGGGCAATGTCGCCGCTGCGGCGCAGACCGCGCCCCTCGCAAACCCTGTCGAACCCGCGACGTCGGCGACGCCGGCGCAGATCGTCAGCGCGATGACAGACCTTGAACAGAGGCTCGCACGCGTCTCTGTCGCCGCACAGGCCGCTTCGGGCTATGCCAATCGCGCCGAAGCGATCATGGTCGCCTTCGCCGCACGTCGTGCGATCGATGCAGGCGAGCCGCTCGCCTATCTCGAGGACCAATTGCGGCTGCTGTTCGGCAATGCGCAGCCCAAGGCGGTGCTGACCATCATCAATGCGGGGCGCGATCCGGTGACGGTCAACAAGTTGCGCGCGGGCCTCGAAGACATCAACATGCTCGTCGAACAAGGCAACCCCCGGGAAAGCTGGTGGTCGGCAGCGATGCGCAATCTTGGCAGCCTCGTGGTGATCCGCCGCGCTGGTGTTCCCCCACCGGAGCCCGAGCAGCGGCTCGCACGGGCGCGCCGGGACCTGGAAGCAGGACAGGTCGAGGATGCAATCAAGGAGCTGGCCGCATTGCCGCCGCAGCCAGTCATGGCGCAGTGGCTCGACCAGGCGCGGCGCTACAATGAGGCGCACCGCGCGCTCGACGTGATCGAGGCAGCGGCGATCCTGGAACCGCGCGCGACGCCCGCCATAACGCCTCCGGCGCAGGCGGTGAGCCCCGTCTCTGGCGTTGCGGAGCCTGTTCCATCGCAGCGCCCCGTCCCTGCCAGCGGGACATCAAAGCCCTGACATCGATCCGGCCGGGGAGTTGGCCGAAGGGTTGACGAGAGCGGTTTTTGGGCTAATCTTTGCCTTGGCTTTCATGCCAAACTCTTGAAATCGTGGTCGTGTGCATTCCAGTTTCCTGGCGCGCGTCCGCATACCGGAGGGACGAAACATGACCCGCGCCCTGCTCGCAGGCTTTCTCATTTTCGCCGCAGGCCCGCTCGCTGCACAGGCAACCGCTCCGTCTCCACCGGCCTCGGCGGCTGCGACGCCTGCCAATCCCTTCACGGCCGAACAGATCACGGCATTCAACGCGGCGGTGACCACCTTCACGGAAGGCCAGAAGGCGCAGCAGGCCGGCGACAACGCGACTGCGCTTACGAAATATGAGGCTGCCTTGCCCGCGATTCGCGACATCGTGAAGGCACAGCCCGACAATCTCACCAATGTGAATTTCCTTGCCAATGTCCTTTACGCCGCTGCCGCTGCCAATGCGGGCCTCGGCAAGATGGACGCGCTCGTACCGCTCTACGAGGAGAGCCTGCCCTATTGGCGGCAGGTCGTGACGGCGAAGCCGGAAATGGCCAATCGCAACGTGCTGACCGGGATCCTGACGCAGCTCGGCAACGTGAGGCTCACCCAGCAGGACAAGGCGGGCGCCACGACATTCTATACCGAAGCGCTCAGTTTCGCACGCCAGTCGGTCGCGGAAAAGGCTGATGCGCAAAACAGGAATTTGTTGCTCAGCGCGCTGATCGGCGCCAGCCAGGCGAGCGAAGATGAGGCCGTCAAGACTGAGGTTGCGACTCTCTCCAGGGAGATGATCGCCGACGGCACCGTCAATCCCGCCAACAAGCCAGCAGCGCAGATTCTCGCGGGATCCGGCGCAGCGCCGCGCGCCAAATAGACTGATCCGCCTCAGTCGAGGAAGGGCGCCGCCAGTTCCGGGGGAATGCGAGCGAGACGACCGGTCGTCCGGTCGATCATGGCCCAACTCGTCCGCGCCGAGACTCTGAGCTTGCCGTCCGCTCCGAAGAAATCGACGCGCCGGTCGAAGCGGGCGCCGCGCGGCGGGTCTGGCACGAAGGTCTGCGCGAGCACCGTCTCGCCCAGACCGACATTGCCCTTGTAGTCGATCTCGTGCCGGGTCACGACCCAGACATAGCGCGCAACATCCTCGGCCTGAGCCAGGCTCATCCAATGCGCGGTTGCGATCTCTTCCATCCAGCGCACCCAGACGGCATTGTTGACATGACCCATGATGTCGATGTCGTCCGGTTGCGCGGTAAAGCTGATCTCGAAAGGCTTGCCCATGGCTCCGCTATAAGAGGGCAAGACCGAGCCGCAAAGCTACTCGCAGCGCACGTTGTTCTTGTCGATCGCGTTGCCGGCGATCGCGCCGCCGGCCGCGCCCAGCACTGTGCCAAGCGTCTTGGAGCCGCCGGGTGCGATGATATTACCGAGCACGCCACCGGCAATGGCGCCGACGATCGTACCGGTCGAGCCGTCGCTGCGCTTGCAGTAATAGTTGCCGTTGTTGTCACGGTAGATCACGTCATTCTCGGCCAGAGCGCGTGCGCGGCGGGCTTCGCGCCGCTCGCGCCGATCCGCGTAATAGCCATCGCGAGATCTGTTGTTATAACCGTAGCGGTCGCCGGTGGAATCGGTCGCGCAGGCGCCGAGCGGCAATGTCGTCGCCACGATAAGCGCCACCAGTATGGGCTTTTTCAATGCATCTCTCCGTCTTCTGTTGCTTCGTGAACAGGAAACGACCGAGATGCGCCAAGGGTTTCAAGCCACGCCGAGCTGCCAAAGAATGAAAGCGAACTCCTCCGCTGTCTCGCGCAGCGATTCCCAGCGCCCCGACTTGCCGCCGTGCCCCGCACCCATGTTGGTCTTGAGCAGCAACATGTTCGTGTCGGTCTTGGTGGCGCGCAGCTTTGCGACCCATTTGGCCGGCTCCCAATAGGTGACGCGGGGATCGTTGAGCCCCGCTGTCACCAGCATCGGCGGATAGGCCTGCGCCTTCACATTGTCATAAGGCGAGTAGCTGGCGATCAGGTCATAGGCTGTCGGATCCTCGATCGGATTGCCCCATTCCGGCCATTCACCCGGCGTCAGCGGGAGCGTCTCGTCGAGCATCGTATTGAGCACGTCGACGAACGGGACATGCGCGGCGACAGCACCCCATAGACCCGGATCGCTGTTGACGATGGCGCCCATGAGTTCGCCGCCTGCCGAGCCGCCGGAGGTCGCGATGCGCCCCGGAGACGTATAACCGCGCTCGATCAGGCCCTTTGCGACATCCACGAAATCGTTGAACGTGTTGGTGCGCTTTTCGAGCTTGCCGTCCTTGTACCATTGCTGCCCAAGGTCGTCGCCGCCGCGGATATGGGCGATGGCGAAGGCGAAGCCGCGATCGACGAGACTGAGGCGCCCCGTGCCGAAGCCGGGCTCGATCGCGATGCCATAGGCACCGTAACCATAGAGATAGAGCGGTCGGGAGCCATCCATCGGATGATCGGCGCGGTGCATGATCGAGACGGGAATGAGCGTGCCGTCACGCGCCGGAATCTCGATGCGCGCCGTCGCGTAGAGCGAAGGATCGAAGCCGGACGGGATTTCCTGAACCTTGAGCACGGTCCGCTCGCCGGTCGCGAGGTCGAGGTCGAACACCGTCTCGGGAGAGATCATCGACTCGTAGCTGATGCGCAGCTTTGCAACATCATATTCGGGATTGTCGTCCAGGCCGGCAACGTAGCTCGTTTCGGGAAACGCGAGGCGCTGCGGGGCGTTGGTCGCATAGTCGCGGATCTCCACCTGATCGAGGCCATTCTCGCGGCCCTCCGTCACGTAGAAGCCTTTGAACAGGCTGACGTCGGTCAGGTAGAACCGATCCGAGGCCGGCAGCACCTCCTCCCAGACGTGCGGCGTTTCGATTCGCGAACGCACAAGGCGGAAGTTCGGGTGCGTGTCGTTGGTGCGGATGTAGAGCCAGCCCTCATGCTCATCGAGATCATATTCGCGTTCGGCCACGCGGGCCGAGACAAGGATCTGCGTACCCATCGGGTCATTGGCAGGCACGAGGCGGACCTCGCTGGTCACATGATCGCCAGTCGAGATGACGATCCAGTTCTCCGCCGCCGTCATTCCGACCGAGACGCGGAAACCCTCGTCATCTTCACGATAGAGCTCGATGTCGTCGGCCGCCGGCGTCCCGAGGCGATGGAGCCTGGCGCAATCCGTGCGCCATTGCTCATTGGCCGGCGCATAGACGATGGCGCTGTCGTCACTGGTCCAGACGAGCGCGGAGAGCACGTCCGGAATCACGTCCGGCAGAATCTGCCCGGTTTCGAGATTCTTGATCCGGGCCGTGAAGCGCTCCGATCCATTGTCGTCGATCGCATAGGCAAGCAGCCGGTCGTCGTTGGAAATCGACACCGCGCCGACGCGGAAATAGTCGTGCCCCTGGGCAAGGGCCGGCTCATCGAGAATAAGCTGGTCGGCCGAGCCGTCATCAGGTGCGCCGACCCGACGGCGCCAGTGGCGGCGATATTGCTCGCCCTTCTCGAAGCTGGACCAGTAGAGATAGTCGCCGTCCTTCTGTGGGACGGACTTGTCCTCTTCCTTGATGCGGCCCTTCATCTCCTCGAACAAAGCGTCGATCAGCGGCTTGCGCGCGTCCATATGCGCATCGAAATAGCGGTTCTCCGCCTCAAGATAGGCAAGGACGTCGGGGTCCTTGACGTCCGGATAGCCGGGATCGCGCAGCCAGGCCCAAGGGTCCGACAAGGTGCGATTGTGATGCGTGGCCTGATGGGGGCGCTGCCCGGCAACAGGGGGTGTTGGGGGCGAGCTGTTCT
The DNA here is from genome assembly GCA_036404995.1 of Sphingobium sp. Taxonomy (GTDB): domain Bacteria; phylum Pseudomonadota; class Alphaproteobacteria; order Sphingomonadales; family Sphingomonadaceae; genus Sphingobium. The sequence continues at coordinate 19,233 of DASWYL010000021.1, read as the reverse complement.
GATCTGTCATCCGCGCCAGATAGAGGTGCGGCGCGCCGGGCTCAATGGCAGGCGTTCAGAAACTCCTCCAGCCCGGCCCGTCATACTCCGCGGTTACGTCCTGCTTGGTGCCGCAAAGGCGCACCACCTTGCCGTCCGACACGATGGGCATGGCGCAAAGACGCATCCAACGCATCTCGCCGTCATGGCGTCGCAGCATGGCGTCCAGGGTGAAGCCGCGGCGATGATGGATGGCATGTGCGCGCAATGCCTCCATCGCAGCGCGCGAACGCGGCACATAGCAGTTGACGGCGGCGGCGCGCGTCAGCGGCTCGTCCCGGCCGAGACCGAACAGCGCATAGACCTGCGGTGACCAGCGTAACCTGTTGTCGCGCGTGAGATCGCAGGACCAAAGGCCCGTGTCGGGCATCGCCGCGAGGCCGGCGTCATCTTCGGACTCACGCATCATCTGCCCCAGGGCGTCGAGTTGCGCTCCGCCCATACGCTCCTCGGCATCGAAGAGCGGCCAGCTGTGAAAGAGCGACAATGAATCGAGCGTACCCACGCGTTACGATCTCCCAAACAGGAGCATAGAAAGTGATTGATTAACGGTCGGTTAGGACGGCATCAAGAGGCTGTCCACGCCATATTGGCGCTCCATGCTGGCAAGCGTGCCGGAAACGCCTATTTAGGGCGCTTCACTCCGATCAGGATCACATCATGTCTACCCATGAAGACCGTCTCAAGGCCCTCCGCGCGCAACTCGAACGCGACGCCCTGACCGGTTTCGTCGTCCCTCTGACAGACGAACATCTCTCCGAATATGTAGGCGCCTATGCCCAGCGCCTCGCCTGGCTGACGGGCTTCAAGGGATCGGCGGGCAGCGCCGTGGTTCTGCCCGAAGAAGCAGCCATCTTTGTCGACGGGCGCTATACACTGCAGGTGCGCGACCAGGTCGATGGCAATCTCTGGCAATATGAGAGCGTACCACAGACCAGCGTATCGGCCTGGCTCGAAACGCACGCTCCGGCCGGTGCCCGCATCGGTTACGACCCCTGGCTGCACACGCGCCGGTGGGTGGAAGACGCAACCAAGTCGCTCGGCCGCAAGGGTGCGCAGCTCGTGCCCGTTGCGCGCAATCCGGTGGATGCCGTCTGGGACGACCGGCCCGAGCCGAGCAAGGCCCATCTGGTGCCGCATGAGGAGCGCTACGCCGGCAAGTCGAGCGCGGCGAAGCGCGGCGAGATCGGCGACTGGCTGAGAAAGGAAGGGTTAGACGCGGTCGTGATGAGCGCGCTCGATTCGATCGCCTGGACCTTCAACGTGCGCGGCGCGGATGTGTCCAACACGCCGGTCGCGCTGGCCTATGCCCTGCTTCACGCCGACGGCCGCGCGGAACTGTTCGTCGAACCGGAAAAGATCGACGCGGATGTTCGCGCGCATCTCGGCAATGCAGTCACGATCCGCGACCGCAGCGAATTCACGAAGGCGCTGGAAGATCTCGGCGGAAAGACCGTCGCGGTCGATCCCGAGCGCTCCGTCGCCGCCATCTTCGAGACGCTCGACAAAGCCAAGGCGACGATCAAGCAGCTGCGCGATCCTTCCGTTCTGCCCAAGGCGATCAAGAACGACGTCGAGATCGCCGGCACGAAGGCCGCCCACGCGCGCGATGGTGCGGCGCTTTCACGTTTCCTGCACTGGATCAGCGTCGAGGGCCCCAAAGGCGGCCAGGACGAGCTGACCGTGGTCGACAAGGTGCTGCAGTTCCGCGAGGAGACGGGCTCCCTGGTGACACCGAGCTTCGACACCATTTCCGGCTCCGGCCCGAACGGTGCGATCGTCCACTACAAGGCGAGCGAAGAGACCAACCGACCGGTCGAGGCGGGGACGCTGCTGCTCGTCGACTCCGGCGGCCAGTATAAGGACGGCACCACTGACATCACCCGCACCGTTGCCATCGGTACGCCGAGCGAGGAGATGCGCCGTCATTTCACGCTGGTGCTCAAGGGCCATATCGCGCTTGGCACCGCGACCTTCCCGCAAGGCACGCGCGGCAGCCAGCTTGACGTGCTCGCTCGCCAGTTTCTCTGGGCAGAAGGGCTCGATTATGCCCATGGCACCGGTCACGGCGTCGGCAGCTTCCTCGGCGTGCACGAGGGCCCGCAGCGCATCGCGACCTTCGGGGGCGGCGACGAGCCGCTGCAGGCGGGGATGATCCTCTCCAACGAGCCGGGCTATTACAAGACCGGCGGCTACGGCATCCGCATCGAGAATCTCGTGCTGGTGGTGGAGAAAACCGAAGGCGAAGACGGCAAGCCGTTCCTTGGCTTCGAGACGCTGAGTCATGCGCCGATCGACCGCAATCTCATCGACACGAGCTTGCTGACGCAGGCCGAACGCGAGTGGGTCGACGCTTATCATGCGAAGACACTGGCGATCGTCGGGCCGCAAGTCAGCGGCGAGGACCTGGCTTGGCTGAAAGCGGTCTGCGCGCCGCTCTGAGCTATTTCTGGCAGCTCGGGCAGTGGAAGGTCGAGCGGCCTGAATCGACGCGGCGTCTGACAATGCCCCCGCACGGGCAAGCCTCGCCCTCGCGGCCATAGACGCGCCAGTCCTTGGCGAAATAGCCGAGTTCGCCATCGGGCCGGGCATAATCGCGCAGGGTCGAGCCGCCCGCGGCGATGGCGGCGCGCAGCACCAGCCGGATCGCGTCCACCAGCTTTGCCAGCCGCGCCTTCGAGACTTTTCCCGCCTCGCGCGTCGGTGCGATGCCGGCGATGTTGAGCGCCTCGCAGACATAGATATTGCCCAGGCCCGCGACGATGCGCTGGTCGAGCAGCATCGCCTTGATCGGTGCGACGCGGCCTTCGAGCTTCCGGGCGAGATAGTCGGCGCTGAGCTGATCCCCCAGCGGCTCGGGACCCATGGCCGCAAAGGCGGGATAAGCAAGCAGCGCGTCCGTATTCACCAGATCGACGAAACCGAAGCGGCGCGGGTCGTAGAGCGCGAGGCGATGGCTGGGCGTCTCGAGGATGAGATGATCGTGCTTTTCGGTTTCGCTCGGATCGATCCGCCAGCGGCCCGACATGCCGAGATGGAAGATCATCGTGTCGCCGCGATCGGTGCCGATCAGGCCATATTTGGCGCGGCGGCCGAGGCTCGTCACCTTCGCGCCGGTAAGGCGCTGGCGCAGATCGACAGGGAAAGGAAAGCGCATGTCCGGCCGGCGCGGATCGACGCGCGTGAGCCTCGCGCCATCGAGGACCTGGCGGAGGCCGGCAACGGTTGTCTCGACTTCGGGAAGTTCAGGCATGAAGGCGACATAGGGCGTGCGTACCCCGCCGCCTAGGGCTTCAGTGCCAGGGCAGGATTAGGGGAATGGCGAGGATGATAGCGAGCGCCATCATGAGGCGCTCCTTGCCCGGCATCTGCAGCGCGCGCGGCACGAGGCCATAGGAACGCGCCCAGAGGAATGGGCAGGCCAGCGCGGCGATCAGGAAGCAGCCCTTGAAGAAATAGACTGCAAGATAGCTATAGGGTGCGAACAGGGACGCGCCATCGGCCTGCAGGGCAAGCCCTGCCAGCGCAAAGATGATCGTCACGATCCACATGATCAGGCGCATGGCGTCTTCCAGTCCTCCGGAACATCAGGACGGCCGGACGCGCGCGGACTTTAGTTAATAGCCCGAAAGCATGGCACGAAAACGCCGCTTTGCATGTCGGCCAAGAGGCTGGCATGAGGCGCCCATGAGCCTTGCCGACGATATCGCCCTCGCTAACGCCCTCGCCGACGCAGCCGGAGCCGCGATCCGGCCTTTTTTCCGCGCACCTTACGAGATCGACACCAAGTCCGACGCATCGCCTGTGACTGAAGCCGACAAGGCGGCCGAAATCGCCATGCGCGACCTGATCGAAAAATTGCGGCCCGATGATGGCATCATCGGTGAGGAATATGGGACGACACGGCCCGACGCCTCACGCACGTGGGTGCTCGACCCGATCGACGGCACGCGCAGCTTCATTGCCGGGCGGCCGATCTTCGGCACGCTTGTTGCGCTCATGCAGGATGGCTGGCCGCTCATCGGCGTCATCGACCAGCCGATTATCGGGGAACGATGGATCGGCGCGATGGGGCAGCAGACGACCTTGAACGGAAAACCTGTGACCACGCGGCGCTGTCGGGATCTCGACCAGGCAGTGCTTGCGACAACAGGTCCGCAATATTTCGCGGGCCACAAGGGCGAGCATTTCTCGATCCTGGCCGGCCAGTGCCGCGATACCATCTGGGGCGGCGACTGCTATAATTACGCCCTGCTCGCCAGCGGCCATGTCGATATCGTGGTCGAGTCCGGGCTTAAGCTCTACGACATCGCGGCGTTGGTGCCGGTCGTGGAGGGCGCTGGCGGGCGCATGTGCGATTGGTCGGGCGAGCCGCTCACCGACGCAAGCGAAGGTGACGTCATCGCGATCGGCGATCCCGCCCGGCTCGACGACGTGATCGAAGCCTTAGCCTGTCACGGGCATTAGTGGACAACGGTCCCAACGACAGCGCCCGTTGCGCCGCCGATCACCGCGCCCTTCTTGACATTGCCGCCGGTCGCACCGGCCGCAACCGCGCCAACGCCCGCACCAATACCGGCGCCTGCCAGAGTCGCACACCCGGACAATAGCAAAGATCCGGCGGCGACAAGCGGAATGAACATCCGTTTCATCGCTTTTTCCTTTCCAAAGCGGCCCATCTGAAAACCCGCAAGGCGGCGCGGCGGTTCCTGTAGCAGCGTTCAACCCGCCCCTTGCGCGCCGATCCGGTCTGCGTTATTGTTATGGTATAACATTAAATTATGGGAGAGGATCGATGGCCTTTGCGACATCCGCCGATGACCGCCACCCAATGAGCGATCTCAACACCACGCCGCTGATCGACGTCATGCTGGTCCTGCTCATCATGTTCATCCTCACCATCCCGCAGCAGAGCCACAAGGTCGGCATCGACCTGCCCACCGCGCCCAAGCCTGCGGTTCTTCAGCCCGACCTTGTGCGCAACCGCATCACCATCGACGCCGCAGGCGCGATCGCCTGGAACGGCAACCGCATCGACCACGCGGGCCTGCGCAGCCTGCTCAAGGCGAGCATGCGCATGCCGGTCGAGCCGGCGCTGGACTTCATTCCCGCTGCCGAGGCGCGCTACGAACTGGTCGATGGCGTGATCGCCGACATCAAGCGCGCGGGCGTGACGAAGTTGGGGCTGCCGGGGAACCAAGCCTACGAAATGTTTTGAAATCGGCCTGTCATTCCGGCTTTCGCAGGGACGGAGAACATGAGAGATGAGCGCGAACCGGTTGGAAGAGGAGCGCGCGCATGGACTATCGCTATCTGGGACGCAGCGCCCTGCAGGTGTCGCCCCTCTGCCTCGGCGCCATGATGTTCGGAGGAGCGACCGACGAAGCGACATCCAAGCGCATCGTCGACAAGGCACGGACGCGCGGCATCAACTTCATCGACACGGCCGACGGCTATAATGGCGGCGCCTCGGAGGAAGTGGTCGGCCGCTCGATCGCCGGTGACCGGCACCATTGGGTTGTCGCGACCAAGTTCGGCCACCGCATCTCCGCCGCGCCCAATCATGGCGGCCAGTCGCGCAAGTGGATCATGCAGGACGTCGAGGACAGCCTGCGCAAGCTGGGCACCGACTATATCGACCTGCTCTATTTCCATAAGGCCGATGTCGGCATCCAGTTCGAGGAGCCGCTCCGTGCGATCCAGGACCTGATGACGCAGGGCAAGATCCGCTATTATGGCGTCTCCAACTTCAAGGGCTGGCGGATCGCCGAGATCTGCCGTGCGGCGGACGCCATCGGCATGGATCGTCCGGCGGCAAGCCAGCCGCTCTACAATATGGTGGATCGCCTTTCCGAAGTGGAGCAGCTGCCCGCCGCCGGCCATTATGGCCTTGGCGTCGTGCCCTACAGTCCGCTCGCACGGGGCATTCTCTCAGGCAAATATGCGCCCGGCGCCGAGCCGCCGGAAGGCTCCCGCGCAGCGCGCAAGGACGTCCGCATCCTGCAGACCGAATGGCGCGCGGAATCGTTGGACATCGCCCAGGCCGTGGCGGAGCGTGCGGCGGCGAAGGGGCTGAGCACTGTAGCCTTCGCCATCGCCTGGGTAATCCGGAACAGGTTCGTCAGCGCCGCCATCGCCGGCCCGCGCACCGAGGAGCAGTGGGACAGCTACCTGCCCGCGCTCGATGCTGTGCTGGATGCGGAGGACGAAGCCTTCGTCGATGCGCTGGTTCCGCCGGGCCATGCCTCGACGGCGGGCTATACCGACCCGGCCTATCCGATCGAGGGGCGGGCGGTCCGGTGAACCTGGAGTTCAGCCGAGCGGCTGGGCGCGCAACCAGTCCAGGGCTTCCACAGGCTCGCCGAAGAAGAAACGGACATGCGGAGCGCCCACGGCCCGTTCCGCCTGAAGCTTGGCAAGGGAACCGGGCAGGACGATCGCGACGAGCATGTTCTTTCGATGCTGCTGGCCGTCGACAAGGTCCCGAAAGCCGGCAGCGACATCCGATGACTGAATCGGAAACTCACTGGTGTCGATGAAGATCTTGCAGAGACCGGCGCGCGCATGGATTTGGCGCACGCGATCCTGGAATTCCAGGCGGTAGCGCTCGAACGTCTCCATCGACCAGAAGCCGGTCAGCTTGATGCAAAGAAGATGCTGTTCGGCATCGTCAGAAAAGTCGAACATGATGCAGCCCGATTCGGTCTCGCCGCATTTAAACCTGCGGCTATTATCGGAGGCCGATCTTATTGGGCCGCTCCTAAAACAGGATTAATGACGAAGACGGACGGCCTGTCAGGAAGCCGGCCGCGCCTTCGACTCCCCATCCAGCGCCTTGATCGTCGCCGTGGCGGGCGGCTCATTCTGCATCGCCGCCGCGACCTTCTCCGCCTGCGCCATCACGCGCAGGATATTGCCGCCAGCGAGCTTGGCGATGTCGGCATCGGTCCAGCCGCGCTTCATGAGTTCGAGCAGCAGCGCGGGATAGCTCTCCACGCCGCTCATGCCTTGGGGCAACTCGGCCAGGCCGTCATAGTCGCCGCCGAGGCCAACATGGTCATGGCCGGCAACCTTGGCGATATGGTCGATATGGTCCGCGACCATGGCGATGGTCACGACCGGCTTGGGATGGGCCTTGAGCCAGGCTTCCTTGGCCGCCTTCGCCTTCTCCGGTTCACCGATATAGAGGCCGCCGAGCGGCGGCTGGTTGTAAAGCGCATTGAGCGCGCCTTCTTCGGCGCCCCATTTGCGGCGCTCTTCCGAAATATACTGAGGCGCGAAATTGACCATGACGATGCCGCCATTCTCGGCGACTTTCTTGAGTACTGCGTCCGAGACATTGCGGGTATGGTCGCACAGGGCACGGGCCGACGAATGTGAGAAAATGACCGGCGCCTTGCTGGCAGCGATCGCGTCCAGCATCGTCCCTTCGCTCACATGGCTCAGGTCGACCAGCATGCCGAGGCGATTGAGCTCGCGAACGACCTCGAGGCCAAAGGGCGTCAGGCCGTCATGCTGCGGATTGTCGGTCGCGCTGTCCGCCCAGCTGATCGTCTTGGCGTGGGCGAGCGTGAGATAGCCGACGCCCAGCTCCTTGTAAGCACGCAGCACCGAGAAGCTCTCGTCGATCTGGCCGCCGCCTTCCGCGCCCATCATCGAAGCAATCTTGCCCGACTTCTTGGCGGCGATGACGTCGGCAGCGGTGCGGGCGAGGACGAAGTCGTTCGGGTAACGCCGCACGATCGACTTCACGAGGTCGATCTGATCGAGCGTTTCCTTGACCTGCTCGACCTCAGGATGCGCGGGCGACACAAAGACCGACCAGAACTGACCGCCGACCATGCCTTGCCGCAGCCGCTCGATATCCGTATCATAAGCGACAGGGTCGAGCTTCGTGAGGTCGATCGTCCAGCGCTTGTCGCCCGCCCGGCCGACCAGCGTCTCGGCCCAGTCATTATGCCCGTCGATCAGCGGCGTGGTTGCGAGCAGCTTCTTGAGGCGCGGCAGATTGGGATCGGCCGGATCCGGCAATTCGGCTTGAAGGGGAGCGCAGAATGCGAGGAGCGATGCGGCGAGCGCAAAAGAGAAGCGTTTCATATGCGAACTTAAGCAGAGGAAAGGTCGGTTGGGAATGGGACGATTGCCGTACTGCACCACAACGAGGCGGTGATTATCAAGGATAGATTCCTAAGCGCGCATCAACCACGCCCGGCAACACGGCCTTAGCCCTGATCTTCCTACTTTCGTATGAGTTGAACGCAGACGGGCTTGTGGGAGGCTGTGTGCACGATCTTTGCTCTCTTCTGGACGACCATGATGCCATCGAGGCGATCGCCGACCAGCTCATCAACTGCGCACGCCCTGGCGGCGGCAGCGCCGAGCAATGTCACCTTCTGCTGTGCAGCTTCAAATGCCAGCTGATCGCGCATCGCAAAGCCGAAGCCAGCTTCCTCCAGAGCAGCACCCAAAACGGTCTGTTCGACGCCTTCGAGGCGGAGTTGCTTGCGCTCAGGAACGAGTTTTCGGAGCTTGCGGATAGCTGGTCCAACTATCTCGGCCGCTGGACCCAGTCCGCCATCGCCGCCGACCGCGCCGGTTTCGGGCAGGAAACCACGGACATGATGACGGCCTTCAAGCTGCGTATCGCCCGCGAGAACAGTATCACCTATCCTCTGGCGCTGGAAGCCGGCCGGATCTCGCTGCACGCCCCCTGACGCCACGCTCAGTGCGGATCGTCCTGCCGCGTCGCGAGAAATGCGATCGAGGACCGGCCGCTCCGGAAGATCGCGGGCTCGCTGGCTTTCATCTGTTCGCCGTCGACCAGCAATTCAAGCCGGCGGCCCGACGAACAGAGCGCGATTTGATCCGCACCGTCGAGTGGCTGGAACGGTCCCTTGCGAAAATCCCCCATCAGCCATGCCCAGCCATGCGCCAGCAGATGGCCGGCATTTTCGGCAATCACCGCCGACACCTGCAGCGCATCCTCGCCGGGCTCGATGAAGATGGCGGGATAGAGTTCGGCCGAACCATCGACGGAAACGCCGGGATCCTCCAGCGTCGCGGAAACGGCGTGAAGGGCATCCTGGCCGAGTGCCACGATATCGCCCTTGCGCAGATCCTCCCGCACGTCGCCCCATGCAGCGGTCGGACCGGCGATGATGCCGGTATAGGCGACGAAATTCTCATGCAGGATAACGGGAACCTGCTGTCGCCGCGCCTGCCCAGCAAGCACGCGCTCGACGATTTGAGGTACGGACGCCTCACCATGCAATGCCTTTGAGAGGAGATTCATCGTGCCGCCGGGCAGCACGAGCAGCGTGCCCTCCCAGCCATCGAGTTCGCTCGCAAGCGCATTGATCGAACCATCGCCGCTCAGCTCCACGAGCAGTGTCACGCCAGCTCGCCTGAGATCGGCGACGCTCGGCAGCGCGGTCTCGCCGAGCTCGATCCGGTGCCGGATCGGCCTGCCGGCCTGCGCAAAAGCATCGGCGATCTGATCGACGAGCGTCTCGTCGGCGGTCTTGCTGCGTGGATTGTAGATGAGCCAGATGATTTCCATCGACCGGACATAGGCTTGCCTTTACGCCATGGAAACAGGCGACGGGCTAAAGGCGGCAAACCGAGCGCCCCTTGAGCCCCGTCGAACGACGCGCTAGAGGCGGGCTCACTTTGCGGTGCAGCGACAGCGGCGCCAAGTCCCAGGGACGACACGCGATGGCCGAATTCTTCCTTCCCAAGAACAGCAAGATCAAGGGCAAGGGCGCCGAGCACAAGGCGCCCGCCGGCGCGACTAATGTGAAGCGCTTCAAGGTCTATCGCTACGATCCGGACAGCGGGGAGAACCCGCGGTACGACACGTTCGAGCTCGATCTCGACGATTGCGGGCCGATGGTGCTCGACGCGCTGATCAAGATGAAGGGCGAGCAGGATTCGTCGCTCACTTTCCGCCGCTCCTGTCGCGAGGGCATCTGCGGCAGCTGCTCGATGAACATCAACGGCAAGAACGGTCTCGCCTGCACCACCGCCATCGAGGACTGCAAGGGCGAGGTACGTATCACCCCGCTGCCGCATATGGATGTGATCAAGGACCTCGTCCCCGATTTCACGCATTTCTATGCCCAATATTCGTCGATCAAGCCTTGGCTTCAAACTGTGACACCACCGCCGAGCGGCAAGGAGCGCCTCCAGTCGCCGGCCGACCGCGAGAAACTCGACGGCCTTTACGAGTGCATTCTCTGCGCCTGCTGCTCGACCAGCTGCCCGAGCTACTGGTGGAATTCGGACAAGTTCCTTGGCCCGGCAATCCTGCTGCAAGCCTATCGCTGGCTCGCCGACAGCCGCGACGAGATGACGGGCGAGCGGCTTGACGAGCTGGAAGACCCCTTCCGCCTCTACCGCTGCCACACGATCATGAACTGCGCCAATGTCTGCCCCAAGGGCCTCTCGCCCGCCAAGGCCATTGCCGAAACCAAGAAGCTTATGGTGGAACGGGCCGGCTGAGGCGGGAGGAAGCGGCGGCATGAATGCGAGCGGTGAACGGCTGGAAGGCGGCTGCCTCTGCGGCGCCATTCGCTACACGATCGATGCCCCCCTGCTCTTTGTATCGCAGTGCTGCTGCAAGGACTGCCAGAAGGCGACCGGCACGGGGCACACCACGATCATCGGCATCCACAACAGCCAGTTGCACCTGCAAGGCACGCCGGCCACCTACACCAATGCTGGAGATACTGGCGGAACCGTAACAAGGCACTTTTGCGGCACGTGCGGCGGACGCATTTTCACGTCGGGCGACCTGCCTGGCGAATATATCATGGTGCAGGCTGGCTCGCTCGACGATCCGAACAGGGTCTCACCGGAGAGCGTCATCTATATGAAGGACGCGGTGGCCTGGGATTTTTTCGATCCAGCGCTGCCTAAGTTCGAGGGCATGAGCCCGCGCCGCCATCACGTCACACGTCCAGTGGAGCATCGGCCTGACGGCCAATGACGAAGGTCCTCGCCTGCTATGACGCGCTGATCGCCGGCGGCGAACTCAAGCCCGATGCCGACCAGCGTGCGGCTGCGGTGCGGCTCACACAATTGCAGGAAGAACTCGAGGCAGTGCCGACGCGCGGTTCGGTCCTCTGGCGTATGCTGCGCAAGGCACCCGAACCGCCGCGCGGCGTCTACATGTGGGGCGGCGTGGGTCGCGGCAAGTCGATGCTCATGGACCTGCTGCGCGATTGCCTCGACGGCCCCGCCAAGCGGCGCATCCATTTCCATGAATTCATGCTCGACGTACACGCGCGGCTACGCGCGGCGCGGGAGAGCGAAAGCGGCGACCCGATCCCGCCCGTCGCCGCCGCGATCGCCGGCGAGATCAAGGTGCTGCTGTTTGACGAGATGGTGGTGAGCAACATGGCCGACGCGGCGATCATGTCGCGGCTGTTCACGGCGCTGCTCGATGCGGGCGTGACCCTCGTGGCGACCTCGAACCGTCCGCCCGACGATCTCTACAAGGACGGACTCAACCGCGAGCTGTTCCTGCCCTTCATCGCCCTGCTCAAAAGCCGGCTCGACGTCCTCTCGCTGAATGGTCCGACCGACTATCGGCTGGATCGACTCGGCGGCATGGACACGTGGCATGTGCCCAATGACGAAATCACCACGGCGAAGCTGCGCGAGATCTTCTTCCGACTAACGGACTATCCGCCCGAGGACAGCGCAAACGTTCCCTCGGAGGAACTGGATGTTGGCGGCGGGCGGATGCTCCACGTGCCGAAAAGCCTGAAGGGCGTGGCCGTCTTTTCGTTCAAGCGCTTGTGCGCCGAGGCACGCGGCGCAAGCGACTATCTCGCCATCGCGCGCCGCTTCCACACCGTCATCATCGTTGGAATCCCGGTGCTTGGGCCGGAAAACCGCAATGAGGCGGCACGCTTCGTCACGCTGATCGACGCGCTCTACGAGCATAAGGTGAAGCTCATCGCGGGCGCTGCCGCCGAGCCGCTGGCGCTCTATCCGGCGGGCGACGGCAGCTTCGAGTTCCAGCGCACCGTCTCGCGCCTCATGGAAATGCAGTCGGAAGAGTATCTCGCCCTGGGGCACGGCGCCCACACGCATTGATCATTTGTTAGCGATATTTTCCTACCACGGTCCTTGCTGAGGGCAGACCGGTAGACGGCATCTTCGGCTCACAAAAAAAAAGACAGAAACTCAAGGGCCGCACCCATGTTTCACCAAGCAATTGCTTTGCCGCTCGCGCGGGCTGTGGCGTCGCGCCCGGCCGAGCTGGCGATCATCGTCCCGACCTATAATGAGCGGCAGAATGTCGCCCCGCTCGTCAAGCGCGTCGAGCGCGCGCTGCCTGAAGGCGGCTGGGAGCTGATGTTCGTCGATGACGATTCGCCGGACGGCACCTCCGCCTTCGTTCGCGACATGGCGCAGCAGGACGCGCGCATCCGCATCGTTCAGCGCATGGGGCGGCGCGGGCTCTCCGCCGCCTGCGTCGAAGGCATCCTTTCGACGGCCGCGCCCTATGTCGCGATCATGGACGGCGACCTCCAGCATGACGAAACCGTACTCGCCGCGATGTTCGATCGCATCAGGCAGGGCGATGTCGATCTCGTCGTCGGCAGTCGTCACGTCGAGGGCGGCGGCATGGGTGACTGGAGCGAAGACCGGCAGCGCCTGAGCCGCCTCGCAACGCGCCTCGCCGTGCGACTCACGCGCACACCACTCTCCGATCCGATGAGCGGTTTCCTGATGATGCGCCGCGACGCGTTCATGCGCTCGCTGCCGCGCCTGTCGAGCATCGGCTTCAAGATCCTGCTCGATATCGCGGCAAGTGCACCCACGCCGTTGCGCATCGTCGAGCTGCCGTACACCTTCCGCCTGCGCCAGAATGGCGAAAGCAAGCTCGATAGCCTGGTCCTCTGGGAATATGCCCAGCTGCTGCTCGACAAGACGATCGGCCACCTCGTGCCGGTGCGCTTCTTCAATTTCGCGCTGGTTGGGGGATTGGGCGTGGTGGTGCACTTCAGTATCCTGACTGCGCTCTATGTCCTGCTTGGCACAGGCTTCGGGATCGCACAGGGCGCCGCGACCGCCATGGCGATCACCAGCAACTTCCTGTTGAACAACATCTTCACCTATCGCGACCGGCGTCTGACGGGATGGTCACTGCTCAAAGGTTGGGTCAGCTTCAACCTGGTCTGTGCCTTCGGCGCGGCCGCGAATGTCGGCGTGGCGGACTGGCTGTTCGAGCGCCGGAGCGACTGGGCGCTGTCGGCGCTCGCGGGGATCGCGGTCAGCGTGGTCTGGAATTATGTGATGTCCGCAATGTTTACCTGGCAGAAGAAGCGTTGAATCAATCGCAACCCTCACCAGAATCGCATCTTATTGCAATTGCGAACTATTCGCAAAGAAAAGCGCCTATCGCGCTGTTCTCTGCATTGAATCGGTAACCATTTGGGCCTATGGGCGCCTGCATCTGTCCTTCCTCAGGGAGAATTAGGCGCATGGCCCGCAAGAAGATCGCGCTCATCGGCGCTGGCATGATCGGGGGCACGCTTGCCCACCTGGCTGCCAAGAAGGAAATGGGCGACATCGTCCTCTTCGACATCGCCGAAGGTATTCCGCAGGGCAAGGCGCTCGATCTCGCGCAGTGCGGGCCGATCGAAGGCTTCGACGCCAATATCAAGGGCACGAACGACTATGCCGACATTGCCGGCGCGGACGTGATCATCGTCACGGCCGGCGTGCCCCGCAAGCCGGGCATGAGCCGCGATGATCTGCTCGGCATCAACCTCAGCGTCATGAAGGCGGTCGGCGAAGGCATCAAGCAGCACGCGCCCAATGCCTTCGTCATCTGCATCACCAATCCCCTCGACGCCATGGTCTGGGCGCTGCGCGAATTCTCGGGCCTGCCGCACAACATGGTCGTCGGCATGGCGGGCGTGCTGGACTCGGCGCGCTTCGCGACCTTCCTCGCCTGGGAATTCGGCGTCTCGGTCAAGGACGTGAACGCCTTCGTGCTCGGCGGCCATGGCGACACGATGGTCCCCGTCCTCGAATATTCGACCGTCAGCGGCATCCCGGTCACCGACCTCGTCAAGATGGGCAAGTCGAGCAAGGCACGCCTCGACGAGATCGTCGCCCGCACCCGCTCGGGCGGCGGCGAGATTGTCGGCCTGCTCAAGACCGGCTCGGCTTATTATGCCCCCGCGACCAGCGCCATCGCCATGGCTGAAGCCTATCTGGGCGACCAGAAGCGCATCCTGCCCTGTGCCGTGCATGTGAAGGGCAAATATGGTCTCGACGGCCTCTATGTCGGCGTGCCGGTGGTGATCGGTGCGGGCGGCGCTGAGGAAGTGATCGAGATCGCGCTCGACGAAGAAGCCAAGGGCAATCTCCAGGTCAGCGTCGATGCGGTCAAGGAACTGCTGGTGGCCTGCAAGAGCATCGAGCCGAGCCTGGCGTGAGGCAATATTGACAACAACCCAGCCGTCACCCCGGCGAAGGCCGGGGTCCATATGCACCGGCGCATGGGTACCGGCCTTCGCCGGTATGACGAAATAGGGGCAGATGGAGAAGCGCGGTTACGTTTACATCATGGCGAGCAAGCCGAACGGCACGCTCTACATCGGCGTAACCAGTGATTTGTTGAAACGCGTCTGGGAGCATCGCGAGGGCGTCACTGACGGATTCACGAAGCGATACGGATGTAAATTGTTGGTCTGGTTTGAAGTGCATGATCGGGTCGAGGACGCGATTGTTCGTGAAAAGCAGATGAAAGAGTGGCGAAGGGCCTGGAAGATCCGTCAGATTGTAGGGTTGAACCCCGATTGGAACGATCTTTTCCCGACGCTCGCGTAGAAATGGACCCCGGCCTTCGCCGGGGTGACGATGGAAGGGTAGGACTGCCGTGAGCATCCTCGTCGACAAGAATACCAAGGTCATCACCCAGGGCATGACGGGCGCCACCGGCACCTTCCATACCGAGCAGGCGCTGGCCTATGGCACGCAGATGGTCGGGGGCGTGACGCCCGGCAAGGGCGGCACGAGCCATATCGGCCTGCCCGTCTTCGACACGGTCGAGGAAGCGGTCGCGAAGACTGGCGCCACGGCGAGCGTCATCTATGTGCCGCCGCCATTCGCCGCGGACTCGATCCTCGAAGCCATCGACGCGGAAGTGCCGCTGATCGTTACGATCACCGAGGGCATTCCGGTGCTCGACATGGTGCGCGTCAAGCGCGCGCTCTCGGGCAGCAAGTCGCGCCTGATCGGCCCGAACTGCCCTGGCGTTCTGACGCCGAACGAATGCAAGATCGGCATCATGCCCGGCTCCATCTTCAAGAAGGGCTCGGTTGGCGTTGTTTCGCGCTCCGGCACGCTTACCTATGAAGCAGTGTTCCAGACCAGCAACGCGGGCCTTGGCCAGACCACAGCGGTCGGTATCGGCGGCGATCCGGTCAACGGCACCAATTTCATCGACGTGCTTGAGCTGTTCCTCGCCGACGAGGCGACCAAGTCGATCATCATGATCGGCGAGATCGGCGGCGACGCCGAGGAGCAGGCCGCCCAGTTCCTGATCGATGAGGCCAAGCGCGGCCGCAAGAAGCCGATGGCCGGTTTCATCGCAGGCCGTACGGCGCCTCCGGGCCGCCGCATGGGCCATGCCGGCGCCATCGTCTCGGGCGGCAAGGGCGACGCGGAAAGCAAGATCGCGGCAATGGAAGCGGCGGGTATCAAGGTTGCGGCAAGCCCCTCGGAACTGGGCACGACGCTGCTCGAGGTGCTGAAGGGCTGAACATGGTTAGCGCCCCGTTAACCCTATCCTTATAGGGCAACGCGGGGAGACATCCGGGGCATCGGCGCCGGATAGACGTGGCAGAACGAAGGATCAGGCCATGGGCGTTGAAAATCAGGTTTTCACCGGCGGCTCGGAGTTCGAGCAGGGCCCGAGCTGGCAGCGCAAGGGCTGGCCGCTCGACACGACCGACGACCTGACCGCGGCGCTCGACCCGACGCAGATGCAACTCGCCATCAAGGCAGCGGCGGCCAAGTCCGGCGCCACGATGAGCGATGCCGATATCGCCAAGGCCGCCGACGATTCCATCCGCGCCATGATGCTGGTCCGCACTTTCCGGGTGCGCGGCCATCTTGCCGCCAATCTCGATCCGCTCGGCCTCGTCCGGCATGACATCCCGGCCGACCTGACGCCCGAATATCACGGCTTCACCGGCGCCGCGCAGGACCGCAAGATCTATGTCGGCGGCACGCTCGGCTTCGAATGGGCCACGATCCGCGAGATCGTCGACATCCTGCGCCGCAACTACTGCGGCCATGTCGGCTTCGAATATATGCACATCTCGGACGTCGAGGAGCGGCGCTTCATCCAGGACAGGATCGAGGGCGGCGACAAGTCGATCGACTTCACGCAGAACGGCAAGAAGGCGATCCTGACCAAGGTCGTCCACGCCGAGCAATATGAGAAGTTCCTCGGCAAGAAATATGTCGGGACCAAGCGATTCGGCCTCGATGGCGGCGAATCGATGATCCCCGCGCTCGAGGCGGTGATCAAATATGGCGGCTCGCGCGGCGTGCGCGAGATTGTCTACGGCATGGCCCATCGCGGCCGCCTCAACGTTCTCGCTAATGTGATGGCCAAGGGCTTTCGCGTGATCTTCCACGAATTTTCGGGCGGCACCGCCAATCCCGAGGATGTCGGCGGATCGGGCGACGTTAAATATCATCTCGGCACCTCGACCGACCGCGAGTTCGACGGGGTCAAGGTTCACATGAGCCTGGTCCCCAACCCCTCGCATCTCGAGACGGTCGATCCCGTCGTGCTCGGCAAGGTGCGCGCGCAGCAGGCATTCCGTGACGACATCGGCGCCGACAAGCATGTGCAGGTGCTGCCCGTGCTCATTCACGGCGACGCCGCCTTCGCCGGCCAGGGCATTGTCTGGGAGTGTTTCGGCTTCTCGGGCGTGCGCGGCTACAATACCGGCGGCTGCATCCACTTCATCGTGAACAACCAGATCGGCTTCACGACCTCGCCGCAGTTTTCGCGCGGCTCGCCCTATCCGTCCGATGTGGCCAAGGGCGTCCAGGCGCCGATCCTGCACGTCAACGGCGACGATCCGGAAGCGGTTACTTTCGCCTGCAAGCTGGCGGTCGACTATCGCCAGACCTTCCATCGCGACATCGTGATCGACATGTGGTGCTATCGCCGCTTCGGCCACAACGAGGGTGACGAGCCCTCGTTCACGCAGCCGCTGATGTATGCGCAGATCCGCCAGCATCCGCCGGTCAGCGAGGTCTATGCCCGCCGCCTCCGCGACGAGGGCGTGATCGACGAGAATTTCCTGCAGAGCGCGACCAACGAATTCACGGCCCATCTCGAGGAAGAATTCGAATCCGCCAAGACCTACAAGGCCAACCATGCCGACTGGTTCGCCGGGCGCTGGTCGGGCCTGCATCAGCCGGCGGATGTCGAGACGGCGCGCAAGAATGTCGAGACCGCGATTCCCGCCAAGCTCTTCGAGGGCCTCGGGCGGACGCTGACCACGATTCCCGACGATCTCAACGTCCACAAGACACTGCGCCGCATCATCGACGCCAAGTCGGAGATGTTCAGCACTGGCGCGAATTTCGACTGGGCGACCGGCGAGGCGCTGGCCTTCGGCTCGCTGCTGTCGGAAGGCTATGGCGTGCGCCTCTCCGGCCAGGATTCAGGACGCGGCACCTTCTCCCAGCGTCACGCGGTCTGGGTCGACCAGGACACGGAGCGGAAATATATCCCGCTCTCGACGGTGCCCCACGGCCATTTCGAGGTCTATGACAGCCCGCTCAGCGAATATGGCGTGCTCGGCTTCGAATACGGTTATGCCATGGCCGACCCCAAGAGTCTCGTCATGTGGGAAGCGCAGTTCGGCGACTTCGCCAATGGCGCGCAGATCATCATCGACCAGTATATCGCCTCGTCGGAGTCCAAGTGGCTGCGCGCCAATGGCCTCGTGCTGCTTCTGCCGCATGGCTATGAAGGCCAGGGTCCGGAGCACAGCTCGGCCCGTGTCGAGCGCTTCCTGCAGCTCTGCGCGGAAGGCAATATCCAGGTCGCCAACTGCACGACCCCGGCCAATTATTTCCACATCCTGCGCCGTCAGATGCTGCGGAGCTTCCGCAAGCCGCTCGTCATCTTCACGCCCAAGTCGCTGCTGCGCCACAAGCTCGCGGTCTCGAAGGCCGAGGATTTCATGGGCGACAAGCATTTCATGCGCATCCTCTCGGATACGAATCCGGCACCAGACGAGAAGACCAAGCGACTTGTCCTGTGCAGCGGCAAGGTGTCTTACGACCTTATGGAAGCCCGCGACGCCGCGGGCGACACGGAGACGCAGATCGTTCGCATCGAGCAGCTCTACCCCTTCCCGACCGAAGCACTGGCGATCCGCATCGCCCGCATGCAAAACCTCGAAGAGGTGGTCTGGTGCCAGGAAGAGCCGCGCAACAACGGCGCCTGGTTCTTCGTCGAGCCCTATATCGAGCAGGCGCTGGACGCTGCCGGCAAGGCTCCGATGCGCGCCCGCTATGCCGGCCGCAAGCCCGCCGCCTCGCCCGCGACCGGTCTCGCCAAGCGGCACCTCGCCGAGCAGGGCGCCCTCATCGCCGATGCACTGGGCCATAGCGTCCGCACCGAAATCAAGCGCCAGAAGAAAGGCTGATCCATGGCCACCGAAGTCAAAGTTCCGACGCTGGGTGAATCCGTCACGGAGGCGACCGTGGGCCAGTGGCTCAAGAAACCCGGCGATGCGGTTGCCGCCGACGAGCCCATTGCCAGCCTGGAAACCGACAAGGTGGCGGTCGAAGTGCCCTCACCTGTCGCGGGCGTGATGGGCGAACAGCTCGTCAAGGAAGGCGACACGGTCAATGTCGGCGCGGTCATCGCTACGGTGGAAGCCGGCGCCACGGCTGCCGCCAAGCCTGCCGCTGCCGCACCCGCGCCGTCGGTTGTCGCACCTCCGCCGGCTGCACCCGTTGCAGCGCCCGCACCAGCGCCAGCGCCCGCACCGGCCGCTGACGCCGGATCGGTCACGCTCTCGCCTGCCGTTCGGCGCCTGGTGCTCGAGCACGGGCTCGATCCCAGCCGCATTGCCGGCACCGGCAAGGATGGGCGCCTCACCAAGGACGATGTGATGGCCGCGATCTCGT
>DASWYL010000020.1:0-28106 GCA_036404995.1 Sphingobium sp. | reverse complement strand
GCGACGCTCGCCTTGAACGCAGCCGGGTCTTTCTCGCAATGCAGGAACAGCTTGGGATCCCGGGTGAGACACGCGCGGATCATGCCCTTTGCCGAACGCAGTCCCTCGAACTTGACCGTGATCGTACCGGGCGCCGGTTCGTCGGTGGCCATGACCGGAGCTGCCAGCAGGATCATCGCAACTGCCGTGAAAACTGACTTCAACGCACGCTCTCCGTCGTCTGCCTGAATTCGCCCAATCCGTCATCCGTCCCGCACAACCTGTCCCAGGCGCGGAAATAGAGTCCGTAATTGCACTTGTACCGGTCGTGATGCCGCTGGTGATGCGAGGCGGTGATCAGCCATGCGCCCGCGGGCCCGCGCACCAGCCAGCGAGGGAACATCTCCCAGCCCATATGATTGGTGACGCCCATCACGGTCATGATCGTGAGCACCGTGCCCAGCGCCGCGACGTGGATGGGAATGAAGAAGACCAGCGCCGGAATGACGACCGCACCGGTCAGCGCTTCCCAGGGATGGAAGCTCATCGCCGCCCAGGCGGTCGGCGGCCGGCTGTCATGATGCACGGCATGGGCGACGCGGAACCACCAGGGCACATGCATCAGCCGGTGCGTCCAGTAGAACCACGTGTCGTGCGCGGCGAGATAGGCGAGCACCGAGACGGGCAGATACCAGAACGGGAAAGCGTGGACGTCGGTGTAGATCAGCGTCCAGCCGCGATTCTGCCAGCCCCAGGCGACGAAGCCGGCCGGCGCGCCGTAGATGAAGGCACTCCACAGCGACCAGCGTATTTCGCGACCGATCTGCGGTTTGAGCCCGGTGTAAAGCCCGGGGCGCACCGCCCGGGTGGCAAGCGCGAAGCCGCCGCTCGAAAGCAGGTATCGCACGGCAATGATGCCGCTCATGGCGAGTATCGAGATCAGGATCAGGGCCAATGGCGACATGGGCTTCGCCTATAGGGGCGAAGCTCCCGAGATGCCAGCGAGGTGCACGCGGGACGGGGGCATGGCCCGCGCGCACCTCTCCCGGCTGGACGTTCAGTCCTTGCGGGCGCAGCGGCAATCGTCGCCGCACTTGCAGTTGGTGCAGGTGCAGGCGGGCGAGCAGCGCTGGGCTTCGTCGGTGGTCTTGGTCATCGTCATCTCCTCTGGTCGGTTGAGGAGCCCCGGATAGCTGCGCCACGCACCGCGCGATTGAACGCAAGGGCTAAAGTCGCGTCAGCGTCGTCGCGGGGAGGCCGAAGGTGCGCTTGAAGATGCGGCTGAAGTGGGCCGAGTCCGAAAAGCCGGCCTCATGCGCCGCCTCGGTGAGCGACTGGCCGGTCGAATACACCTCGAGCGCCCGCACGAGCCGCAGCCAAAGCATATAGGTCTTGAAGGCAAGGCCGGTCTGCTCGACGAACAGGTGGCGCAGGCGGCTGGGCGAGAGATGGACACCGACCGCAGCCGCGCTTGCGTCGAGCGATGCATCGACATGGCTGGTGGCATGGTCGATGATCTTCTGCACGCGCGCATCGGGCAGTGGGGCAGGTCCGGCCGGCACCAGCGCCGCAAGTGCGCGCTCCCCTGCCGCCAGCATGTCGGCCCGGCTCAGTCCCGGATCGAACGTCGCGCGCAGCGGTGCCAACGCAGGCATGATGAGGGCAGCGTCGATCTGCGCGAGAGGACCCTGCGCGAAAAGCAGCTTGCCGAGCGCCCGCCCTGCCCGGCTCTCGGGCTCGACGAAGATGAAGGCGATGACGCCATGTGCGACAAAGCGATGACGCGCGTCCGCTGCGACGGCGACCACGTCGCCCTTGATCGCAACATCCCCGCTGATGAGTTCCAGTGACCCGGACAGGCTGATCGTGATCTGGATCGCATGATGCGCATGGAAGCCGGCATCGCCGAAGCCGGCCGGCGCGTCGAACACCCAGACGCTCGCGCCGCGCGTGAATGCCAGCTTTGCCCGCCCCAATGCCATGTCCGGCTCATAGCAATTAAGCGCCGGAAGCGAAGCGTGCTTTCAGCCCCGGTTCAGCCTTTGCATTCAATCCTGCCGCCGCTGCCGAGGCTAGCGGGCGTCACCGCAATTCGCCCGAGCTCGGGATGGGGAGACCAGTCGCCATGAAGCATATGCCGCAATTCGCCTTTTACGCCGCCGTCGCGTTCCTGCTCGTCGGATCGATGCTGGGTCGATCGGGGCCATCCGGCCATCGCGCGACGGTCTCGCTGTCCATGGAATCGGGCCATGTCAGCTTCCGCGCCGAGCTGGGCGCTGCACTGCTCGCGCTGCGGCTCTGAGCCCCGTCAGCCGATCAGCGCCGGAACCGCCACGGACAGAGTGGCAAAGATCGCAACGAGCCCCAGTCCGCCATAGGCTGTGGCGCGATGTACGCGTGCGATCGTCAGCCAGTCGTTGACGATCAACAGGGTGAGCAACGGCAACAGGATCACGATGGGCATCATCTCGGGCGACACGATGCCGCCCAGCACCCAGCCAAGCCGGCCGATCGCCGCAGCACTCAGGATGATCGAGCCGAGCATCATCAGCCGCTTGTGCGTCTCCACGTCGCGCCGCCAGCGCAGCGCCAGATAGATATAGCCCGCGAAGCCCGCGACGGCGCCAATGTCCCGCACCATCTGGGCCGATCTGCCGATCTTGAGCAGGCCCTCCACCTCCGCCAGGGGCATCCCGGCCGCCAGCCGGATGGGAAAGACCAGTACGGCGGCGACGGCCGTCGCGGCGAATATGGCGATCGCGAGCCACATGCCGCCGGAACCGAGCCGCCGATGGACCGGGGTTTGCCGGAAATAGACCAATGTCGACTGGACGAGGAGCAGGACATACCAGCTTGTCCCGATGACGCCGTGCAGGAAGACATGCGCGGGGAGCGGCTTCTTCGCCATATAGGCATTGAGGAAGAACGTCGGCGCAAAGCCGGTGACGACGATGGCGAGCAGAAGCAAGGAAAACAGCAGGTAAAATGGACTACGTGACTTGGCGACGCTGCGCGCACCAAGAACAGCCTGTGCAGAAGACCCCATATACCCGCTCCCGGAATGACGAACGGCGGATCCGCCCGTCAAGGCGGTCGACCGAATCGGAAGCGCGCGTCTCTACAGACTGTCGATCAATTCGACAAGCCGGCTATTATGTTAGCAATCTATCGTTCTTGCAGTCCCTATTTCTTCGGAACATCATCGAGGGTCTTGGCCTCGTCGATGAGATGGTCCTTGGTCTTCTCACCCTGGTTTCGCAGGGCCTCGGCCTGGTTGTGCGCAGCAGCCTCGTTCGGCGAGCCAGCCGCAATGGCCTCCTTGAGATCGGCCTCAGCCTCGTAGCTCTTGTCGACGGCCTTGGCCTGTTCCTTCACTTCCTTCTGCGCCTGGCTGTCGCACCCCGCCAACGCGAGCCCCGCCGCCAGCAGTCCGCCGGCCAGCGTGGCGCCAAATATTTTGTTCATCGGGTCATCCTCCTGCGTCGAGGCCGCATTGTCGGCCGTTCTTGCAGTCCGAGAACGCGCATAGATGTACATTGGCTCCTAGTTCCCTTGGACGCCCACCTCGGCTAGGGCAGGCGCGGTGACAAGCGAGCGACCCATCGACATCGCGATTGCAGGCGGCGGCCTTGCCGGCGGCCTCATCGCGCTCGCACTCCGGGCACGGCGGCCGGACCTGCGCGTCGTCGTCATCGAGAGCGGCGAAAGCGCGGGTGGGAATCACGTCTGGTCCTGTTTCGAGGGGGACGTGGCACTCGCCGACCGCTGGCTGGTCGAGCCGCTGATCGTGCACGGCTGGGGCGGCCATTCCGTGCGCTTTCCCGGCTTCGAGCGCGGCTTGCCCGGCGGCTATGCGAGCCTGTCGAGCGAGCGACTCGATGCGGCGCTGCGCGATGCGCTGCCGGCCGGCGACCTCATGCTCGGCACATCAATCGCGGGCCTCACGCCGACCCGCGTCACGCTGACCGACGGCCGGACGCTCGAAGCCGGCGGCGTGATCGATTGCCGGGGACCGGGCGACATGAGCGCGCTCGACCTGGGCTGGCAGAAGTTCGTGGGCGTGGGCTGGAAGACGGATGCACCGCACGGCCTCACCCAGCCTATCATCATGGACGCGACCGTCGACCAGTCCGAGGGCTACCGCTTCGTCTATACCCTGCCCTTCTCGGCCACCGAGCTGTTCATCGAGGACACTTATTACACTGCCGGTCCCGAGCTCGCGGTGGACGCGCTCAAAACGCGGATCGCCGACTATGCCGCGCAACAGGGTTGGATCGGTACGCCCGGCGACCGCGTCGAGACCGGCGTCCTGCCGGTCTGCATGGGTGGCGACTTCGAGCGCTACTGGCGGGCATCCTCGCACGGGGTCGCCAAGGCCGGGCTGCGCGGCGGCTTCTTCCACGCGATGACGGGCTATTCGCTGCCGGACTGCGTGCGTGTCGCGCTGCACCTTGCCGCCATGCCCGATCTCTCCGGCGCGTTGCTGCATGAGCAGACGCTGGCCATGGCGCGCGCGCACTGGCGCGGCCAGGGCTATTACCGGCTGCTTGCGACGATGCTGTTCCGCGCGGCCGAACCAGCCGAGCGCTGGCGCATCCTCGCACGCTTCTATCGGCTTGACCCAAGTCTCATCGGCCGCTTTTATGCCGGCCAATCTAGCCTGACCGACAAGCTGCGTGTCCTCATCGGCCGCCCGCCAGTTCCGATCGGCCGCGCCATCCAAGCACTGGGAGCACCCACTTCATGACGAAGGCCGTCATCATCGGCGCCGGTTTCGGCGGCCTGGCGCTCGCCATCCGTCTTCAGTCGGCGGGCGTCGAGACCACCGTCGTCGAAGCGCGCGACCGGCCGGGCGGTCGCGCCTACGTCTGGGAGAAAGAGGGCTTCACGTTCGACGCCGGGCCGACCGTCGTCACCGATCCCGATTGCCTCGACCAGCTCTGGCGTCTTTCCGGACACGACATGCGCGACGATGTCACGCTGCTGCCCGTCATGCCTTTCTATCGGCTGCACTGGCCCGACGGCACCGCCTTTGACTATTCCAACGACGACGTGCAACTCGCCGCGGAGATCGCCAAGCTCGACCCTGCCGATGTCGCGGGCTATCATCGATTCCTCGACTATTCGGCCGGCGTCTATCGCGAAGGCTATGAGAAGCTCGGTCATGTCGCCTTTCTCGACTTCAAGTCGATGCTGGCCGCCGCCCCGAGCCTCGCAAAATACCAGGCCTGGCGCTCGGTCTACGACATGGTCTCCAGCTTCGTGAAGAACGAGAAGCTGCGCGAGGCCCTGTCCTTCCACACGCTGCTGGTCGGCGGCAATCCGATGACGACCAGCGCCATTTACGCGCTCATCCACAAGCTGGAGAAGGACGGCGGCGTCTGGTTCGCCAAGGGCGGCACCAATGCCCTGATCCGCGGCATGGTGACGCATTTCGAGCGGTTGGGCGGGACCGTCGTGCTCGGCGATCCGGTGACGAGCATCGACACGGTCGGTGACCGTGCGACCGGCGTCACGACCAAATCAGGTCTGCGCTTCGAGGCGGATGCGGTCGCAAGCAACGCGGATCTCATGCACAGCTATCGCGATCTGCTGACCGGGCATTCCCGGGGACAACGGCGCGCCAATGCGCTCGCCCGCAAGCGCTGGAGCCCGAGCCTGTTCCTCGTCCATTTCGGGATCGAAGGGACATGGCCGGGGATCCCGCACCACATGATTCTGTTCGGCCCGCGCTACAGGGGCCTGCTCACCGACATCTACGAGCATGGGGTGCTCAGCGAGGATTTCTCGCTCTACCTGCATCACCCGACCGTGACCGACCCGAGCCTTGCACCTCCCGGTCACTCGACCTTCTATGCGCTCGCGCCAGTGCCGCATCTCGGCAAGCTACCGGTCGACTGGAACGAGGTCGGGCCGATCCTGGAAGGGCGCATTCTCGACGAGATCGAGCGGCGGCTGATCCCGGACATCCGCTCGCGCATCAAGGTGAAATTCTCCTACGCCCCCACCGATTTCGTGCACGACCTGAACGCGCATGTGGGCAGCGCCTTCAGCCTCGAGCCGCTGCTCACGCAGAGCGCCTATTTCCGGCAGCACAATCGCGACGACGTGATTTCCAATCTCTATTTCACCGGCGCGGGCACCCATCCCGGCGCCGGTATCCCGGGTGTCGTCGGGTCGGCCCGCGCCACCGCCACCCTCATGCTGGAGAGTTTTGCTTGAGTGCCCTCAAAGCCCTCGCGGTCTATTGCGGGTCCGCCACCCCCGCTGACCCGATCTACATGGAAACGGCGCGTCTCACCGGCCGCACGCTCGCCGATCGCGGGATCACGGTTGTCTATGGCGGCGGCAAGCTGGGCCTCATGGGCGCGGTGGCGGATTCGGCGCTGGAAGCGGGCGGCAAGGTCATCGGCGTGATCCCCGAGGCGCTGGTGAATACCGAGGTCGCGCATCGCGGCCTCACCGAGCTTCATGTCGTGCCGGACATGCACGCCCGCAAGGCGCTGTTCACGTCGCTTTCCGACGGATTCGTGACCCTGCCCGGCGGCGTCGGCACGATGGACGAATTGTGGGAAGCGGTGAGCTGGGCGCAGCTCGGCTATCACAAGAAGCCCGTCGGCCTGTTCAACGCCGGCGGCTTTTACGACAAGCTGCTCGACTTCAACCGGCACATGATCGAGGTCGGCTTCATCCGACCGGCCCATGCAGGCATCCTCATCGCGCGCGATAGGCTGACCGACCTGCTCGACGCCATGGCTGCCTATGAGCCGCACATGCCGATCACCGCGATCCCTGTGAGTCGCCTTTGACCGACCGCGCTGCGCTGGTTGTTCATGCCCGCGAGTCCATCTCGCGCGGCTCGAAGAGCTTTCGCGCTGCCTCGCGCCTGTTCGATCCGCGGACGCGCGAACTCGCCTGGCTGCTCTACGCCTGGTGCCGAGCCTGCGACGATATTGCCGATGGGCAGGATCATGGCGGAACCATGTCCCCGACCGACGACCCTCAGGCCCGCCTCGCCGAGATCGAGACGCTGACCGACCGCGCGCTGCTGGACATCGGCGAGCTGCCGCCCGCCTTCCAGGGACTCAAGGTGGTGGCGGACGAATGCCGAATCCCGCGCCGCTACATGGACGACCTCATCGCCGGTTTCGCGCTCGATGCGGACGGCTGGCGGCCGCAGACCGAGGCCGACCTCATGCGCTACTGCTACCATGTCGCCGGCAGCGTCGGCTGCATGATGGCGATCGTCATGGGTGTCGACCCCGATGATGCGGCCACGCTCGACCGTGCCTGCGACCTGGGCCTCGCGTTCCAGCTTGCCAATATCGCCCGCGACATTGCCGAGGATGCAGCCGCCGGGCGCTGCTACATCCCCGCTGACTGGCTGGCCGGGGCCGGCATTGCGCCGGACGCGATCATGGCGCCGAAGAACCGCCCGGCGCTCGCCATCCTCGCGAAACGCATCGCCAGCCTTGCCGCCCGCTATGAGATGAGCGCGCGCCACGGCACGCCAGCCCTGGCCCGCCGCTCTGCCTGGGCCGTGCTCTCCGCTGCCGCCATCTATGGCGCCATCGCCCGCAAGGTGGCCGCCGACCCGGTCCGCGCGCTCGAAACGCGCGTCTACACGTCGAGAATCGAAAAGGCCGGCTATGGCCTCAACGCGTGGCGGCAGGCCCGTCGGCGCAAATGGATCTATCGCGCCGGTCCTCGCGAAGCGGATCTCTGGACCCGCCCCGCCTGAGACGGGCCGGAGAAACTTGACGGTCATCAAGGATTGTCGCCCGCGCCGGTGCTGTGAGAAGCGGGGAGCTTCTCGCATGACACGATTCGATTTTCACTTCCGCCGCGCCCGTCAGCACCGGCTGTTCGCGCTGAGTTCAGCCTGCCCCGGCGTCAAGCAGAGCCACGAGCAGCTGGCGTGCGTCTATTGGGCCGTCGCCAGCCATATCCATCGGCAGGCAGGCGCACGGCACCCGGCCTAAGCCGGCTTCCGGTCGCCCGCCTGCCTCTCACGGTCCGCCGTTGGTCGTCAGAAGGCGATGCCAACGCCGAACACGACATTGTCGCGATCCACGCCGCCCTTGATGGTCGCCGTACCCTCCTTGAAGCTATAGTCCCTGTAGTCCGTGCGGACATATTCGACCTTGGCATAGACATTGTCCAACAGGCCGACCTGAACGCCGGCGCCCATATGGAAGCCGTCCATATTCTCGGAAACCGAAAGGCTGTTGGCCGGGGTTACGTGATCGATCAGCCTCAGTTTGACGGCGCCGTTCGAATATCCGCCCTTGGCGTAGACCAGGACCTTGTCCGTGACCTGATAGCCCGCGCGCGCACCGGCCGTGAAGTTGCGGCCGGCTTCCTCGCAGGTCTCCACTTCGGCGAACACCTCCGAGCAGCGCTTGGCCGTGCCGCCTTCGATGCCGGCGTACACGCCCAGCTTGAAGCCGCTCAGCGCGAGATCGTATCCGATCTCTCCGCCGTAGATGAGGCCATTCTCACGCTCCCGCGTGGTTCCACCATTGATGCCGACATCCGTGCGCTGATGTGCCGACAAGCGATCCCAGCCCAGGTGAACGTCGGCGCGAAGACCAGTCTGGGCCCCGGCAGAAGCGGCGGTCGCGGCCAGGACGGCCGCCAGTGCGATATATGCTTTCATCGTCAAGTTCCTTCTCGAAACATCCCTGTGTTTCCGAGACGGAGACCTCCAGCGCGCACCTTGGCGCCGCATGAATTTTTTTAGCCGCGCAGCACGGCGACTGCCCGGTCATGCAGGCGGGCGACACCGGCGGCATGGATCTCCGGCACCGTGCAAAGGATGCCGAGCGCCCGCGGGTCGGGCCGGTTGAATTTGAGCGGCCTGCCCAACACATCGGTCACGATCGCGCCGGCTTCCTGCGCGATGATGCATGCCGCAGCGACATCCCATTCCGCGCCCCAGCGGATGCTCGCCACAGCATCGGCTTCGTCCGCCGCAACCATGGCGATGCGCAGCGCAATGCTGTTCGGCTTGGGCACCAGCACATAGTCGATGTCGATGCCCCGCAGGTGATCGGCGGGGACGCGCGCCTTGGAGAGAGTCGGATGCGATCCGCAATGAAGCTGCACGCCATTACGCCAGGCGCCTTCGCCACGCGCCGCCCACCAGAGCTCGTTGCGCGCGGGCGCTGCCAGCACGCCGACCACCACATCTCCATCTTCGACCAACGCCACCGAGACCGCCCAACCGGCCCGCCCGCGCACGAAATCGCGCGTGCCGTCGATGGGATCGACGACCCAGGCGAGGCGCTTTTCGGCCCTGCCCGGCGACGCGGCGCTTTCTTCGGAAAGCCAGGCCGCCTCGGGTATCAGCGCGCCCAGACGCTCGCGCAGGAGGGCGTCGACCATGAGGTCCGTCTCGCTGACGGGTTGGCCGGGTTCCTTCTCCCAATGACCCTCGACATGACTGCCGAGCGCCCAATTGCGCATGGCGGCCTGTGCCGCTTCCTTGGCGATGTCGGTGATCGGTGCGAGGCGCGGGTCACTCGCCGGCAACGGTCATCCCATCGATGCGAAGCGTCGGCACATTCACCACATAGCGGAACTCGAGGTCGTTGGCGGCGACCAGGTTCAGCATCATGTCCTTGAGATTGCCGGCAATCGTCACTTCCGAGACCGCGTCGCCGATTGCGCCATTGTCGATCAGGAAGCCCGAGGCGCCCCGGCTATAGTCGCCCGTCACCCCGTTGACGCCGTGGCCGATCAGCTCGGTCACATAGATGCCCTGCTTGATCCCGGCGGAAAGCTCGCGCGCGCTCATGTCGCTCGCGCTTTCGAGATGGACGTTTGTCGCCCCGGCGCCCGGCGATCCGCCGCCGCGCGTGGCATGGCCGGTCGGACGCTCGCCGAGTTGCCGCGCCGAGGCGCTGTCGAGCAGCCAGTCGGTCAGGATACCGTCGTCGATCAGGTTGAGCTTGGCGGTCGGCAGGCCCTCGCCGTCGAACGGACGCGAGCGAAGGCCGCGCACGCGCAGCGGATCGTCGACGATATGGATGCCCGCAGGAAGAATGCGTTCGCCCTTCTTGCCGAGCAGGTAGCTCGCCTTGCGCGTCACCGCCGGGCCGGTCATCGCGCCCAGGACATGGGAGATCAGGCTCCCGCCGATGCGCGGATCGAAGATGATCGGCATGGCGCCGCTCGGCACCCGGCGGGGGTTGAGCCGCGAGACGGCGCGCGTGCCCGCCCGAAGCCCGATGGAATCCGCCGATTCCAGATCCTTCAAGTGGCGCGCGCTATGGCTGGCATGGTCGCGCTGCATGTTCGCGCCCTCGCCCGCCAGCACGCTCGCCCACAGGCTGTGGCTGGAGCCGCCATAAGCGCCGGCAAAGCCGTGGCTCGTGACCAAAGCGACCTGAGCGCGGCCGTGGCCGGCGCCACCGCCCTCGCTGTTCGTAACGCCCGTGACGGAACGCGCAGCGTCCTCCACCGCCAGCGCCTGCTCGCGCAGCGCCGCCATGTCCGCTTCCTTGCCGTCGTCGATATCGAGGCTGGGCAGCTTGCGCCGCATCAGCCGGTCCTCCGGCGCGAGGCCGGCATAGGCGTCCTCCGGCGCTTCCTTCGCCATGGCGATCACACGCTCGACCAGCGTCGAAAGCGTGCGCGGCGCGAGATCAGAGGACGACACCGTCGCCGACCGCTTCCCGACGAACACGCGAAGGCCGATATGTTCGGACTCGGAGCGCTCGACATCCTCAAGCTGGCCCAGGCGCACCGTCACGCCTGCCGACGCGTCGCAGCCATAGATGGCGTCCGCCGCGTCCGCCCCGGCCTTGCGCGCGGCATCGACCAGGGATTGCGCGCGGTTCAGGGCTTCATCAAGGCTGAGCATGGGTCAGGGAATCCGGCAGAAAGAAGAGGATCACGCGCTTTAGACCCGCGCCCGGACGGACGCAATGCGGGGACTCACGAGTGCTTGCCGGCCAGTGGCTCGTCGTCGCCGTCGACTTCCTCGCCGTCCATGGTCTGGCGTTTTTCCTCTTCGGCGACGATCATCGCCTTCGCCGGGTCGAGCGCCGTGGCGATACCGATCATGGCGCTGCCGAGCCGCCCCTGGCGGGAACGCTTCATCGACCGGACGCTCGCCGGAACATACCAGACGGCGAAGACCAGGATGGCAGCGAGAACGATCCATTGCATCGTGAGGCAGCATATGGGCCCTGCTGGGGGAACGGCAAGGCTAGCCGCGCTCCAGCCAGAGCCTCAGCATATGATGCGCAACCGCAATCGGCGATGGCGGCAGGAAGAGCGCATCCTCGTCCTCCGCGAACGCCTTCACCACATCCGCCCGGCTGACCCACATCGCCTCGGCGATCTCGGCCGTGTCGAGCGTCAGCTCGTCATCCTCTGCCTGCGCGACGCAGGCGATCATCAGCTGCGAGGGAAATGGCCAAGGCTGGCTCATGAGATAATCGACGCGGCCGACGCGGATGCCAGCCTCCTCGAACAGCTCGCGCCGCACCGCCTCCTCGATTGTCTCGCCCGGCTCGACGAAGCCCGCCAGTGCTGAAAAGCGGCGCGGCGGGAAGCGGCCGTTGCGGCCGACGAGCACCTTGCCCCGATATTCGGCCAGCATGATCACGACCGGATCGGTACGCGGGAAATGCTCGGCTGCGCAGGCGCTGCACTGGCGCGCCCAGCCCGCCTTGATCGGCGCCGTCGGCTGCCCGCATTTCGCGCAATACTGGTGGCGATGGTGCCAGTCGGCCAGGCTACGCGCGCCGCCGTAAATGGCCAGTTCTTCGGCCTGCAGCAGCGCTGCGAGCTGCCAGACGCGGGGCGGGAAAGTCGGCTCCTGCGCGCTGGAGGGATAAGGCAGCAGCGAGACGAACAGGGGCGATCCATCAGGCCGAATGCCGAGCAGCGCGTGATCGCCTAATCGCGCATCCGCGCTGATGGCAAAGGTCTCGAGCATGCCGCCCTCGGCAGGCACTGGGTCCAATCCATCAAGCATGACAATGCGGGCCCGCGGATCGGCCCAGGTCTCAGCAAGGCGCCCGGGGTCGATCCTGATCTGGTCGACGCGGTCGAGCGGCCCGCCGGCAAAGGCGATCGGCGCGGCGCTGGATCGCTCGATCACACTGGTCATGCTGCGCTCCTTTCGGCCGCCCCCGAGGCAATCACCAGCGTGGCGGCCCGTGCAAAAAGAGTCGGCAGGCCGGCCTGGTCGATCTCGGCGACCCGCCAATATTGGCCGGCGCCCACGACGGTGGCAAGCGTTGCGGCGTCCGGGGGAACAGGCAGGACCAGCGCCTTCACCGACAGGTCCAGCGCGAAATGGGTGAAGACATGGCGGACGACGCCCATTGCCTGCCACCGCCCGGGCAGCGGTGGCTTGCTCTCATCCGCACCCTCGATCCACGCACCCGTCGGCAGCGCCATCATGCCCCCCAGCAGGCCCTTGTCGGGCCGCCGGACCAGCCAGACCCGGCCGTCCGCCTCGATCCACCAGGCCGTCCCCTTCCGTTCGGGTCGCGCCTTCTTCGCGGCCTTGACCGGGAAGCGCACCGGATCACCCTGACGCCGCGCTGCACAGTCTTCCATGAGGGGGCAGACGTTGCAGGCGGGATTACGCGGCGTGCAGATGGTGGCGCCAAGGTCCATCATCGCCTGGGCGAAATCGCCGGTGTCGCTATCGGGCGTAATGCTGTCCGCGAGATCGCGCAGCGCCGCCTTCGCACCGGGCAAGGCATACTCGACCACGAACAGGCGGCTTACCACTCGCTCGACATTGCCGTCCACGACGACGGCGCGCTTGCCAAAGGCGATCGCAGCAATGGCGGCGGCGGTATAGGCACCGATGCCGGGCAGTGCGCGCAGCCCTTCTTCGTTTTCCGG
The DNA here is from genome assembly GCA_036404995.1 of Sphingobium sp. Classification (GTDB taxonomy): domain Bacteria; phylum Pseudomonadota; class Alphaproteobacteria; order Sphingomonadales; family Sphingomonadaceae; genus Sphingobium. Next base: position 15,254 of record DASWYL010000020.1, on the reverse strand, counting down.
AAAGCGCCCACGATGCTCGCGCGTCACCACCCGCGCGCAGGCGAGAAGGTTGCGGGCCCGCGCATAATAGCCAAGCCCTGCCCATGCGGCCATCAGCTCCGCCTCATCCGCGTCGGCCAGCGCCTCGACCGTCGGCCAGCGCGCGGTGAACCTCTCGAAATAAGGGATGACTGCCGCCACGGTCGTCTGCTGGAGCATGATTTCGCTCAGCCACACGCGATACGGCTCGGGGGCCGGCGCACCCGGCGGACTGCGCCAGGGCAGGCTGCGGGCATGCGTGCGATAATGACGCAACAGCCGCGCGGCCACATCCTGTTCGGGCTGGATTAAGCCATCGACTGCCATAGGGCCGCTATGGCATGAACCCCGAGATGACAGAAGGCCCAGACAAGAAAACGACCCCGGCAAAAAATGGGGCGAAGAAAGCGATGGCGGTGCCGGTTCCCACCGAGCGCCCGCGTGGCGGCGCTGCCCGCGCGATTTCGGACCTCATGCCGGACATCGGCCGCGCGGCCTTCCGCAAGTTCGGCTTCATCCAGTCGAGCGTGGTGACCCGCTGGGCGGAGATCGTCGGCAAGCGCCATGCCGCGCTGACCGCGCCCGAACTCATCCGCTTCCCGCAAGGCAAGCGCTCCGGCGGCACGCTCCAGCTGGTCGTCACGAGCGGCCATGGCCCAATGGTCCAGCACATCATTCCCGACATCATCGAGCGGGTGAACCGCTTCTTCGGCTATGACGCGGTCTCGCGCGTCACCCTCCGCCAGGGCGAGGTCCGAGCCGCAGAGCCAGTCGACCGCCCCCCTCCGGCCATGCTGCGTCCCGTGCCCGCGGAGATTGGCGAGGGCTTGCGCGAGGTGTCCGATCCCGAGCTTCGCGCCGTGCTCGAATCCATGGCCCGCGGCCTCGCCGCGCCCGGCGCCGTCCCCCGCATCCGCTAAAAGAGAGACCATGACGATCCGCCAGTTCACCCGACTGCCAGCCCTGCTGCTCGCCGCCCTTTCTCTCTCCGCCACGACGCCGGCTAGCGCCGCGCCCGCCAAGGCGCCGGCCAAGCGCCCCGCCGCAGTCGCGCCCGCGAAAGCCGGCGACTGGACCAGCACGGTCACGCTGCTGCCCAATGGCGCCTTCGTCCTCGGCAATCCCGCCGCCAGGACGACCCTGGTCGAATATTTCAGCTACACCTGTCCGCATTGCAAGGCGTTCGCCGACGAGGGCATGCCCACCATCAAGCAAGCCTGGGTGCGCTCGGGGGCGATGAAGGTCGAGTTCCGCAACTGGATTCGCGATCCTTTCGATCTCGTCGCGGCCTTGCTCGCCCGCTGCGGCGGTCCGTCGCGCTTCACGGCCAATCATGAGGCCATCTTTGCGAGCTACGAGCCGTGGATGGACAAGGCGATGCCCTATGCGCGGGCGCATCCGGAAATCGAGGACCCCAAGAACTATAATGCCGCGACCTTCGCGGACATTGCGGAAAAGACCGGCCTCACCGCGCTGATGGCCCGCAATGGCCTGACCGGGCCGCAGATCAACAGCTGTCTCGCCGATCCGAAGGCGCTCGCTACGATCCTCGATCTCACAGCCGGAGCATGGGATGCCGTCCCCGATTTCCCCGGCACACCGACCTTCATACTCAACGGCAAGCCAGTGCCCAATGCAGCCAGCTGGGCAAGCCTGAAGGCCCATCTGCCGCCATTGCCCGCCTCCGCCAAGTGAGTTAGGTCGATCACTTCCCATCGCCTTTGGAGAGGCCCGATTCTTTCATGATCCGCACTCGCTTCGCACCGCTCGCCCTCGCGATTTTAGCGCTCGCCGCCTGCAACAAATCGGACGATTCGAGCACCCCTAAACCTGCCGGAGCGGTCAAGGCAGTCGCTGCACCGGCTGGCACGACCTGGGCGGAGAAGGTCGAGGTGACCGGCGAGGGCGTCAAGATCGGCAACCCCAATGCCGAGATCCAGATCATCGAATATGGCAGCTACACTTGCCCGCATTGCCGTGATTTCCAGGCCGAGGGCCATGAGGCGATCGAGCGCGATTATGTGAATACCGGCAAGATCAGCTTCGAGTATCGCCACATGATCCGCGATCCGCTCGACCTCACGGCCGCGCTCGTCGCGCATTGCTTCGACCCATCGGCCTTTTCGGCGATCAACTCCCAGCTCTTCGCCTACCAGGACGACATGATCAAGGCGATCACCGCCCACAGCCAGGCAGAGCAGCAGGCAGCCAGCCAGGCACCGCCGAACGAGCGCTTTGTGAAGCTGGCCGAACTCGGCGGCCTCATCGAATTCGCCAAGCAGCGCGGCCTCCCCGAGGAGAGGGTGCGCACCTGCCTCGCCGACGGCAAGAAAGCCGAAACCCTCGCCGCCCAGTCGCAGGCCGTGCTGGAGAAATATCCCGATTTCCCGGGCACGCCGTCCTTCCTCCTCAACGGCACGCTGCTCGACGCCACGGCCAGCTGGCCAGCACTGCGCGACCGTCTGCGTGATGCAGGCGCCTGATCGGACGGACCGGATTGAACGCAGGCGCCCCATCTGATCTTCTGCTCGCTCCTCTCCTTCCGGGGAGGGGCTGGGGTGGGGGCCCGCTTGTTTCGTTGGCGACGTTCCGCATCGCCTCCACCCCAATCTCCTCCCCGGAAGGGGAGGCGCTTTCCGGGATGCGCTGAACGATGCGTATCCAGCGCCTCAAGCTGACCGGCTTCAAGAGCTTCGTCGAGCCGACCGAGCTGCGGATCGAGCCGGGCCTGACCGGCATTGTGGGACCCAATGGCTGCGGCAAGTCCAACCTGCTCGAGGCCATCCGCTGGGTCATGGGCGAATCCAGCCCCAAGTCGATGCGCGGCGGCGGCATGGACGACGTGATCTTCGCCGGCACCGCCACGCGCCCCCAGCGCGACTTCGCCGAGGTCAGCATGACCACCGTCCAGGAACAGGGCGAACTGTTCCCGGCCGCCGATATCGGCGCCGACGGCGAGCTGGAGGTCGTCCGCCGCATCGAGCGTGGCGCAGGCAGCGCCTATCGCGCCAATGGGCGCGACGTGCGCGCCAAGGACGTCGCGCTGATCTTCGCCGATGCCGCCACTGGGCCGCACAGCCCGGCGCTGGTCAGCCAGGGCAAGATCGCCGCCGTCATTTCCGCCAAGCCCGCCGAGCGCCGCGCCATGCTCGAGGAAGCGGCGGGCATTGCCGGCCTGCATGTGCGCCGCAAGGATGCCGAGCAGAAGCTGCGCGCGAGCGAGGCCAATCTCGCCAGGCTCGACGACATTCTCGCCGAGATGGACAATCGCGCCGCCGCGCTGCGCCGGCAGGCGCGCGCCGCCGAGCGCTATACCGAGCTCTCGACCAGGATCCTGCTCGCGGAAGGCAAGGCGCTGTTCGCGCGCTACACCGAGGCCTCGCTCGCCGCCGATCAGGCTGCAGCAGCCGCGCAGGCCGGCGAAGAAAATGTCCGCATTGCGCAGGAAACCCAGCTTGCCGCGGCCGCCATCACTCAGGCCGCGATCGAGTCGCTCGCGACGAAGCGCGCCGCTGCATCCTCCGCGCGCGAGGCCGCCAGCGAAGCACGGCACCGGCTCGACCGCCTCTCCTCCGAGCGCGACGGCATCGTCCGCCGCATCGCCGACCTCACGGCCCAGATCGCCCAGATCGGCGCCGACGAAGGCCGGGAGGACGAGCTCGCGCGCGACGCCACCCAGGCGATCGAGAGGCTCGGCGAGGAAGAGGCCGCGCTCGCCCGCCGGATCAAGGAGGCGAAGGCCGCCCGCCCAGATTTCGCGGGCCGCATCGCGGAAGCCGAGCGCGCCGTCAGTGAGGCCGAAGTCGCGCTTGCCCAGGCGATGGCGCGCCTCGCCAGCGAACAGGCAGAGCGCCGCGTTGCCGAGGCAGCCCTCGCCGCTGCTCGCCAGCGCCTTGGCCGCGCGACCGACGAGCAGCAGCGCATCGCCGCCGCGCTCGCAACCCTGCCCGATCCCGCACCGCTCGCGCAGCAACAAGCCGATGCCGCCACGAAACAGGCCGATGCTCTCGCCGCGCGCGAAGCGGCCGATGCCCGCATCGCCGCCGCCGAAGCGCAGCGTGCCAGCCTGACCGACGCCGTTGCCGAGCAACAGCGTGCCGTGGCGACCGCGCGGGCGACATTCGCCGCACTCGAAAGCGAGGCTCAGGCGCTCACCAAGGCGACACAGGCCAGCGGTTCGGGCGAACGTATCCTCGACCGGATCACCGTCGCCCCCGGCTATGAGCGGGCGCTCGCCGCCGCGCTCGGCGACGATCTCGAGGCCGGGACCGCCGAGCAAGGCCGCATGCGCTGGATCGGCGCGCTCGTCGGCGACAAGGACCCTGCCCTTCCCGCCGGCTGCGACTCCCTCGCCGCCAAGGTGAGTGCGCCCGGCCAACTCGCCCGCCGCCTGGCCCAGGTCGCCGTCGCCGAGAGCGACACCGGCGTCGCGCTTGCCGTCGGCCAGCGTCTCGTCACGCGCGATGGCCGCATGCGCCGCTGGGACGGCTTCGTCGTCGAGGAAGGTGGCGCCGCAACCGCCGAGCGCCTCATTCGCCTGAATCGCCTCGAAGCGATCGGCAAGGAGCGTCCGACGCTCGCCGCTGCCGGGCAGTCCGCCGATACCGCGCTCGCTACCAGCCAGCAGGCGCTGCGTGAAGCCGGCGAGGAAGAGCGCGCCGCCCGCGCGGCTTCGTCGGCCGCGCAGGACGCCGTGCGGGCCGCCGAGCGGGCGCTTGGCGACATCGCCGCGCAGATCGAGCGCGTCGGCGAGCGCCGTGCCGACCTCGACCGCCGTGCCGCCGAGATCGACGCCGACCTCACCGTCGCGCGCAAGGAAGCGAGCGAGGCCGAAGCGGCGCATAGTGCGCTCCCGGCCGGCGACGCAGCCAATGACGATGTCGCGCTGCGCAAGCAGGCGAGCGAGGAATGCCGCGCCGCCGTCACGCGCCTGCAGACCGAGCAGGCAATGACCGACCGGGCCATCGCCGCCGACGAGGAACGCCTGCGCTCGGTCAAGGCCGAGGCCGAGGGCTGGAAAGCGCGCGCCGGAGACGCGGCTCGCCGCATCGCCGACATGCGCCGCCGCGCCGAAACGCTCGCCGCCGATCTCGAGCAGCTGTCCGGTCGCCCCGAAGCGCTTTCTACCGAACTTGAATCCCTGCTGGCCGGCGCGCGCGATCTCGACACGGCCGCCGAATCCGCCCGTATCGCCGAACGCGAGGCGGAGACTCACCTGTCCGAGGCCGAAAAGGCCCTCGCAACCGCCAATGAAGCGCTGACGGCCTGCCGCGAGGCGCGCGCTGGCGCCGTCGCCCGTGCCGAACATGCCGTGACCCGGCGCCGCGAGATCGGCCAGGCCTGCGGCGAGCGTTTCGAATGCCCGCCGCCGGTCCTACCCGGCAAGCTCGGTTTCGGCGAAGCCGATGTGCGCGACGCCGCGACCGAGCAGGCGACCCACGACCGGCTCGTGCTGGAGCGCGAGCGGATCGGCCCGGTCAATCTCGTCGCCGCGACCGAGCTGGCCGAGCTTGAGGAGACGCAGGCCCGGAGCCGCGCCGAAAGCGAGGAACTGACCACCGCGATCCACCAGCTGCGCGGGTCGATCGGGCATCTCAACCGCGAGGGCCGCACCCGGCTGGTCGCAGCCTTCGAGGCCGTGAACGGCCATTTCCAGCGTCTGTTCACCACCCTGTTCCAGGGCGGCAACGCGCATCTCGAACTGGTCGAAAGCGACGATCCGCTGGAAGCCGGCCTCGAAATCATGGCGCAGCCGCCCGGCAAGAAGCTGACCACGCTCACGCTGCTGTCCGGCGGCGAGCAGGCTCTGACCGCGATCGCACTCATCTTCGGCCTGTTCCTGACCAACCCCGCGCCGATCTGCGTGCTCGACGAGGTCGATGCTCCGCTCGACGACGCCAATATCGAGCGCTTCTGCGACCTGCTCGACCGCATGGTCGGCGACACCCAGACCCGCTACCTCATCGTCACCCACAATGCCGTGACGATGAGCCGTATGCACCGCCTGTTCGGCGTCACCATGGCCGAACAGGGCATCAGCCGATTGGTCTCGGTGGACCTGGGCGCGGCAGAGCGGTTGCTCGCGGCGGAATAGAACCGCGCTGGTGGCCGGGCGGCAGCTCCGGGCAGAGGCCGTTACGACGGCCTTTTCCAGATAGGTGCGCGATTCATCCCCGATCAGGGTTCGTCGGTGCGCATCTTGATCTTGTTGGGCAGCTTTTTGCCCTTCGTGCGACGCGAGGGAATCTGGACCGGATTCTTCTTTTTCCATTCCGCCCATGTCATCGGACCGTCGGGTGTGTTTATGATCGTGTCATCCGCCATAAAGCCCCTATCATACGGCCGCGCGCGCATCGCCAGTTCCGTCAGAGGCAGATGCTTACCACAGGAAGACACGTGAACCGTAAGCCCAAATCGAAACTGCCGGCGGGCTGGGAAGTCTATAGCCAGGCGAACCGCAAGCCCACCAAGCGACCGGCTCGAACATGGTGGAAATACGTGCCCTGGGTCCTGCTCATCGCCGCACTTTCAGCGGTCGCCTTCTATCCGTGGCAGTTCTGACCCGGCTCGAAGCGGGTCGCAGGCCCAATCGATCACGAGGCAAACGAACCCCGCCGGCACCAGAACGGGCTTGCCCCAATCGTCCGGATATGAGCATGGACGTGGTCTCGCCGCTTTGATGAACGCCGACAGGGCCGACGCCGCGCGCGATATCAACCTGACAGGACTATCCATGGGCCAGCTGCGCACAGCTAATAATCGGCGCAACCGCGCCGCTCGCAACTTGATCGGACGCACGCGTGCCGCGGCCTCGATCGTGACGGGCAAAACCGTTGTCACCCCCACGCCCATCGCCAAATCCAAGCGAACCACCTCCTGAGCGCCGCCCTCGAAACCCAGGAAGCGCCGATCGAGCTGATCGACACGGCCGATATTCCAGGCGGCGGTCAATTGCTCCTGCGGCAGCGGGGCGATGATTTCGCGATCGAATATGGCGAGACGCAGCTGATGGTCAGCTGGGCCAGCCGATCGGAGCGGGCACTGGCGACGCTTGCGTGCCAGCGCGTCGTCACGGACGGTGCTCGCATGCTGATCGGCGGCCTCGGCATGGGCTTTACGCTGGTCGCCGCACTGGCGGCCCTGCCCGCAAATGCCGGCATCGTTGTCGCCGAACTCGTTCCCAAGGTCGTGGATTGGGCCAAAGGGCCGTTGGCGCATATGTTTGGAGATGCGCTGTCGGATCCGCGGGTAGCCGTGAAGATCTGCGACGTGCATGATATTATCGCCGACGCGTCCGAGCAGTTCGATGCGATCCTGCTCGACGTCGACAACGGGCCCGACGGGCTGATCAGCGTCGCCAATGACCGCCTTTATTCCTATGCGGGGCTGCACATGGCCTATACCGCATTGCGCCCTGGAGGCGTCCTCGCGATCTGGTCGGGCTATCCCGATTACAGCTTTGCCGATCAACTCGAGGATGTCGGGTTCATCGTGGAAGAGGTCAGCATGCGAACCGGCGAGAACGGTCGCGGCGCCCGGCACGTGATCTGGCTGGCGACGAGGGAACCGGAATGACGGGCCGAATGCCGCCGTCCCGGCAGCCCTCCGGCGCGCCTTGATGGACATGCCGCCGCCCAGTCTGGCCGAGCTCGGCTGGAGGCAATTTTTCAGCGCGCAGGCGTCAAGCGACGAGAATGCGCGATATCAGCCCGTCCGCGTGATGGCGGTCCATCGGGGAAAAATTGCCGTTGCGGGCGCTGGCGCTGTCCGGATGATCGATCCCCACTTGCCCGGGATCCGCGCTGCGGAGGACCATCCGACCGTCGGCGACTGGCTGCTGATCGATCCTGAAACACAGCAGCCCGTGCGCATTCTTGACCGTGCAAATCTCTTCAAGAGAAGGGCACCGGGACCCAACCGGCAGTCACAGATGATCGCCGCAAACGTCGACACGCTGTTCATCGTCGCGTCGTGCAACCAAGACTTCAGCGCGCCGCGACTGGAACGCTATCTCATCCTCGCACGCGAGGTCGGCGTAAATCCTGTCGTGGTTCTCACCAAGGCTGATTTGACCGACACGCCCGAAACGTTCGAGACGGCGGCGCGCAACCTCCAGCCCGGTTTGCTCGTGCGAACCGTCAACGCACGCGACGCCGATAGTGTCGCGAATCTCGCTTCATGGTGCGGGGTGGGAGATACTGTCGCCCTTCTGGGGTCGTCGGGTGTCGGCAAGTCGACACTCGTCAACAGCTTGCGCGGCTCGAATAGCATCGCCACCCAGGAGATCCGCAAGACGGATGGCACGGGCCGCCACACGACCACCGTGCGCGAGATGCATCGCCTGGATCGGGGCGGTTGGCTGCTGGATACGCCCGGCATGCGCGAACTGCAGCTGACCGATGCCGCGGATGGTCTTGCCGAGGTCTTCGACGATATCGCCGCGGCGGCCCAGCTCTGCCGATTCTCCGATTGCGCCCATGGGTCCGAGCCCGGCTGCGGCGTTCAGGCGTCCATTGCCCGGGGAGAGTTTTCCACGACGCGCCTGGATCGTTGGCGCAGGCTGGCGGCCGAGGAGCGCCTGAACAGTACGAGCCTGGCTCAGCGGCGACGCGGTGAGCGTAAGTGATGGTTCGCTAGCACGCTCGCGCTACGAAAAAGGGGGCCGAAGCCCCCTCGTTCATTCCTTGCCGCAAGCCCCGCTCAGTTGGGCTGCTTGTCGATGTCGATCTTCTCGACCCACTCGGGGTAGAAGCTCGGCTCGCGCGTCGACCAGCCGGGTGCGGTGGCGGCCGCTTCGCTGATCGACTGGAGCAGCGCACGGCGGCGCTCCGGATGCAGGTGCGGCAGGCTGGCGGCGGCGCAGAAGGCGCCCGGCAGCCAGGGCCGTGAACCGGCACCGATCAGCCGCTCGTAAAGGAAGCGGTATGCCGAGAAGCTGTTGAGGCGGTTCTGGCCGAGATCGAAGGCCGAGACCGTGACCAGGGGCGCCATGAACGGCTCGACCTGGTCGAGGCCGCTATCGTCCGGCACCAGATGCTTGATCGCGTCGAGGCGGTCGTAGATGCGCGACTGCGCGCGGATCGAGGCTTCCTCGATCACGTCGCGGCCCCATGTCTCCATGGCGTCGCCGCGGTGGAACGCGACGTCTAGCGAACGGCGAATGTAGCGCTGCGTGGCAGCGGGGAAGGAAGCGAACTCGCGTAGTTCCGCGATTGTGATCGATCCGTCCGACGGTTTGGCGTGCTGACCCAATGATGCCTCCATCCAGTGTGGCAAGGACACTTATGCGCCAATCAAGGTTAGCGGGTCGTTAAGCGACCGTTGCCTCACATTCACAAGGAATCAGATTTTCTTGTGCAGCGCAACAAGGAAAACACCTGCAGCAAAATAAGCTGTGGACTGTTGCAAACTACGGAACGCTGCGGAATTTCCAGCCTTTTCCCGTTGCGGAAACCCGCCGTGAATCCACCCGTTCATACCATTGGATGAGACGAGGGCGGGTCTGTCGTCGCGGCGGCATGAGGCCAGGACCTGCCATGCGCCGATCATCCGGACCGGCAGATGCGCCGAGCCGACGAGTCGCATTCATGGTTAAGAAAATATTTAACGGACGATCTCCGGTACCGGAAAAATATAGTTTTCGATAAATTCACGTAACGTCTCGTTAATCATTCTGAACCCGCGTTCAGATATTCCGTTTTCCTGGGCCATATCGCCATTTTAACTTATCTGAATCGCGAAAAACCAATCCATTCTCCCCCCATTTAACTCTTCTTTCAGGGCATTGGCGCATGACGCAGACATGCCGTCACCAAGAGGGAAGAGAGTCTTGGGCAGCACGCCACCGGGGAGCGTGCAATATTGGCTGCCGATCGCCACTGGCGGCCGCTGGTGCTTTGACGTGCCCGCTTCCCTTGCAGACTGCGTCGGCCGCTACGCCCGCATCCCTGAATTCGCCAGCCCTTCCCATCTGCTGGACCGCGCCGAAGCGCGCGGCGGCGCGCGGGACTAGGCCGATGCTGCTGAACTTCTTCAAGATCCGGACGGACGATACCGAACTTGCCGCGGCGGTGCGCATCGCGCTCATCAAGGCGCTCTATTCCTCGCATCTGTCGCTGCTCATCGGCGCCACCGTGGGCCTCGCCATTGCCGCGCTGACCTCCTGGTACTGTCCGTCGCCCTGGATCTACACCACCGGCGCGCTGATCTCCGCCACCGGCCTGTTGCGCGTGCTGAGTTTCGGCATGTTCAAGCCCGGCTCTGCCGATGCCAATGCCAAGGTCTGGGAGCGGATCTACGAGACCGGCGCCTTTGCCTATGCGCTGTTCGTGGGCCAGCTGACCTTCCTCACCTTCATCGTCAGCGACAATGTCCAGGTGCAGATGGTCACGGCGATCGTGTCGACCTGCTATGCTGCGGGCGCAGCCGGCCGCAACACGGGCCGGCCGCTTCTGGCGCTCAGCCAGCTGCTGGCCTGCTCGCTTCCGCTGTCGATCGTGCCGCTGTTCGAGCCCTCCTTGCCCGGCTTCTTCATCAGCATCGTAAACCTGCTCTTCATCGCGGTGCTGACCGACATCACGCTGCGCACCTACAAGACCGTGCTCGATGCCTTTGTCGACCGGCAGGAAAAGCTGCGGATGGCGACGGTCTACGAGCATCTCTCCAAGACCGACCCGCTGACCGGCATCGACAATCGCACGATCCTCAAGACCAATCTCGACAAGCTGCTCGAAGAGGCCCGGAGCCGTATCGCGATCCTGTGGCTCGATCTCGACCGCTTCAAGCAGATCAACGACACGCTCGGCCATGCCACCGGCGACGCCGTGCTGCGCACAATCTCGCATCGCCTCTCGATCATGCACGAGCGCGGCGGCCGCATCGCGCGTTTCGGCGGCGACGAGTTCATCGTGACGCTGCCGGTCAGGGATGAGGAAGAAGCCATGGCGACGGCGGAGGAACTCATCCAGGCCATCCGCCAGCCGGTGACGATCAATCACATCCAGGTCGACATTTCCGGCTCGATCGGTATTTCCATTTCGAGCGAAAGCAGCGATTCCGACGAACTGCTGCGCCATGCCGACGTGGCGCTCTACGAGGCGAAGGCGGGCGGCCGCAATTGCGTGCGCCTGTTCGATCCCGAAATGGAGCGCCGCCTGCTCGAGAACAAGCAGATCGAGCGCGATCTCAAGAAGGCGCTCGCGAACAACGAGATGGCGGTGCACTACCAGCCGGTGGTCGATCTCAGCGACTTCCGCATCAAGGGCTTCGAGGCCCTGCTGCGCTGGCAGCATCCGACCAACGGCAATGTGCCGCCGAGCCTGTTCATCCCGATCGCCGAAGGCAGCCACTCGATCGGCCCGATCACCGAATGGGTCCTGATGGAATCGTGCATGCAGGCGATGACCTGGCCCGGCGACATCACGGTCGCGGTCAATATCTCGGCCGTGCTGCTAACCGACCGGACGCTGCCCAACATGGTGTCGGACACGCTGCTCAAGAGCGGTCTGCCGCCGCGCCGCCTGCATCTCGAGATCACGGAAACCGCACTACTCGCCGACGATCCGGACGTGCGCTACGTGCTCGACACATTGAAGCGCATCGGCACCTCGCTCAGTCTCGACGATTTCGGCACCGGCTTCTCGTCGCTGAGCCACCTCTGCCGCTATCGCTTCGATTCGATCAAGATCGACCGCTCGTTCCTCAACAATGTGGAATCGCGCAGCGAATCCCGCGCCGTCATCCAGGCCGTGTCGGGCCTTGCCTCCTCGCTTGACCTCACCGTTGTCGCCGAAGGCATCGAGACGTTCGAACAGCTGCAATATGTGGTGAAGCAGGGTTGCTCGGCCGGCCAGGGCTATTTCTTCGCCAAGCCCATGCCCGCCGCCGCTGTCCTGCCCTATCTCTCGACCGCGGACGACGAGCTCGCGCTCTTCACCAAGGAGGAAATGATGACCGCAGATCCCGCGCGCAAGGGCAAGCCGCGCAAGGTGGCGTGAAGCTGGCGGCATGGTCGAGCTTCCTGCTCGACTCCCATTTCATTCGTGATTCCCGCTGTCGCGGCAATGACGACGTCGATTTTGGAGAGGGCTACCTGCCCCTCAGCGGACCTGCTTGACCGCCAGGCGCCGCATCACCTTGAGCTGGCTGTCGGAGAGGTTCATGCCGGTCTCGGCCCAGATGCGCACGATCGAGCGCAGTTCCGCGAGCGGCACCGGATTCACCTGGCGTGCAGCGCGATAGGCGCCGAGCTGGCCGTTCATGCGGCGAGCGTTAGCGCGGATATAGTTGCGGACCGCCGCTTCGCCCTCGCCCGGCTCGCAGAGCACATGGACGAGACCCAGGTCGTACATCTCTTCGGCGGTGTAGACCTTGCCGCTGAACATCAGCCGCTCGGCCTGGGCCATGCCGACCTTGCGGGCCAGCAGCGAATGCGCGCCGACGCCAGGGAACATGCCGAAGGCATTTTCCGGCAGCGAGAAGCGCGCGTCGCGTTCGGCGATCAGCACGTTGAACGACATGGCGGATTCGAGGCCGCCGCCGACGACATCGCCCTGGATGAGCGCGATCGTTATGATCGGCAGCGAGAGGCCCTGGAGATTTTCGTAGAGAATGTCGACGCAAGCGTCGCCATAGGCTTGCAGGCCATCGACGTCGCGCTGGTCGATCAGCGCGGCGACATGCTCGAGGTCGCCGCCCAGGTTGAAGGCGCCGGGATAACGGCAGCCAAGCACAAGGTAGCGCAGGTCGAGGAGTCCGTCCTCATGGATCTTCTGCACTTCCAGTTGCCAGCGACGCAGGTCGCGCAGCATCGAGGGCGTGTATTTCGGTTCGCCGCGCGGAGTCATGAACGACCAGAGCGTCGCCGTTTCCGGCTCCCAGTTCACTTCCATTTCGGCGAGGTCGAAGCGCAGACGAGTCGCTTCGATGGACGGATCGTCCAATTCTTGGGGCGGCATGATGGCAACCGCTCCGGCGGCCTTCAGCCCTTCAACGTCGATCAACCTTGCCATACGAGATTTCCCCCTTGGCGCGACCCAGACAGCTCCGGCCCGTCGTCCTCGGACCGTGATACTCAGATTCGGCACTGTCTCCAGCTTGGTAAATAACCCCGAAACCAAGGGAACCATAACCTATGTTTTTGCGTTTGCGATAGTTCTTTTGAAGGACATGGCTCAGCTGCAACAGTCCGAAATCCAAGGGACTCGATGGTTAACGATTTTCAGGACGTGCAAATCCGGTTAAATATAACTGTCATGGATGTGACTTTTGCTGCATTGCAGCATGTGCCAATATGTGACCAAATGGGTAGTTTCTGCCCATGGCCCGGGCAATCGCCAGCGCCGGTCGCTCCGACTATATCTAGTTCCGCCTACCGTGTTTCCTTCGATGCTGGCCGATGAGGCCACGGCTCATTGAAACAGCGTGTTGCCCTGTGCGTCGATCGGATTGCGGTCGTTCTCGGAGCATTGGAATTCCAGCAGCATTCCGTAGCGATCGCGACGATAATTATAGGTCGCGTGCCAGGGTTCCTCCAGCGCTTCCGGATCTTCCAGCGTTATCTCATTGATAAGTAAATTCGAATCTGTCGGCGAGAGATGGATGCGCTCGGTGACCTTGAGCTTGTCGCTATGCGTCATGCCAGTCTGCAGCGGCAGCGTATCGTTAATGCCGATCGTCTCGACGACCAGCACGCCCTTTTCCCAATGGCCGATGCTGTCGCCGTAGAAACTCGGATCCGGGTCGTCTTGGTGGCTGCGGCCGTCCGTCCATATCTTGCGTGTCTGCATCCAGGCTTCCTGGTTGATCGTGACGCGCCCGGGCGTGAACAGGAACTCATAGGGATATTGCGCCAGCGCCATGAAACCGGGCATGCCCGGCGGGCTGCAATTCGACCGCGCCTTCTTGTCGAGACCGTTATTTGCCGCGATATCGGCGCGCCATTTTTCGTTCGCCTCCTTGTATTTTCCCTTCAGTTTTGGCGGCGCCGGACGGGCTCCGGGCGCGAAAAACCAGATTCCGCCCCAGTCCGGAAGCGAATCAAGCTGCGCATATTTGCCTTTTGCGAAGCCGGCGCCGGTCCCTTCCTTAAGGCCGGCCGGCGGCGCCGAGGGCGGCGGTGGGCCGGGCTGCGCCGCCAGCGGAGCGATCAGCAGTGCTGCGGCGAGTGCGGCACCCAGCCGCCAGCTGTTCGAGTGGGCCGCCATCAGCCGTTGATCTTCGAGCCGTTGGCGAGCGTCACCGACATGAACGAGCCGCCGGCCTTGTCGCCCTTGAGCGGGTGCACGGTGATCGTCACTTCGTCGCCCGCCTTCACCGTCGAGCGCTTCCAGCCGAGCAGCATCAGGTTGTTCGGGCTGTTCATCTCGATATTCCAGGTCACCGGATTGCCGCTCGCATCCTTGACCTCGGCCGTCAGCCAGGCATGCGGGTTGGTCCATTTGAACTGGATGATTTTGGCTTTCAGATCGACCTGCTTGGTCATGTCGAACATGGCATAGCTGTGATGCGCGCCCACACCCTGGGGCAGCATCATGAGGGCCAGCGCGGCCGCGACGATTCGCTTCTTCATGCGCATTGTCATGCTCCTCAGTTCGATGTCGGCGTGTTGACCGGCCGCCCGCCCGCAAACGCGGCTTCCGCCAGCACCTTGCCGTTCGGCAGGGTAACAGAATTGAACAGGCCGCCGGGCTTGCCATCGCGCAGCGGGTTGAATGTCACCGAGACGACATCGCCTGGCTTCACCGCATTGCGTGTCCAGCCCTGGCGCTTCAGGTTGTTCGGACTGTTCAGCTCAAGGCTCCAATGTGCCTTCTTGCCGTCCGCCCCCGTCGTGTCGATCTCGATGAAGCTGTGCGGATTGGTCCACTGGAACTCGGTGACGGTGCCCTTGACCGTCACTTTCTTGCTCTGGTCGAACATCGCGAAGCTGTGATGCGCGCTCGCGGTCTGCACGCCCGCCATCGCCAGCCCCAGCGCCGCGCCCGCGGCCAAAATTCTCGTCACGCTCATCATTTCGGCTCCGATGATCCTGCTTCGCCCACCTTGCTGTTGCCCAGTTCCGTGCCCGGCAGGTGCGCATTATTGGCGAGGACGCATTCGACCTCGCCGATGTCGGTATAGTCCTGGCGCGTGAACTGCTTGGTGTTGCGCCACTCGCCTTCCCAGTTCTGCGGATCGGTCATGATATATTCGACCTGCATCCGCTTGCCCCCCTCGAGCAGCGTGATCCGCTCGGT
>DASWYL010000019.1:0-2528 GCA_036404995.1 Sphingobium sp. | reverse complement strand
GGGTCGGGCCGGCTCCTCGTAGACAGGTTCGGCCTCAACCGCGTCGACTTCGGCGACGGGCTCTTTATAGGCTGGTTCTTCGTAGACCGGCTCTTCCTCGTCGGCCGGCGCGACTTGCTCCGGCTGCCCGGCGACAGCTGGCTCTTCGCGGCCGGCGCGTTCCCAGGCATAGGGCTCGATGGGGCGCAGGGCGCGGCCGGACATCAGCTCGCCGAAGACGACGGCGCCGAACTGCACGGCAAAGGTGACGATGCCGACACCGGCGAGGATCAGCGCGGTCTTGGGGACAGCTGGGGTGACGGAGGGCGCGGCTTCGGTGACAACGCGCACGTCGGGCAAGGCCGAGCCGGCATCGGCGCGGGATGAGGCTTCGTTGTAGCGCATAAGATAGGCCTCGAGCAGGTCGCGCTGGGCCTTGGCCTCGCGCTGCAAGCTGTCGAGGGCGACAGTGTCTTGCGTTGCCGTGGAGGCGGTCTGCTTGAAGCGGCTTAGGTCGGCCTGGAGCGAGGCTTCCAAATCAGCTTCGACCTGGGCCTCGGCTTCGAGGGCGGCGGCGACGCGATAGCCCTCTTGGTTGATGCGATTGTCGAGTTCGGCGATCTGAGCGTTCAGCGCGCGGATGTTGGGATGGTTCGACAGGAGGGTCGCCGAAAGCTGGGCGAGCTGACCCTGAAGGCGGGCTTTTTCCTGGCTCAGCTGCTGCACGACTGCGGAATTGCGCGCGTCGGCGACGCTTTCGATGGGCTGGCCGCGTTCGAGCAGGCCGCGAATGACGGCGGCACGCGACTGCGCCGTGTTCTTGCGCTCCTGGGCGGAGGTGATCTGGGTGGTGATGGTGGAGAGCTGCTGATCGAGCAGGCTGGTATTATTGGTGCCGATGAAGAGATCGTTATCGACGCGATATTGGGCAACGGCGGCTTCGGCATCGCCGACGACCGTGCGGAGGCGCTCGATTTCCTGGCGCAGCCAATCGGAGGCTTCGGCAGTGTCGGAGAGCGAGAGCTGGGCGCGGCGGGCGACGTGGGCTTCGGCCACGGCATTGGCGATATCGGCGGCCAGTTGCGGATCGGTCGAGCGCACCAGGATGGAAATAATGCGCGAGTCGCGCTGCTGGATGACCGTCATGCGATCGTAGAGCGTATTGATGACGCGTTCATCGACGCTGATCGGCGTCGAGCCACGACCGATGAGCTGCATCACGACGCCGAGCGGAGAGAAGCCGGACTGGCTGCCGTTGAATTCGGGTTTGGAACGCAGGTCGAGCTGGTCGATGACGCCGAGGAGCGTATCGCGTGACTTTATCAGTTCGATCTGGCTGGAGACGACGCTGGTATCGCCAGAACCACTGGCGGGCGCCTGCTCATTGGCAGAGCGCGTATAAACATTGGAGCGCGGCTCGACGAGAATCGAGGCCGAGGATTCATAGAGCCGCGGCAGCATGGTGAGGACGAGAAACGCAGCGGCCAGAACCAGCAACGTGACGATGATGATACGCGGCAAGCGCTTGCCAACCGCGGCGAGAACCGCAGTCACGTCAATTCGCGCATCGCGCATTGTCGGGGCATATTCGCTCACGGCAGATCCTCAGCATGCAGCGGCACTATCGGGCTTCGTGGTCAAAAATCGGTTAATCGATGCGGCAAATTCGGAGCAAGCTTGTCCGGCATAAGGAAAATCTTAACCATGACAGGGAATGCTAAGGGCCACTCGAAACGCGCGGATTGACCATGCGCTGGCTTCCCATTCTCGCCTTGACATTGATGATGCCGCTCGCGGGCTGCGCAACGACGCGCCCCGGAAGCTATTTCGTCGAGCCAAACGGCCCCTATACGCTCGATACGGGCGATGTGGTGCGCGTTTCGGTTTATGGCGACCAGGAGCTGAGCAATACCTACCGCGTGAGCGATAGCGGGGCGATTGCCTTCCCGCTCGTGGGACAGGTGCAGGTGCGCGGGCAGACGACGAGTGTTGCGGCATCGCGCATCGCCGGGGCCCTGGCCAATGGCTATCTGCGCAACCCGAATGTGGCGATGGAAGTGGCGGAATATCGGCCCTTCTTTATCCAGGGTGCAGTGCGGACTTCGGGGCAGTTCTCCTATGTGCCGAACATGACCGTACGCGCGGCCATCAGCACGGCTGGCGGCTATACGGAAACGGCGGACCGCAACCAGGTGACGGTCTATCGTCGCCAGGGCAATGAAATGGTTCGCGGCCCGGCGGACCTCGACTTCCCCATTTATCCCGGTGACACGATCGTCATTTCCGAACGCTGGTTCTAAGCGGGATGGAACGCCCCCTGCGCATCTTGCAGGTTATGCGCGCGCCCGTGGGCGGGCTGTTTCGGCATGTCGCGGATTTGACGCGCGGGCTCAAGGCACGTGGGCACAGCGTCGGGCTGATCGTTGATTCCCTTGCAAGCGATGCGCAGACCGAACGGCGACTCGATGCGCTGAGGGATTTCGCTGATCTTGGCGTGCATGCCATGCCTATGCCGCGCGTTTTGGGACGGGGTGATCTTTCGACGCCCT
>DASWYL010000018.1:0-2192 GCA_036404995.1 Sphingobium sp. | reverse complement strand
ACTGCCGGGGCGGTTTACGGCATCCGGTAAGGCTCGGTCACTTAACCCTTTCGCAAGCCGGGGCATTGCATGAGCAGATCATGGCCAGCCCCGCGAAACTTGAGCAGCGCACCAGCTCTCGCCGGCGAAAGCAGGGGCGTGGTCCCGGTGCATCCGCGAATGTCATGGGCATGCCCCGGCGCGGTCATGTCGCGAGGGTGCTGCCGCGGTCGATGTTTCAGCCCAGTCGATTATTCGGCAATTGGTGGATCATGGCGCCGGTAATGGCGATCGCTGCGATCGTGGCCGCTTTTTCGACCGGTGCGCCGCCTGGCATCGAGATGGTTTATATCCTGACCTGCGCCGCCCTGATGGCGGCGGCAAGCCGCTTGCTGGCTCGCGTCGAAAATTGGCTGGCGCGTGTTCCATGGAGGCGAAACCTCGTGACGCTGATCGCGGTGGGCACGCCGATGGCGCTGTTCGGATTCGGCATCGCGCATTGGGCTGCGAGCGGGCAACTGACCTGGAGCGAAGGGATCGGCATACTCGCCATCATGGCATTGATCGGCGGTTCCGCAGCGCGGCAGCGCTTGTCCGCTATCGTCATATCGCAAATGGCCTTGTGGTCCGGTGTCGTTGTGGTGATCGGCACGTCGGGCACGTTCGGCCTGCTTGTCCTTGGCGGGCTTGCCTGCTTGGTTCTCGTTCTCTTGCAGAGGCGGGCCATTGCGGAAGAACGGTCGCTCCGCCACCAGCGTGCGCGGGTGCGGCATCGCGCCGAGGAAATCCTCGCGGACTATGAGCAGACGGGACAGGGCTGGTTCTGGGAAACGGACCGGCGCGGCACCATCACGTATGTTTCGCCCACGATCTCGCGCCAGCTTGGTCACGGCGCCGCAGAAGCGCTGATCGGGATGTCCTTCACCGAATTGTTCGTTTTCGATGCGGAAGGACAGGATGCCGAACGGACGCTGAACTTCCATCTGACCGCGCGCTCCTCGTTCCAGGAACTGGCCGTGCGTGCCGCTATGCCGAACGAGGAGCGCTGGTGGTCGATAAGCGGGCGACCGATCCACGACCATTTCCACAATTTCATGGGTTTTCGCGGCTCGGGCAGCGATCTTACCGAAAGGAAGCGCACGGCTGCGCAGGCCGCGCGCCTTGCGCATTACGATTCGCTGACCGGGCTCGCCAACCGTTTCCAGATGTCGCAGACGCTCGAAAAGATCCTCAACGCTCCGCGCGAGGATCACCGGGCCTGTTCCGTGCTTCTGCTGGATCTCGACCGGTTCAAGCAGGTCAACGACACGCTGGGCCACCCGGCGGGCGATGCCTTGCTGAAGCAGGTCGCCGACCGGCTCAGGCGGACGGTCGATGCCGGAGGCGTCGTCGGCCGGTTGGGCGGGGACGAATTCCAGGTGATTCTGCCCGGCACCATGCGGCGCGAGGATCTGGCGCAGCTTGCCCAGCGCGTGATCGAAAACCTGTCGGAGCCTTATCTTGTCGATGACCATCGCGTCGTCATCGGCGGCTCGGTGGGGGTGGCTCTGTCGCCCGGCGACGGCGTGACCTCGGAAGCGCTGATCCGCAACGCCGACCTGGCCCTCTACGCCGCCAAAGATGGCGGGCGCGGCCGCCATCATTTCTATTCTCCGGACCTTCATAGCGAAGCTGAGGAACGCCGCGTGCTCGAACAGGATTTGCGCGATGCGCTGGGCAGCGGCGGGCTGGAGCTTCATTACCAGCCGGTCGTCCATACCGCGACCGAGAAGATCACCGGCTTCGAAGCGTTGCTGCGCTGGAATCACCCGCAGCATGGCTGGCTGCCGCCTTCGAGATTCGTGCCGATCGCCGAGGACGCCGGCCTGATCGCCCAGATCGGCGAGTGGGCCCTGCGTACGGCCTGTCGCGATCTTGCGCGCTGGCCCGAGCCGGTCCGTGTCGCGGTGAACGTATCGCCGCTGCAATTCGCCAATCCGGCATTGCCTGCGATTCTCACGAGTGCATTGGCGGCGGCGCAGGTTGCGCCCTCGCGCCTTGAGCTGGAAATCACCGAAAGCGTGTTCCTTAACGATGAGAGCGCGACCGAGGCGATGTTCGCCGCGCTCAAGCGGGTCGGTGTGCGACTGGCGCTGGACGACTTCGGCACTGGCTATTCGTCGCTGGGCTACCTGAAGAAAGCGCCTTTCGACATGATCAAGATCGACCAGAGC
>DASWYL010000017.1:0-19905 GCA_036404995.1 Sphingobium sp. | reverse complement strand
CCATGCTGCTCACGGACCGCAATTTCGGCACGACCTTCTTCGCGCCTGAAGGCGGCGGTGACCCGGTTCTGTTCCAGCACCTGTTCTGGTTCTTCGGCCATCCTGAAGTCTACATCATGATCCTGCCGGGCTTCGGTATCGTCAGCCAGATCGTCTCGACCTTCAGCCGCAAGCCGGTGTTCGGCTATCTCGGCATGGCCTACGCCATGGTCGCGATCGGCGTGGTTGGCTTCATTGTCTGGGCGCACCACATGTTCACGACGGGCATGAGCGTGAACGTGAAGATGTACTTCACTGCCGCTACGATGGTCATTGCCGTGCCAACCGGCGTGAAGATCTTTTCGTGGATCGCCACCATGTGGGGCGGCTCGATGAGCTTCAAGACCCCGATGGTCTGGGCTCTGGGCTTCATCTTCATGTTCACCGTAGGCGGCGTCACCGGCGTTGTGCTCGCCAATGGCGGCATCGACGACAACCTGCACGACACCTATTATGTCGTGGCGCACTTCCACTATGTGCTCAGCCTCGGCGCCGTGTTCTCGCTGTTCGCCGGCTTCTACTACTGGTTCCCGAAGATGACGGGCCGCATGTACAGCGAACTGCTGGGCCAGCTGCACTTCTGGATCTTCTTCATCGGCGTGAACGTGCTGTTCTTCCCCATGCACTTCCTGGGCATGAGTGGCATGCAGCGCCGCGTTCCGGACTATGCGGACGCGCTGGCCTACTGGAACGGCATTGCCAGCCATGGCTACGAAATCATGGCGGTCGGCGTGCTGATCTGGTTCGTGAACATCGCCTACTCGTTCGCGGCCGGCAAGAAGGCCGAGGGCAATCCGTGGGGCGAAGGCGCCACGACGCTTGAGTGGACGCTGAGCAGCCCGCCGCCCTATCACCAGTTCGAGACCCTGCCGGTCATCGACTGAGCACAAGAGTCCTCTCAAGAAGGACGCGTGAGAGAAAAGGGGGCGAGGGTGCTACGGCGCTCTCGCCGCCCTGTTAAAAGACGAAAGTCATTCTGAGGTCCGCAATTTTGGCGAACGCATCCATCATGACCAACAAGAGCGTGTCAGACGTGGCCATGCCTGCCGACTGGCGCGACTTCGTGGCGCTCACCAAGCCGCGCGTCATGACGCTGGTCGTGTTCACGGGCCTCTGCGGCCTGCTCGTTGCGCCCGGCCACCTCCCGCTCGTCCTCGCCTTCACCGCCGTGCTCTGCATCGCGCTCGGTGCTGGCGCGGCGGGCGCGCTCAACCAGTGGTATGAGGCGGACCGCGACGCCGCGATGAAGCGTACCGCCGGCCGGCCGCTGCCTGCTGGCCGCATGACCCGGCAATCTGCGCTGCATTTCGGGGTCGGCCTGTCGGTCTTCTCGGTGCTGCTTCTCGGTCTTGCCACCAATGTGCTCGCCGCCGCCATTCTCGCGGTGTCGATCCTCTTCTACGTCTTCGTCTACACGATCTGGCTCAAGCCCCGCACCGCGCAGAACATCGTGATCGGTGGCGCGGCCGGCGCCTTCCCGCCGCTGATCGGATGGGCGGCCGTGACGGGTGACGTGGCGCCCCTGCCGATCGCACTGTTCGCGATCACCTTCTTCTGGACCCCGCCGCATTTCTGGGCGCTCGCGCTGTTCGTTCGCATGGACTATGCCAATGCCGGCATCCCGATGCTGCCCGTCGTGTCCGGCGAGACTGTCACGCGGCGGCAGATCCTGTTCTACACCGCGATCATGGGCGCTGCGGCGTTGGCGCCCGTCCTCTTGCAGTTGACCGGCGTGATCTACGGCGTGACCGCCCTCGTCACGACCGCCATCTTTGCCGCCATGGCCATCCAGGTGGCGCTGCGCCGCGAAAGCGATCCCGCCCGCATGGGTCCCGAAAAGCGCCTGTTCAAATATTCGGTGCTCTATCTCTTCCTCATTTATGCCGCCGTGGTCGTCGATCACTGGGTCGGTTACGGAGTACCGTCCGCATGACCCCTGAGCAGCAGCAGGAAATCCAGAAGCGCCAGCGCAGCCGTTCGATCGTGATGGCGCTCGTGCTTGGGGCGTTTGTGATCCTCTTCTTCGCCGTAGCCTGGGCGAAGATCGCACAGGGAACGATGCATTGACGACAGCTGCGCAGAGACAGGACAAGACGCGCCGGACCGCGACGATCGCGGCGCTCGTCGCGCTGTCCATGCTCGGCCTCGGCTTCGCGTCCGTGCCGCTCTACCGCATGTTCTGCGAGGCGACCGGCTGGGGCGGGACGACGCAGCGCGCGACTGAGTCCCAGCTTGCCGCGCTCGCAAAGCCCGACGCCGGCGCCGCGCGCACCGTGTCGATCCGCTTCGATTCCAACGTCGCGCCGGGCATGCCCTGGAAGTTCTATCCCGAGAAGCGCGCCATACCGGTCAAGGTCGGCGCCAAGAACATGGCCGTGTTCATCGCCAGGAACATGTCCGACAAGCCCGTGACCGGCCAGGCCACGTTCAACGTGACGCCGAGCCAGGCGGGCCCCTATTTCACCAAGATCCAGTGCTTCTGCTTTACCGAGCAGACGCTGAAGCCCGGGGAGGAGGTCCGCATGCCGGTACTCTTCTTCGTGGACAAGAAATTCCTCGACGATCCGGATGACAAGGACGTCCAGGAAATCACCTTGAGCTACACCTTCTATCCGGTTGAGAAGCCGGATCAGCAAGGCTAAAGCACCCGAAAGACCTAGACAGGGAAGACGATATGTCCGGCGCCAAGAACCACGATTATCATATTCTGCCGCCCGCGATCACGCCGCTGGTGGGCGCGATGTCGGCGCTGGTGATGGCGCTCGGCGCCGTTGCCTGGATGCACCCGGCGGAAATGGGCAGCTGGGGCGGCACTGCCTTCATCCTCGGCATGCTCGGCGTGCTCGGCACCATGTTCATGTGGTGGTCGGACGTGATCCGCGAGGCCCATGCCGGTGACCATACGCCGGTCGTGCAGCTTCACCTGCGCTACGGCATGATCCTGTTCATTGCCTCGGAAGTCATGTTCTTCGTCGGCTGGTTCTGGTCCTTCTTTGACTTCTCGCTGTTCCCGACCGCGCTGGCGCCGATCGAGGGCCTGTTCCCCTCCAAGGGCATCGAGGTCATGAACGCCTTCGAGCTCCCGTTGCTCAACACGCTGATCCTGCTCTGCTCGGGCACCACCGTCACCTGGGCGCACCACGCGCTGATCCATGGCGACCGTGAGGGCCTCAAGAGGGGTCTGTGGTGCACGATCCTGCTGGGCCTGCTGTTCACCAGCATCCAAGGCTATGAATATTATCACGCGCCCTTCAAGTTCGGCACAACGCCTTATGGTTCGGCCTTCTACATGGCGACCGGCTTCCACGGCTTCCATGTCATCGTCGGCACGATCTTCCTGATCGTGAACCTGGCGCGCGCCTACAAGGGCCACTTCACGCCGCGCCAGCATTTCGGCTTCGAGGCGGCTGCCTGGTACTGGCACTTCGTCGACGTCGTCTGGCTGTTCCTGTTCTGCGCCATCTATGTGTGGGGCGGTTGGGGCGCACCCGTCCACGGCGGCTGAGCGGGCGCGCGAGGCAGCCATGAGTTCGCCGAACGGATGGCACCTCGCCCAGATCAATATCGGACGTCTGGTGGCGGCGCGCGGGGATCCGCGCGTCGCTCCTTTTTTCGAGGCGCTGGACCGCGTCAACGCGCTTGCCGAGGCGAGCCCCGGTTTTGTCTGGCGTCTCAAGGACGAGGGCGGAAACGCGACGGACATGCCGTTCGGCCCCGATCCGCTGCTTATCCCGAACATGTCGGTCTGGACCGACGCCGACAGCCTGTTCGACTTCGTCTACCGCAGTGCCCATACCCCGGTGATGGCGCGCCGCCGCGAGTTCTTCTCGCGGCCTGAAGGCGCCTACCAGGCTTTGTGGTGGATTCCCGCCGGGAGCATTCCCACGGTCCATGACGGCCTCGCGCGGCTCTGGCTTCTCGATCGTTGTGGCCCCTGTCCGCAGGCCTTTACCTTCAAGGCGCGTTTCCCTCGTCCGGACCAACCGGCATTCCCGCCGGTCGATATGGGGCCGGATCCATGGTGCATGAGCAATGCCTGACGACAATTCTACCAGGGCGCCGACACCGCTTGTCCGCGCTGCCATCCGGGCACACTGTCCGCGCTGCGAGAATGCGCCGCTGTTCGACGGCTGGGTCCGGTTCGCGCCGAGCTGCCGCGCTTGTGGGCTCGACTATGGCAAGTTCAATGTCGGCGACGGACCGGCCGCGTTCCTGATCCTCATCATCGGTGCGCTGATCACCGCGCTGGCGCTCATGCTGCAGCTTGGCGCGCATCCGCCCTTCTGGGTGCACATCATCCTCTGGGTGCCCATCACCACCGCATTGGTGATCTTGTGCCTGCGCACGTCGAAGGCAGCATTGCTCATCCTCGAATATCGCCACCAGGCGCGGGAGGGCCGCATCAGCGGCGCGGCACCGGACACCGACGAGGTACCATGAAGCGCCGCCTTCCCGTCGTGGCCACCCTGGTCGTCGGCTTCGCCGTCGCGGCGATGATCGGCCTCGGCGTCTGGCAGCTTGCGCGGCTCAAGCAGAAGGAAGCGGCGCTCGTTGCATTTCGCGCGAACCTGTCGCTGCCCGTCACTGCCTATCCGGCGATGAACCCGGCTGACGACCGCTTCCTCTTCCGCACACTCTCGGCGAACTGCCTGCGCGTAACCGGCTGGCAGGTGATCGGCGGGCGTAGCCGTGACGGCAACCCCGGCTGGCGCCACATCGCGACTTGCGCGACCGGCGCGGAAGGCCCCGGCATGCTGGTCGACATGGGCGTCGGCCGCGATCCGCACGGCAAGGCGAACTGGACCGGCGGCCGGGTCAGCGGCCGCGCCACTCATGAGCCGGACGGACACAGCTTCCTCGTGCGCCTGATTGGCAAGGCGGCGCCGCTCCGCCTCATGATCGTCAGCGAAACCGCCGCACCCGGCCTCTCGCCGTCGCCACTGCCCGATCCGTCGTCAGTGCCGAACAATCACCTGAGCTATGCCGTGCAGTGGTTCTTCTTCGCGGGGGTAGCGCTGGTCATCTACGGCTTGGCGCTGCGCAAGCGCTGGCGGGAGGGCGGCTGAGTCCCGCCGCCGTTGCGCCTCGCGCAACTCGCCGCTAAGGGCCGACCGTCATGCAGTATCAGAGCACCAGGGGTAGCGCCGCGGCGCTGGATTTCGAAGGCGCGACGCTTGCCGGTCTCGCGAGCGACGGCGGACTCTATCTGCCCGAGCACTGGCCCACGTTCACGGCGGACGAGTTCGCCGCAATGCGCGGCCTCTCCTATGTCGAGACGGCCGTCCGCGTGATCGCGCCCTTCGTGGGGACAAGCCTCAGCGAAGACGAGCTGCGCGATCTCTGCACGCAAGCTTATGCCCGCTTCGATCATGCGGCGGTGACGCCGCTCAAGCAGCTCGATCACCGCCACTGGCTGCTTGAGCTGTTCCATGGCCCGACGCTGGCCTTCAAGGATGTCGCGCTCCAGCTGCTCGGCCTGCTCTTCGAGAAGTTCCTGAGCCGCCGCGAAACGCACATCACCATCGTCGGCGCGACCTCGGGCGATACCGGCTCGGCGGCGATCGACGCCGTGGCGGGCCGCGCCAAGATCGACATCTTCATGCTGCATCCGGTCGGCCGGGTCAGCGAAGTGCAGCGCCGCCAGATGACGACAGTGCTGGCGCCCAATGTCTACAATATCGCGATCGAGGGCAGCTTCGACGATGCCCAGGCGCTGGTGAAGCGCATGTTCAACGACGCCGACTTCGCGGCGCGCTACGATCTCTCGGCGGTCAATAGCATCAACTGGGCCCGGCTCGTCGCGCAGGTCGTCTATTATGTCTATGTCGGCGTCCGCCTCGGCGCGCCGGAGCGCAGCGTCGCCTTCGCGGTGCCGACCGGCAATTTCGGCGACGTGTTCGCCGGCTATGTTGCGGCGCAAATGGGCCTGCCGGTCGAGAAGCTGATCGTCGCGACCAACGTCAACGACATCCTGCATCGCGCGCTCTCGTCGGGTGACTATAGCCAGGGCACGGTCACGCCCACTGCGACGCCCAGCATGGACATCCAGGTCTCGTCCAATTTCGAGCGCCTGCTGTTCGACCTTGGCGGCCGCGACGGCGGGGCGCTCGCCGAACAAATGCGCACCTTCGAGGCGACCAAGTCGATGCGGCTGACCAACGCGCAGCGCGAGGGCGCGGCGGAGCTCTTCGGCTCCGCCCGCATCGACGAACTCGACATGAACCGCGCGATGCGCTGGGCCTATGACGCCGCCGGCGAGATCATCGATCCGCACAGCGCCGTGGGTCTCGCTGCTGCGCTTGCAGCCGATCTCGATCCCTCGGTCCCCGTGGTCACGCTGGCGACGGCGCATCCCGCCAAGTTCCGCGACGCAGTCGAGCGCGCCACCGGCGTCCGTCCTGCGCTGCCCTCGCGCACCGGTGACCTGTTCGGCCGTGAGGAGCGCTATGTGACGTTGCCCGCGACCTTCGAGGCCGTCACCGGCTATGTTGCCGAACATGCGACGCCGCGGGTGAGCTGACGATTTTTCCTTGCCCTTCAGGGGAGAGGATATGAAGCCTTATCGCCGGTAGGCGATTAGGCGAAGTTGGAGAGGGGAGAGCAGCGCCCTGAGCCCCCTCTCCAAGCTTTGCTAGCCAGCTTTCGCTGGCAAGCTGCGCTATCCTCTCCCCTGAAGGGCGAGGAAAAGGCGCCCCGAACGGAGCAAGAGTTGGACCTTTCAACCCTCATCGCCGAACCCTGGGCGGACTACGGCCTCATCGATAGCGGCGGCGGCGCCAAGCTGGAGCGCTACGGCTCCTATCGCTTCATACGCCCCGAGCCGCAGGCCATGTGGGACCCGGCCAGCAAGGACTGGGACGCGCATGGGGAGTTCGTCCCCGCCTCGGATGAGGATGGCGGCGGCCGCTGGCAGTTCGACAAGCCCGTGCCGCGCGAAGGCTGGCCGCTGTCATGGCAGGAGGTGCGCTTCCAGGCGAACTGCACGCCCTTCCGGCATCTCGGCTTTTTCCCGGACATGGCGCCCGTCTGGAGCTGGGGCCGCGAGCAGCTTGCCGGCCTCGACAAGCCGCAATTCCTGAACCTGTTCGGCTATACCGGCGTCGGCACGCTTGCCTTCTCCGCTGCGGGCGCCGACTGCGTCCATGTCGACGCCTCCAAGAAGTCAGTGGCGCAGGCGCGCGACAATGCCGCGCTCTCCGGCATGAGCGACCGGCCCGTCCGCTGGATCATCGACGACGCCGCCAAGTTCGTCGCGCGCGAGGCCCGGCGCGGCCGGCGCTATGACGGTATCCTGCTCGATCCGCCCAAGTTCGGCCGCGGCCCCGAGGGCGAAGTCTGGCGGCTGGAGGAAGACCTGCCGGCCGTCATCGCCGGCTGCCGCCAGCTGCTGGACGAGAACAGCCGCTTCCTCTTCCTCACCGTCTATGCCGTCCGCATGTCCGCGCTTGCCATCGGCGAACTCGTCCGCGCCCATTTTGCCGACCTGCCTGGCAAGGTGGAATGCGGCGAACTCGCCGTGCGCGAGGAGGCGCGCGGGCTGCTGCTACCGACTGCGATCTGGGCGCGCTGGTCGCGAGGCTAATCCTCACCGATCTGCCGTGGAGGGCCTTTGATGCATCGTTCCGTGACCGAGATCACCGGCTTGGTCCGGATCAGTTTGCTAAACGGCATTTGCGCTAGCGTCGAATAAAGAGGCCAATCCAGGAAGTAGGTCTCTCGCTTGGCCTTTTCCTCGCGCTGGGCTGTCGTGCGGGCTGTAGGCGTCAGTGCCAGCGCGCCCTTTACGTCCGGAACATACGTTACGCTTATGGATGGCTGCCCGGCATAGGCGCCCTTGCGGAGTACCTGCGTCACGCGGCCCAGAGCGTCGAAGCTATAGCTGTCCTCGGTGACGGCATCTTCGCTCTGCGCAGAATCGACTAAGCCCAGGATACGGGTTCCCCGATAGCTCAAACGCACCCACTCGGACTCGTCGAAACGGTCAGTTGCAGCGGCCTTTCTTGCCTTGGCTTCGTCGGTGAAAGCGCACCATTGCTCGCCGCCAGCCGTAAGGAGCAACCATGCCCTCGCGATTGGGACCTCAGTCGGCGCGGCAGGGGCTGCGACGCCGAGCGCGATTGCAACGATCATTGACCGGGTAAGCATCGAGCCGAGCTCACTTATCCTTCGACAGGTCATAGTCCTTGCGCGGCGTGTGGCTCGCGTCGCAGAAATCGGGCAGCCCTGAGTCCGCGATCACCACGCGCTTGGTGATGCGCCACTGGCCGTTCTTCTTGACCAGCCGGTCATACTCGCGGCCCTGTTCGACAAAGCGCGGCGGCGCCTTCACCTGCTCGTTGATGATGCCGGTCCAGATGAACTTGGCGGTGGCCGTGTCGCCCGTCACGATGATTTCCGGATTGGTCAGCAGCATGTGGAAGGTGCCCTTGGGCAGCGGCTGGGTCGCGCCCAGATCCTTGTAGGATTGCTCGATGCCCGCCTTGCCCGAGTAGATCTTGCCGCACAGGTCGAATGTCGCGTCCTCGGTATAATAGTCCGAGAAGCCGTGGCCGTTGCCGCCCAGATTGCCGTAATAGCTGGTGATCAGCTCCTCGATCTGGATGCGGTCGAGCAGCGTCGCCATGGTCGTCTGTGCCGGCTGTGCCAGGGCGGCTGGCCCCGCCATCGCCAGGCCGATACCAATCCCCATCAGGCGGACGGCGCGTTGCGTACCCTTGGTCAGGCTTTGCATCCTTCTCTCCCTTGCTTTTGGGCGAGCTTAGAATGCCCGCAAGGGAAGGCAAGCACGCCCGCGAATAACGCTTGGCGCTCGCGGCAATTCATCGCATCAATAGAACGGGGGGAGAAACATCTATGCGCGCAAGATCGGCCCTTTTCGCCTTGGCGATCCTGTCCCTGCCGGTCTCGGTGTTCGCCGCCGATACGGAAGCGGACCGCGCGTCGGCAAATATCAACAAGGCCGGCGAACTCATTTTGAAGAAGCAGCCTGTCGAGGCGCTAGCGCTCGTCGAGACGGTGCTGGGCAGTTACGAGAAGCCGCTGGTCGAGGCGCGCGCCAAGGGCGAGGTCTATTGCGCGACCAACACGGCCGAGGCGCTTCTCTACAGCGCCATCTCCGCGAACAGGAAGACGTCGAACACGGTCTTTCCCGGCACGCTCTGCGAGGCGCTGTTCGTCAAGGCTTATGCCCTCAACGAGCTCAAGCGCGAACCCGAGGCGGTGGCGGCACTTGAGCAGCTGACCGCGCTCGCGCCGCGCCACGCCCATTATTTCGTCGAGCTGGGCTATGCCTATCGCATGGTCGGCGCGCCCGACAAGGCAATGACCGCCTATCGCACCGCCTTCGACAATTCGACAACGCCCGGCCTCGACGATGCCAAGGCCGATCGCGCTGCGGCCCTGCGGGGCATCGGCTACCTGCTGATCGACAAGAACGACCTTGACGGCGCCGCCGCCTCCTATCGCAAATCCCTCGAGGAAGACCCCACCAGCGCCATCGCCAAGTCCGAGCTCGAATATATCGACGGCCTGCGGAAGAAGAGCCGGTAGGGCTAGTCCCGGCCGGCCCGCAGCGCCGCGCCGCCCGCCAATGGGCAGAGCACGACCAGCAGCAGTGAGCTTGCCGCCACCAGCTTGAGTGCGCCGACGCCCGCGACACTCAGCGACCCTGCGCCGAAGATCAGGATCGGGATCGCGAGCGGCAGCACGAGAAGCCCGGCGAGCGCCCCGCTGCCCTTGAGCCCGGCGGTCAGTGCCGCGACAAGCAGGGCGAGCGCCGCGAGGCCGGGAGTCCCGAGCGCGAGGCCCAGCTCCACCATCAGCACGGTCGAACTGTCGAGCTTGAGCAAGGCGGCAGCGGGCAGGGCGGCGATCAACAAGGGCGGGCCGAAGCTCAGCCAGTGCGCGACCAGCTTGGCGAGCAGGATCGTGCCTTCACCTGTCCCGCGCACGACGAGCTGGTCGATGACGCCCGCATCGCGGTCCGGCTCGATCAGCCTGTCGATGGGCAGCAGGCTCGCCAGCAATGCCGCGATCCAGAGCAGGCCGCCTCCGGTCCTGCCCAGCAGGTTCGCGTCGGGGCCGACGGCGAAGGGAAAAAGCGACGCGATGAGCAGCAGGAAAGCCAGCGGCAGCCACAGGCCGCCCCCGCGCAGCGCGCGATTCAGATCGCGGACGATGAGCGCGCCGATCATGTCGTCTCCTCGTCCGGCGCGGTGAGCGTCAACTCGGCGTCATGGCGCCAGCCAAGCGGCATATGCGAGGCGGCCAGGACGATGCCCCCCGCCGCCCGGTGCCGTTCCACCACTGCGGCAAGCGCTTGCGCCGAGGCGGTGTCGAGACCGTTGGCCGGCTCGTCGAGCAGCCAGATGTCCGCGCCGGACGCAATGGTCCGCGCCAGCGCCGCGCGCTTGCGCTGGCCGGTCGAGAGAATGCGCACCGGAATCTCGGCGAGATGCGCAATGCCGAGATCGGCGAGCGCCGCATCGACGCGGTCGAGGCCGGCGCCATCCAGCGTCGCCCAGAAACCGAGGGTGGCGCGGAGCGTTTTTTCGCGGTCGAGGGCGGCGGCTTCGTCGGTCAGGGCGATCGTACCGCTCGCGTCCACCGTTCCGGCGAAGGGCGAGAGCAGGCCGGCGACGACGCGCAGCATGCTCGACTTGCCGATGCCGTTCGGCCCTGCGATGAGAGCGCTCTGGCCTGCGGTCAGGTCGAGGTCGAGCCCCGCGAACAGCAGCCGCCCGCCGCGGCGGCAGGCGAGGCCCTTGATCGTAAGGCGCGCCGTGCTCATCCTGCGAATCCGAGGAGAGAGACGATGATCGCCCGCCTGACCGATGACGAAATTGCCCCCGCACTGGCCGCCCTGCCGGACTGGACGCTCGACGCTGACCGCACCGGCATCACCCGCAGCTTCAAGTTTGCCGACTTCGTCGAGGCCTTCGGCTTCATGACGCAGGTCGCCCTGCTTGCCGAGAAGGCTGATCACCATCCCGAATGGTCGAACGTCTATAACCGCGTTGAAGTCCGGCTTTCCACGCACGACTGCGGCGGTTTGTCCAAGCGCGACATGGCGCTTGCCGCAAAGATCGACGCGCTGCTCTGAGCACCCTCAGAACACTTTCGTGTTGTAGTGATGCCAGGCCATGATCGCCATGGCGCTGCGGTGCGGCCTCCAGGCTTCGGCCATCTCGCGGATCGCCTTCTCGCTGGGGCGCTCGGGCAGGCCGAACAGCGTGCCGATCGAAATCTGCACGGCAAGGTCGCCCGCCGGCCAGATGTCCAGCCGTCCTTCCGCGAACAGCAGGTAGATCTCCGCCGACCAGCGGCCGATGCCCTTGATGCGCACGAGCTGGGCGATGGCGTCCTCGTCGTCGGCGGGAAGCGCGTGAAGATCGAGTTCGCCGTTCACAACCAGTTCGGCGAGGCTGCGCGCATAGCCCTGTTTCTGGCGCGACAGGCCGCAGGCGCGCAGCGTCTCGAAATCCTTCGACAGCAGCGCCTCGGGCGTGCAGCCCGGCCCGAGTGCGGCCTCCAGCTTGGCCCACATGGATGCAGCGGCGGCAACGCTCACTTGCTGCCCGACGATCGTGCGCAGCAGCGTCTCATAGCCGGGCGCACGCTGGCGGGGCTCCGGATAGCCGACACGTTCCAACGCCGCGGCAATCGCCATTTCGCGCGCCGCCAGTGCGTCCATCGCGCTGCGCAGCGCCGCTTCGTCAAGCATCTCGTCTCACCGTCGTCGTTGCGGCCCGTGGCCGGTTGATTTCTGCTTAAGCCCCCCTCATAGCGTTGCCACCAACGGTTTGGAGATAAAAATGCCGCAGCTGACGGTCGTGACGCGTAACGGGTCGGAGCAGACGTTCGAGGCCCAGAATGGCTTTTCGGTGATGGAAGCGATCCGCGATCACGGCATTGATGAGCTGCTGGCCTTGTGTGGCGGCTGCTGCTCCTGCGCGACCTGCCATGTCTATGTCGACGAGGCCTTCGTCGACCAACTGCCGCCGCTGCGTGGCGACGAGAATGACCTGCTCGACAGCTCTGACCATCGCCAGGCCAATAGCCGTCTCTCCTGCCAGATTCCGCTTAGCGCCAACCTGGACGGCCTGCGCGTGACGATCGCGCCGGAGGACTGAGAATATAAACGACGGAGCACACGGGCGTGGCGAGCATCGCGACGACCCTATGGCTCGTCCGGATCGAACCGTCAGGCGAACCTGACGGCGGCAGTCTTCCGGCGGCGCAGCGAGAAGCCGGCGGCGCCAAGCCCGGCGATCATCATTGCCCAGGTCGCAGTTTCCGGGATCGCCGCCTTGATCGCGAGATTGTCGAATTCAAGCGAGTTGACGGCTGACTGAAGATTCAAGCCGGCGAAAAGCTCTCCGGCATCCCCGTAGACGCGGACCGTGCCGTTGGTGGATGCAATGATCTGGTTGCCATTGCCCGGCGAGCCGGAAAGCACGTTCTGGCTCGGGACGAGGATGAAGCTCGACCCGTCGCCCAGATTGATCGTCACGGTATTATATGTGTCGAGCGAACCCCATTCGAAAGCGAAGTCGGAGGTCGCCGTCGGCAGAATGAGGTTGGCCACGCCGCCGCCAAGGATCGAGAGATAGTTCGTGCCCAGCGAGTCCGGGAGTGGAATTTTCGCGCCGTTGCCGTTGCTGACATTCTGGACCAGGAACCCGGAGCCTGTGATTCCGGCTGTGCTGTCGAAGCTATTGATCACGGTGTAGCCGGAGAGAGACGAAACAGAGGTTCCCTGAAGGAACTCGATGTGCACGGCTGCACTGGCGGGTGCAGCAAGCACCGCTCCAGCGATCATGGTAACGGCAGGCAGCAGCTTGCGCTTGTTCACGTCATTCCTCCCGGCGTTGATAACGTCCCTCGGCCCGGCAAGGGCGTCGGACGGTTCAACGCGCGCCAAGCGGAATGGGTTGCAGCGCCCGTGCCGAAAAACAGGTTCGTCCCAATTTGGGGGGAGAAAAAAGGGCTTTCGCCGGTTGGCAGAACGCGACGGGTCAGCCGCCGGCTTGGTCGGTGCCGTTGCTTGATGATCCATCCCTTGCGGCGCCGGCCGTGGCTTGACCCAGCACGATGATTACCGGATCGCCTTTGTTCATGGCCGCGAACAGACGCCGGGCGAAGCTCGGCGGAACACCCACGCAGCCGTGCGTTGCGAAGCCCTTCTCGACCTCGCTGGCGTGGATGGCGACGCCGTCGTCGGTGAGGCGCAGCATGTAGCGCATCGGCGCGTCATAGCTGCGCGACCAGTGATCCTTGTCCTTTTCCAGAACCCGGAAGTCTCCCGTTGGCGTGGCGTGGCCGTCGGTCCCGTAGAGGATGACCGCCGTGCCGATCTCGTGCCCGGCGCGGAAGGCGGAGATGGTCTGCGCGGCGAGGTCGACACGGACCCAGACCGATCCGGCGGGCACCTTGTCATCGTTCCAGACGAATTCGCCATAATGCATGCGCCGCTCGACGTTGAGCAGGCTCCGGATGCGCTCGTGGCGGCCGTCGGGCAGGCGCATGTCGGCCTGCTGGCCGTCCGGGAAGGCGACGCGCACGGCTTTTTCGGTTGCTGGCGGCGCAGGAGCGGCCGCAACATCGCGGTTTGCGGCGAGCCAGTTCGCGCCCAATGACAACGCGGCTGCTGCCGCGAGCAAGGATAGGAAGCGCAACACCGGCGCCCGCGTCAGAATGTGCGCGGCGGGCGCGCTCCGTTGCGCGGGCTTGCCTTGATTTTGGAAAGCGGGACGAAACGGAGGATGGCGCCGAGCGAGAAGAAGCCGGCGATGATCATGAGCCAGGTTCCCGGCTCCGGTACGGCCACGAGAACGGGTGGAGGTGTCGGTTCGCCTGTCGGGGTGCCGCATTTGGCGGGATCGGTGCAGGTTTCGCCGCCACCACCGCCACTACCGCCACCGCCCCCGACGGGGCCGCCGCCGGGCACGATCTGGAAATAGCCGCCCCCGCCATGAGCGAGGATCGGTGCGCCATCGGGCAGGCCCTGATGCGCGCCGTCATGCGTGCCGGGCACGAAGTCGGCAACTGCGGGCAGTTCGTCCTGGCCGGAAAAGACGTCGGGGCTTGCGGCGGCAGTCGCCACGGGCGACGAGACATGCTCCTTGTCGAGCAATTTTTCGAATGCGGCCGGTATCATGGCGCCGCGCTTGATCTTGGTCTGCCGCAAAGCAGCGTCGCCGCGCTCGCCGGGCGAACGTGCGGCCAGCATCGACAGGGGGTCGCGCAGGACCTGGGCAACAGCGCTCCGCTGCTGGTTGCTCATGAGCAGGAAGGCCGAAACGAGCAGCACGGCAACGAGTTGCGCGGCGACCTTCAGTCGCTGCTTCCATTTGGGCTTGATCTCGTCGGTCGTCATAGCCGTCCGCTCCTACCGCCAAAAGATTAATGGCGTCGGAACCAAGAACGGATGAACGCTTAAAAGATTTGCATCTGCAGCCGTCGAACGCGAAATATTTTTCGCTTCAGCAGGGTCTCGTCAGGGCAGTGGCGCAACCTGCAGGACGGCAAGCGGCGCTTCCTTGGTCTGTGGATTGGCCTTCCAGACGATCTTCTTCGCGCCATTCGGCTGGGTTTGCGCGCCATCTTCCTGGTTCTGGCTGACGATGGCCGCATCGGTTGTGAGCGTGAACGTGCCGTCAAGCGCGCTGGAAGCATCGGCGTCAGCGCCCATGGCAGGCATCCCGCCCATGCCACCGAGCGACGCGCTCATGCTTTGCTGGTTGGCATAGCCAGGTGCCTTCACGCGCACCTTGTCCTTGCCGCGCAGTTCAATGGCGATGAAGGGCAGGATGACGTCGGCATCCGGGTTGAACGGGAAGACGAAGGCGTGATCGAGCTTGCCGCTGATCGAATAGTCGATCAGCAGCTTGCGATTGCCGATATATTTGACCGAGCGGAAGCCATATTCCTTGGAAAGCGCGTCGGCGAGTGTCTTGAGCTGCGACGCCTCGTCCTGCGTGTCGCTGAAGTCGTCCCTTGCTTTGGGCTTCCTGTTGGTCGCGGCGGCGATGGGTCGGCCCCTGAGATCCGTGAGATAGGCGCTCTTGTAGAGCGTCGGCTTTTCCGCGCCCTTCTCCCAGCCTTGCTCGTCACCCTTGAGATCGCCGTCCATGTCGGACGTCTTGGTCTTTGCGAGCTGGACCTCGCCGACATAGCTAAAGGTGAAACTGCGGTCTGCCCGGATATCCAGTGTGGAGACGAACTTGGCCGGCGTCAGGATGCAGCTCGCGAGCAGCAGCGGGGCGGCGATGGCGAGGAGCCATCGTATCGGTCTGGTCATGCGAAGATCCCCAGGGTCGGCCGGGCGGGCAGGCGCTCAGCGAGTCAGGCAGGCATATAGCGCGATCGCCGCCGCGTTGGAAACGTTGAGGCTCTCCATGCGCGGGCTCATCGGTAGCTTGGCGAGCATGTCGCAATGATTGATGCTGTTGAGCCGCAGGCCCTCTCCCTCGGCGCCGAGCACGAGCGCGACGCGGCTGGTATTCTTGAGGGCATTGTCGAGTGTCTCGGTCGCCTCTCCGTCGAGCGCGATCCGCCAATAGCCGGCCTCGGCGATCTCATCGAGCGCGCGAGCCAGATTGACCACGCGCACCCAAGGCACAAATTCGAGTGCGCCGGCCGCTGCACGCGCGACAACGCCCGATTCGGGTGGCGCGTGGCGGTCCTGCGTGACAATTCCGAGCGCATCGAAGGCGGCCGCAGAGCGCAGGATTGCCCCTACATTATGCGGGTCGGTGACCTGGTCGAGCACCAGGATCGGCCGCCGTGCCGCCTCATCCGGCTGGCCTTGCTCCAGCAGCTCTCCTAGCCAGATATCCTCGAGCGCCTCGACTTCCGCGACAATGCCTTGGTGCGGCGCATCGCGTGGCACGTAGCGCGCCATGTCTGCCGCATCGGAATAGATGA
The DNA here is from genome assembly GCA_036404995.1 of Sphingobium sp. Lineage (GTDB taxonomy): Bacteria > Pseudomonadota > Alphaproteobacteria > Sphingomonadales > Sphingomonadaceae > Sphingobium. Next base: position 3,939 of record DASWYL010000017.1, on the reverse strand, counting down.
TTGGCAGACCCTGCGGCAGCTCCAGCGCGGCGATTGCCTCGCGCGTGCCCCAGATCTTGCGAATCACCCGATTGGGATTGGCGAGCGCCGCAATGATGGCATGGCGCCCGTAAAAATGCGGATAGCCGCCCTTGGGCGTGCCGGTGCGATGACCTCTTTTCATGGGACGCGCTTTTCCACGCGCGGCATTGACAGGCAAGGCCCCTTTCGCCAAAGACGCCCGCTCCAATCCCCTTGCCTCTGGACGGGCGGGGGATCAGGCGCCTTGGAAGGGTGGCCGAGTGGTTAATGGCAGCAGACTGTAAATCTGCCCGCGAGAGCGTACGCTGGTTCGAATCCAGCCCCTTCCACCACCGCCCTGATGCGGAACCAGCAGCCTCCCTTTCCCGTTTGAATCACGAGGAACCAAGAGGAGGTCCATCATGACAAATAAGCGCGACCAGCACGACAGCCGGCATCATCTCATTGCGTCGGATCGGGTCGAAGGCACCGCAGTCTACAATCTCGCAGGCGACCGGCTCGGCACGATCAAGAATTTCATGGTCGACAAGGTTTCCGGCCGCGCCGAATTCGCGGTGATGCAGTTTGGCGGACTGCTCGGGATCGGTACCGACTATTACCCCATTCCCTGGTCCATGCTGACTTACGACGTCGACAAGGGCGGCTATGCGGTCGAGCTCGACAGGGCGCGGCTCGACCATGCGCCCCGTTATGGCGAGCCCGCGGCCGGCCATGACAATGACTATGCCGACATGGTCCGCGAATATTACGAGCGGCAGCCCGCGCCGTTCATCTGACTGCGATTAGTCCCGGATCAGCGCCCGCAAGGCGTCGATCCGGTCCGCTTCATGCGCCGGCTTGTCGGTTCGGATACGGCTGATTCGCGGGAAGCGCATCGCGACGCCGGACTTGTGCCGCTTGCTTTCGTGCACGCTGTCGAACGCGACCTCGAGGACGAGGCTCTTGTCCGTCTCGCGGACAGGGCCGAAGCGATTGACGGTGTGCTGCCGGACGTAGCTGTCGAGCCATTTCAGCTCCTCGTCGGTGAAGCCGAAATAGGCTTTGCCGACGGGCAGCAGTTCCGCGCCTTCGTCCGGGTCCCCGTCCCAGCATCCGAACGTATAGTCCGAATAGAAGGATGAGCGTTTGCCGCTGCCGCGCTGCGCATACATGAGGACGCAGTCGATCAGCAGCGGGTCGCGCTTCCATTTGTACCAAAGGCCCGTGCGGCGTCCCGGCACATAGGGGCTGTCGCGGCGCTTGAGCATCACGCCCTCGATCGCCTCGTCGCGGGCGCGCTCGCGGAGGGCAGCCAGCTCCTCGAGGCTCGCTGCGGCGATCACCTGCGAAAGGTCGAAACGCCCTGCATCGAGTCGCGGTACGAAGCCCTCGAGCGCCATTCGCCGCTGCTCCCAGCTCAGCGCCCGCAGGTCGTTCTTGTCCTCGATGAGAATGTCGTAGAGGCGCACAAACGCCGGATAATCCGTCAGCATCTTCTTCGAGACGGTCTTGCGGCCGAGCCGCTGTTGCAGCGCATTGAAGCTTGCCGCGCCGCCCTGGGCATAGTCCCTCTCGCCGCCCTGATGATTGCCGCGCACGAGCAGTTCGCCATCGAGCACACAGGGCAGGTGCATGGCCGCGACAATCTCGGGAAAGGTCGCGGAAATGTCGTCGCCCGATCGTGAATAGAGCCGCGTCTCGCCCGCCACATGGACGATCTGTACGCGGATGCCGTCCCATTTCCATTCCGCGGCATAGGCGGTCATGTCGACCTCGAGATCCTCCAGCGGATGCGCGAGCATGAAAGGCCGGAACAGCGGCAGGTCGTCGGCATGTGGCGGCGCCGCGCCGTTCGCGGCCCAGTCGAACAGCGCGCGATAGGGCGCCGCCTGACCGTGCCAATATTCCTCGACATCGTCGACACTCACCTCGAACGCCTGCGCGAAGGCGACCTTGGCCAGTCTCGCCGAAATGCCGATGCGCATCGCGCCCGTCGCGAGCTTGAGCAGCGCGAACCGGCCGGCGGCGTCGAGCCGGTCGAGCAATCCCGCCAGGTCGCGCATCGCGCTCAGCCGCGTCATGCGCAGGAGGGCATCGACGGCCTCGCCGACGGTCGGCGGGTCCTTCGCAGCCTCAATCTCCGGCCAGAGCAGGCTCGCGGTCTCGGCAGTGTCGCCGACATAGTCCCTCGAAAGCTGGAACAGCACCGGATCGACCCGCTCCATGAGCAGGTTGCGGATGGTCGACGCCTTGACCGCGGGAAAGTCGAGTCCATCCGTCAGCGCCGCCAGCGCCCAGCCGCGATCCGGGTCGGGCGTGTCGCGAAGATAGTCTGCGATCAGCTTCAGCTTGCCGTTGCGGCTGCGCGTGTAGACCAGCGCGTCGACCAGGGCGGCGAAGCGCTCCATCAGCGAGATCCCTCGAAGAAGGACGGCGTTCGGGCTGAGGCAGCGAGGGCGATCCGGCTAATCATCCTCGTCCTCATAACCCGCGAGCGCCAGTGCTCGTCCGCGCCGCTGGTGCAGTTCGCACCAGCGCAGCAGCGCATCGTCGCGGCCATGGGTGATCCAGGTCTCGGCGGGGTTCACCTCCTCGATCGTGGCCGTCAGTTCGTCCCAGTCGGCATGGTCGGAAATGACCAGCGGCAGTTCGACATTGCGCTGCACGGCCCTTTGCCGGACCCGCATCCAGCCCGAAGCCATCGCCGTGATCGGGTCGGGCAGGCGGCGGCTCCAGCGGTCGTTGAGCGCGCCCGGCGGGCAGAGAACGATCTGGCCCGCCAGGTCTGCCTTGCCGGCGTCGGCGACCAGGCGCAGGTCGCCCAGGCCCACGCCGAGCTCTTCATAGAGCCGGCACATGCGCTCCAGGGCGCCGTGCAGCCAGATCGGTTCATGATAGCCGGCGCGGCGGAGCTCTGCGATCACCCGCTGCGCCTTGCCCAGCGCATAGGCGCCGACCAGCACGCAGCGGTCCGGATTGGCGGCTTGCGCATCGAGCAGCTTGCGGATTTCCTGCTCGACCGGCGGATGGCGGAAGACGGGAAGGGCGAATGTCGCCTCGGTGATGAAGATGTCGCAGGGCGTCACGGCAAAGGCTGGGCAGGTCGGGTCGGCACGGCGCTTGTAGTCGCCCGTGACGATCACGCGCTCGCCGGCATGCTCCAGCAATATCTGCGCCGAGCCCAGCACATGTCCCGCGGGCAGGAAGGTCGCGTCAACCCCGCCCGGCAGGCGCAGCGTCTCGCCATAGGCAGCGGGCGTTGCGCCGTCGCGGGTTTCATAGCGGAGCGCCATGATGGCCAGCGTTTCGGGCGTCGCGATGGTCTTGCCATGGCCGCCGCGGGCATGATCGGCATGGCCATGCGTGACGAGGGCCGCATCAACGGGCCGTGAAGGGTCGATCCATATATTTGCGGGGACGACATGAATGCCCTGGGGTTCCGCTCGAATCCATGACGCATCATTGGCCATGACGGACAAGATGGTGATGCTGCGGCGTCAGGTCCAGCGGGCGTAATTCAGGACGCGGCTGCGATGCCGGGCCTGCTTCGCATCTGCCGTGCTTCGAGCTCGGCGATATACGCCTCGAGGATGCGAAGATCCTCCGGGTCGTTCAGCGCCAGGAAGATTCGACGCGCCCGGCCAAGTTCCTCGGCAAGGTCGATCGCGTTCAGGTCCGTCGGGATCGGCTGGTAGAGCATCGAGGCGGACATAGCATGGCGCATGGGATTTGTTCCCACCACCGCAGCCGCTTTGCGATGACCTGAGTCAAGTTTTCGACGAAGCGTGAGACCGTATGTGTTGCCTATGGATATCTTGAAAAACCAAGCTCCTGGCTGGTCATGAACTCCAGCAGGGCTGGCTTGCCCGCTTCCGTCGCCGCTATGCCACGCTTGATCGCCGGGATGATGTCCTCGACCGATGAAATGCGCTCGCCATA
>DASWYL010000016.1:0-3210 GCA_036404995.1 Sphingobium sp. | reverse complement strand
GGCCGCACCGCCAGGCGCCGCGACACGGGCGCCCCGATCGAGATCGGCTCGATCGAAAAGATGAGCAAATCCAAGAAGAACGTCGTCGATCCCGACGAGATTGTCGCCACCTATGGCGCCGATACAGCCCGCTGGTTCATGCTCTCGGACTCGCCGCCTGAACGCGACGTGCAATGGACCGAGGCCGGCATCGAGGGCGCCAGCCGCTTCCTGCAGCGCGTCTGGAAGATCGTGCAGGAATGCAAGTTCCTCGCCGAGGACGGCGCGACGACCGGCGACTCCACCGCGGGCGTCGAGGATCTGCTGAAAGTCGCCCACCGCGCCGTGCAGAATGTTGGAGAGGACATCGAAGGCCTGCGCTTCAACCGCGCCGTGGCCCAGATCTACGAGCTCGCCAATGCCCTGGCCAAGTTCCAGCAGTCGCTCGAAGCCGGTGCCTCGACCGCGCAGTTGACGGCACTGAAGGACGGCGTCGCCCGCCTTGTGCAGCTCGTCGCCCCGATGATGCCGCATCTGGCCGAGACCTGCTGGACCGAGCTAGGCATGCCCGGCATGGTCACCGACGCGCCCTGGCCGACGGTTGAATCACGTTATCTCGTCGATTCGTCAGTCGTCGTAGCCGTCCAGGTGAACGGCAAGCTGCGCGGACAGATCACCGTGCCGGTCGATGCCGACCGTGGATTGGTGGAACGCGAGGCCTTGTCTCTGGAGGCGGTTGCCCGCATGCTGGACGGTGCTGCGCCCAAGAAGGTCATCATCGTCCCGAACAGGATCGTCAATGTCGTCATTTAGCGCCGTGGCGCGCAAGGGACTGATTCTGTTGGTGCTTTCTAGCACGCTGGCGCTCGCCGGCTGCTCGGGACTGCGCCCGGTCTATGGCGATCACGGCATCGCCAATGCGCGCATGGAGATGAACTACGGCAAGCCGGCCTCGCGGCTCGACCAGATCGTCTACCAGGAGTTCGTGCTGCGCTTCGGCCGCACTGACAACCCGGACGCGCCGCAGCTCACCGTATCGACGACCTCCGCCGGCCGCGGCCTGACGACCACCAGTGTCACCAAGCCGGCGACGCAGTATCAGGTAACCGTCACCGCGACCGCGGTTGTGACCACGGCGGACGGCGAGCGGGTGTTCTCCGGCTCGCGCAGCGCCACGGCGCAATATGTCAGCGTCGGCCAGGTGCTCGCCGACACCGAAGCGAGCAACGAAGCGGCCGAACGCGCCGCCAAGGAGGCGGCCGAAGGCCTGCGTCTCGCTGTTCTGGGCGCGCTCGCCACGCCCGTTGCGGGGCAATGACCGCCCTCAAGGCCCACGAAGTCGAGCGATTTCTCATCCGCCCGGATATTTCCGAGGGCGTGTTTCTGGTTTATGGCCCAGACGCTGGCCTCGTCCGTGAAAGCGCCCACCGGCTGACCCGCCAGTTCGCGGGCTCCGATGCCGGATCGATGAATCTGGTAACGCTCGAAGGCTCCGACCTCGATTCCGAGCCCGGCCGGCTGGCGGTCGAAGCCAAGACGGCGTCGCTGTTCGGCGAAAAGCGCGTCGTCCGCGTCCGCGGCGCCGGCAAGTCACTGGTGATGGTCCTCACCGAATTACTCGACGACCCGGCCGGGGCCGCCATCGTGCTCGAAGCCGGCAATCTCGCGCCCAAGGACGCACTGCGCGCCCTGGTCGAGGGCAAGAAGCTCGGCCGCGCCCTGCCCTGCTATCCCGACAGTGACGAGACGCTGCTCAAGCTGATCAACGAGACATTTTCGAAGAACGGCATCCGCGCCGACTCCGACGTGGCGACGACACTACGCGACAGCCTCGGTAATGACCGCGAGGTCACACGCCGAGAATTGGAGAAACTGGTTCTCTTTTCGGCCGGCACGAAGGTGCTGACGCGCGAAGATGTTCTAACTTTATGCGCCGACAACGCCGCGCTAGTGATCGATCAGGTGATCGATGCCATCGGCACCGGTCATGCGGCGAAGCTGGAAGAGGCGCTGAACCGCGCCTTGGCCGCCGCGATCAACCCGCAGCAACTGCTCAGCATGGCCCAACTACATTTCGCCACGCTGCGCCGCTGGCGCGCCGAGGTCGATCTCGGCAAGTCTCCGGGAGACGTGATCGAGGGTGCTCGGCCCAAGCCGCACTTTTCGCGGAAGGCGATCCTGCTGCAGCAGCTTCGCCTCTGGTCCGACGACGCACTGTCCGCAGCCGCCGAGCGGCTCCATATGGCCAGCGCCGACTCGCGAAAGCGCTATGACATCCAGGACATGGTCGCGCGTCGCGCCCTGCTCGCAGTGTGCATGATGGCCGTAGATCGCTGATATCTAACGATAAAATGCGACTTCAGCCTGTGCAAAAGCTGTGAATAAGTACGGGGATACCGGACGTTTCACGTGAAACGTTCAGCTTCCATAGCCTGCCAGCTTGGCGCAGACGCTATCCAGCTGCTCGAGCGTCTTGTAGCGGATCTCGAGCTTGCCGCCGTTCTCCTGGTGGTTGATCGCCACCGAGAGCCCGAGCGCGTCCGAGAGCCGCTTTTCGAGGGCGATCGTATCCGCATCACGCGGCTGGTTCTCGTTGGCCGGCTTCTTTCGCCCGACGGCGCCGCGCTGCTGGCTCAGGGCCTCAGCCTCACGCACAGACAGTCCCCCGCTGGCAATCTGCCGCGCCACGGCCGACGGATCGTCGACCGTGATCAGCGTGCGGGCATGGCCGGCGGTGAGCTCACCACGCGCCAACATGTCCCGCACATCTTGCGGAAGTTTAAGCAATCGCAATGTGTTGGCGACATGCGAGCGGCTTTTGCCGATGACATTGGCGAGATCGTTTTGCGTATAGTCGAACTGCTCAATCAGCTGGCCGTAGCCCATGGCCTCTTCCAGCGGATTGAGATCGACACGCTGAACGTTCTCGATGATGGCGAGTTCGAGTGCTTCGCGATCATCGACCTCGCGGATGATCACCGGCACGTCGTGCAGGCCGGCGCGCTGCGACGCGCGCCAGCGGCGTTCGCCGGCGATGATCTCGAAAATGTTGGGATCCTCGGTCGGGCGGACCAGCAACGGCTGCATCACGCCCTTCTCACGGATCGAGTTGGTCAGTTCGTCTAGCTGGTCGGTGTCGAAATCGCGCCGCGGATTGGCGCGATTGGCGATGATGAACTCGACCGGCAAGCGCTTGGTGCCGCTGCCGCTGTCCGCCAGCCGCGCGCTGTC
>DASWYL010000015.1:0-2035 GCA_036404995.1 Sphingobium sp. | reverse complement strand
GGCTGATTTCATCTGCACAATCTCCTTTGTCGGCGCCCTTGTGCCGCTTGAAGGCCGCCGCCGCAAGCCATCGCGCCCGGCAATATTCGCTCGCTTGCCGATCCCCATCTCGAGCACGACCTGTAAAGAGTGTTTGACAGCATATGTTTCGCGTCTGTAAAGAGTGTCTGACAGGCTGAAAGGATGGTCATTGCAAAATCGCGTTCGGGATTGCCGCGAGCAGGCGGGGTGGAGCCAGGGCGAACTGGCCCGCCGGCTTGGCGTCTCGCGGCAGACGATCAATGCCGTCGAAACCGACAAATATGATCCCAGCCTGCCGCTCGCGCTGCGCATGGCCCGGCTGTTCGGGCTGGAGGTGCGCGAGCTGTTTATCGATCATTGGATGCCGGAGGACGAGTGATGGACAAGATGGTGGCCGGACATAGCGCTGCGGCGTGGAAGAAGAGCGGGATCGGGGCGCTGGTCGGCGCGATCGTCGGTGCGGGCACGGTCGCCGGGCTGATGCATGTCGCCGGGACCGATTTCATCGATGCGATGGGCGGATCGCGCGTTGCGCTGGCCGGGGTCGCCATCCTCTATCTCCTGATGGCGGCCTTTGTCGGCTTCGGGCTGGCGGTGCCGCGCACCGGCGCCAGGCTGCTCAACGTCGCCGATGCCGACGAACTGCGCGAGGAGCGCGCGGGCATGGGGCGATCGGTCATCGTCATGGGCGCAATCGGGGCCGCACTGCTTGCGCTCGCGCTCGCACGCACGCCCTCCTTTCCGACCGGACCCGTTCCGGCGCAGGCGGCCGCGGCGGTGCTGGCCCTCGTGATTGCGGGCGGTGTCGCGGCGAGCTGGGCGTGGCGGTGGCAATATGACGAGCTTAACCGCCAATTGGGCATCGAAGGCGGCTATTGGGCCTTCGGCCTGAGCTGGATCGGGCTCACCCTCTGGGGCGCCGCCGATTTTCTAGGGCTCGGACCGGCGCTCACCGCGATCGACGTGGTGACGACGCTGGCGGCGATGATGCTTGTCGGGGCCTTTGTGGCGATCGGTCGCCGCGGCCTGATGATGCGCTGAGCGCAGGTAGCAGATAAGGGAAGGGCGTCCGAGCTCCCCCAAGCCGGACGCCCTTCGAGCGTGACTGATCGCTGCAGATCAGGCGCTGTAATACATGTCGAATTCGACCGGGCTCGGGGTCTGTTCGAAGTTGTAAACTTCGGCCCATTTGAGTTCGATATAGGCTTCGATCTGATCCTTCGAGAAGACGTCGCCCTTCAAGAGGAAGTCGTGATCGGCCGCGAGGCTGTCGAGCGCTTCGCGCAGGCTGCCACAGACGGTCGGGACTTCGGCGAGTTCTTCGGGCGGCAGATCATAGAGATTCTTGTCCATCGCGTCGCCGGGGTGGATCTTGTTCTGGATGCCGTCGAGCCCCGCCATCAGCAGCGCCGAATAGCAGAGATAGGGGTTCGCCATCGCGTCGGGGAAACGGAATTCGACGCGCTTCGCCTTGGCGCCCGCGCCATAGGGGATGCGGCACGAAGCCGAACGGTTGCGGCTCGAATAGGCGAGCAGCACCGGCGCCTCGAAGCCCGGGACGAGGCGCTTGTAGCTGTTCGTCGTCGGGTTGGTGAAGGCATTGAGTGCCTTCGCATGCTTGATGACGCCGCCGATGAAATAGAGGCACATGTCCGAAAGGCCGGCATAGCCGTTGCCCGCAAAGAGCGGCTTGCCCTTTTCCCAGATCGAGATGTGGGTGTGCATGCCCGATCCGTTATCGTCCTTGATCGGCTTGGGCATGAAGGTCGCAGTCTTGCCATAGGCATGGGCGACCTGATGCACGACATATTTGTAGATCTGCATGCGGTCGGCGGTCTGCGTCAGCGTGCCGAAGGTCAGGCCCAGCTCGTGCTGCGCGGCGGCGACTTCATGGTGATGCTTGTCGCAGGGCAGGCCCATTTCGAGCATGGTCGAGACCATTTCGGCGCGGATGTCGACGGCGCTGTCGACCGGCGCGACAGGGAAATAGCCGCCCTTGGCGCGCGGACGATGT
>DASWYL010000014.1:0-2429 GCA_036404995.1 Sphingobium sp. | reverse complement strand
GCATTCAAGTCCGGCAATCTCACCCTGCTCGTCGCCAGCGACGTCGCTGCCCGCGGCCTCGATATTCCGGCCGTGAGCCATGTGTTCAATTTTGACGTGCCCGTTCACGCCGAAGACTACGTGCACCGCATTGGCCGCACCGGCCGCGCCGGACGTTCGGGCACTGCCTATACTTTCGTTGGCCCGGGCGACGAGAAGCATCTCGATGCCATTCTCAAGTTGATCCAGAAGCCGATCGACTGGCTCGACGTGGCGCCTGTTGCCTCAAGCCAGAATGAAGACGAGGAAGCGCCCGCACGGCCCTCCCGCACGTCTTCGCGGCGGAAGGCTTCGACACGCCCGAGCGAGCCGCAAACTGTTGAGGCTGCCCCACAAAAGGCTCCGGCGCGCAACTCCAGGCGCAAGGCCAAGGACACCCCGGCACCAGTTTCGGATATCGTGCCTGATTCGCCATTTGGCGACGCTGGACCTATTCCGGCCTTCTTGCTTCGGCCGACACGTACTGCCGAACAGGAATCTGAGTAAAATACTGCCAGTTTATGAAAAATTGTCGGTCGACACAGAGTGTTGCCTGCCGTTATGACTTGTAAATGACTTCAAAGTAAAACTGCATTTGCCGGTGGTCGGCGCAACGGGTCGCGGGGAAGGCTGTGTCGGATCACGAGTTCAAGCGAGCGCTCGGCTATGCCAATTCGGCGCTCGACCTCCTCAAGAAAAGCAGCATCCCGCCCTACCCGCAGTTCTATGAGCTGCTGTACACCTATGCGACTGGCGTCAATCCGACCCTGAACCATCGGATCAACGCCATTTTCGCGTCGGGCGAGTCGCCCTCGGCGAGTCTGGCCGAAACGCTCTACAACGAATTCTTGAAATCCGACGTCAACGACCGCATGTCGACCGTCTCCGAGCGCATGCAGGCGCGCATCGAGGCGGTGCATTCGGCCATCGACCACGCCATGACGACGGCCAATGCCTATTCCGGTTCGCTGCAATCGGCACAAGGCGACCTCGAACGTGAAATCGGTCCGGAGGCGCTGAGCGTCCTGGCCGCACGCCTGCTGGCCGAAACGCGCCGCATGCAGGACACCAACCGCATGCTCGAGCAGAAGCTCGAGGCCTCGCGCGATGACATTGCCGCCCTGCAGCGTGACCTCGACGACGTTCGCCGCGAGTCGCTGCTCGATCCGCTGACCAAGATTGCCAACCGCAAGAGCTTTGACGAGGGGCTCCGTTCCGCCATCGCCGAGGCGCGCCAGACCGGCAATCCGCTTTGCCTCATCTTGATGGATATCGACCACTTCAAGAGCTTTAACGACACCTACGGCCACCAGACCGGTGACCAGGTGCTGAGGCTCGTGGCCATGACCATCAAGTCCAATATCAAGGGGCGCGATCTGGCAGCCCGCTATGGCGGCGAAGAATTCGTCGCCATCCTGCCCAATACCGACCTCAAGGGCGCGACCATCGTCGCCGAGAACGTGCGCCAGGCCATCCATGGTAAGGAATTGCTGAAGCGTTCCACCAATGAAAAACTCGGCCGCATCACGGCTTCCTTCGGCATCGCGGCTTTCCACCCGGCCGACACGGCCGGCTCGCTCATCGAACGCGCTGACCGCTGCCTCTATGCGGCAAAGCACGCCGGCCGCAATCGCGTCCTGACCGAAGAGAGCCTCGCCGAAATCAGTGAGACCCGCGGCGGCGTCACCGCCGCCTGATCTCTTCAGGTGGTCGGAACCAGCTCGACGCCGAGCGAAGCCAGCATGTCCCAATAGTCCGGATAAGTCTTGCCTGTGCAGGCCGGATCGAGAATCGTCACGCCGCCAACGCGCAACGCCGCTAGTGCAAAGCTCATGGCAATGCGGTGATCGTGATAGGTCTCGATGCGCGAGGTGACATTGCGCTGCGATGCTTCGAGCAAAGCCGGATCGGACGCGACCAGGAGATCGTCGCCCTCTTCCTTCGCAAGACCCGGCCGGATGCGGTTCAGTTCATTGGCGACAGCACGAATGCGGTCGGTTTCCTTGACGCGCAGATTGGCGATCCCGACGAAGCGCACGGGCTGATTGTTGAACGCCGCGACCACGGCCATGGTCGGCACTGCGTCCTGCATCTGCGAGCCGTCGATAACGGCAGGCATATTGGGGAACTGCGCGATAACCGCCTGCGCGGAGGCGTCAGGCTGGGTGAAAGCATCGGCCGCCACCCCAAGGTCGATCTTGCCGCCAGTCAGCGCCTCGATGCCCCAGAGATAGGTTGCTGCGGAAGCGTCAGGCTCGACATGGAAATCTGTCGCGACATAGCCGGTCGGCTCGACCAGCCAGGTACCCGGCGAAGTCTCTTCGACCTTGGCACCGAAGGCGCGCATGGCGGCCAGCGTCAGGTCGACATAGCCGCGGGCACCAATGTCCTTGCCTGCCAGCGCGACCTCG
>DASWYL010000013.1:0-12871 GCA_036404995.1 Sphingobium sp. | reverse complement strand
TTCGACGTCTCCGGTCTTGGTGCCGTGATCGAGCCGCTTGTAGTGATTGTGGACCGCAACCGAGAGCACGCGCTTGGCGCGCTGCTGCCCGATCACATAGTCGTTGAGCACATCGCAGATGGCCTGGGGCGTGGGCACGCCCCCTTCCTTCCGGCCGACGAGACCGCCCTTGGTCTCTTCGCGGATGATATCGTTGCACAGCTCGACGCACTCGTCGCAGATGAAGACGGTCGGGCCTGCGATGAGCTTGCGTACCTCGTGCTGCGACTTGCCGCAGAACGAGCAGTAGAGCGTGCTCTTAGAGTCCGATCCGGTGAGTTTCGTCATTCATTGCCTTTCTTCGCCCGGCTTCGATCCTATGGCTCTCTGGCCGGGCATGCTGGCCGGAGGTCATCCTAGCCCGCAAAACTGCCACATCACAAGTGGCGAATGTTTGACGGTTCTGCGTAAACAACGCATTACCGCGCGATCTTCCTTCAGCCCTCAGCCGAATCAGTCGGCTGCGGACGACGATCGAAGACCTGATCGACCAGGCCAAACGCCTTGGCCTCATCGGCTTCAAGGAACGTGTCGCGATCCATCGCTGCCTCGACCTCCGCCAGCGGCTTGCCGGTATATTTGACATAGAGATCATTGAGGCGGCGCTTGATCCGCAGAATTTCCTTGGCCTGGATTTCGATGTCGCTGGCCATGCCCTGCGCGCCGCCCGAGGGCTGGTGGACCATGATGCGGGCGTTCGAGAGCGCGATGCGCATCCCCGGCTCGCCCGCCGCGAGCAGGAAGCTGCCCATCGAGGCGGCCTGACCGATGCAGACCGTGCCCACCTTGGGACGGATATATTTCATGGTGTCGTGGATCGCCATGCCGGCCGTCACCACGCCGCCCGGCGAATTGATGTACATCCAGACGTCCTTCTTCGGGTTCTCCGATTCAAGGAACAGGAGCTGGGCGACAATGAGCGACGCCATCTGGTCCTCGACCTGGCCGGTCACGAAGATGATCCGCTCGCGCAGCAGCCGCGAAAAGATGTCGAAGCTCCGCTCGCCGCGGTTCGACTGCTCGATGACGATAGGAACCAGAGCGGCAAGGGGATCGGTGAAGCTGGGGGTCACAGGACGTCTTTCGGTTGGATGATCGCAGAGGATGTCTACATCGGATGTCTTGACGAAGCCTTCAAGGGCCTTAACCCCTTTCCTGTGGATGGATAAGACAGGCATGAAAAAAGCGCCCGGACCATGGGACCGGACGCCTTTCATTTGTTTCTTCGTTCCCATCAGGCCTTGGCGGGCGCTTTCTTGGCAGCGGGCTTCTTGGCGGGCTTTTCCGAAGCGTCATCGGTCTTGGCCGCAGTGGCCTTCTTGGCCGCGGGCTTCTTCGCAGGCGTTTCGTCGGCCGCTGCAGCGGGCTTCGCCGCAGCCTTCTTGGCCGGCTTGTGGTCGTGGCTGTGGTCATGGCCGCAGCCCGGGCCGTGGACGTGCAGTTCGCCCTCTTCGCTTTCGATCGCGGCCTCGAGGTCCTCACGCGCAACCGCGCGCTCGGTGATTTCGGCCTTCTCGAAGAGGAAGTCGACGACCTTGTCCTCATAGAGCGGTGCACGCAGCTGGGCAGCTGCGAGCGGCTCCTGCTGGATATATTCGACGAAGCGCTGGCGATCTTCCGGGCGATACTGCTGCGCGGCCTGCGCGACCAGGCGGTTCATTTCCTGCGTGCTGATCTCGACGCCGTTGGCCTGGCCGATCTCCGACAGCAGGAGGCCCAGGCGCACGCGGCGCTCGGCGATCTTGCGATAGTCCTCGCGGTCGTTTTCCATGTCGGCCAGCGCAGCAGCCGGATCGGCCTCATGGCTCGCTTCATGCTCAAGCTGCTGCCAGATCTGGCCAAATTCGGCTTCGACCATGCCCGGGGGCACTTCGAAATCATGGCCGGCAGCAAGCTGGTCGAGCAGCTGGCGCTTCATGAACGTGCGCGTGAGGCCGTTATGCTCCTGCTCGATATTGCCCTTGAGCAGTTCGCGCAGCTTGGCGAGGCTCTCGAGGCCGAGCTGCTTGGCGAACTCGTCGTCCGGCTCACCCTCGGCGGCGGTCTTCACGGCGGTGATCTTCAGGTCGAAGGTCGCGTCCTTGCCGGCCAGGTTGGCTGCACCATAATCCTTGGGGAAGGTGACGTTGATAGTCTTCTCGTCGCCGGCCTTCACGCCGACGAGCTGGTCCTCGAAGCCCGGGATGAGGTTGCCCGAGCCGATGACGACGGCCATGCCCTCGCCCGTGCCGCCGTCGAAGGCGACGCCCCCAACCTTGCCGGCATAGTCCATGACGACCTGATCGCCCGAGGCGGCCTTGTGGCTCTTGGGGGCGTCGGCATAACGCTGGCTCTGCTCGGCGAGGCGCTTGACCGCTTCGTCGAGCTGCGCTTCGGTGACCTCGACGGTCAGGCGCTCAAGCTTCAGGCCATCGATGCTCGGCGCCGGAACGACCGGCAGCACTTCGAGCGCGATCTTGACCTGCGTGTCCTTGCCTTCCTCGAAGTCATCGGACAGCTCGACCTCGGGTTGCATGGCCGGACGCAGCTTGTTGTCGGCGATGATCTTGTCGAGACCCTCACGGACGGTCTTGTCGAGCGCTTCGCGCTGCAGGGCCGGGCCATGCATCTTGCGGACAAGATTCGCCGGGACCTTGCCGGGACGGAAGCCGGGCATGCGCATCTGCGGCGCAATGGTCTTGATCTCGGCGTCGACGCGCGCGTCGATATCCTTGGCGGTGACGGTCAGGGTGTAGGCGCGCTTGAGGCCCTCGTTCAACGTCTCGACAATCTGCATATCTCTAACTCAACGCCTTCTCATCTCTCGCCAAAGCTGGCTGAAAATCTCGTGGAACCGAACGGGGCGAGATGCCACGCAACTGGTGCGGGCGAAGGGACTCGAACCCCCACATCTTGCGATACCAGAACCTAAATCTGGCGCGTCTACCAGTTTCGCCACGCCCGCATCGGTCGCCGGTCGGCGCGACATAGTGCAAGGCGTTGAAAAGGGCAATCCCGCTCGAAATGCCTGAAGGGGCATGACGGAGCCGCCATTAGCCGCTCCCCCCTCCGCTACTGCGGATGCACACAAGCATTTGCCCAGTTGCATTGGCAGGCCCGCCATCCGCCCCATTCAGGGACAGTTGGGGTCAATTCATGATTCAGTAACCAAAGCATTATTTTGCCGTCATATTTTCCGGCCATCACGGATGCACGGCCGAGCCATCGCTGCGATCGCCCGCGCTTGCCTGCATCGCTGCATCTGCAGTCAAAGGCATCAACAATGCCTGTCCACCCCTTCGGACAGGCAAATGATCAACTCGTCCTTGTGGAGACTGAAAAGTGGGAAAGAACATCATCCTCGCGGCCTGCGCTGCCGCCATCACGCTCGCGGCCGTTCCGGCCAATGCCGCCCTCGTCAAGCTGGGCACCGCCGACACCGGCAGCTCCATTCCGTTCGACACCTATCTTGGCGGATATTATTTCTCGCAGATCTACAGCAAGAGCCAGTTCGGCACGGGCGGCAGCATCAATCAGATCAGCTTCTACAATAGCGCCTATCCGGGCGGTAATCCCGGCACCGGCAACTTCACCCTCTGGCTGGGCACGAGCAGCGCCGCGATCCCGACCTTCGACAATGGCGGCAATTTCGTCTTCCCGGACGCCAGCTTCACGCAGGTCTTCTCGGGCACGCTGCCGTCAATCGCGGGCGGTGCCCTGACCCTCAACCTCTCGACGTCGTTCAACTATGACGCTTCGCAGAACCTGGTGCTGATCATTCGCAACACGGACCTGAGCGGCGACGGCAACCTGTTCCTCGACTATGACAACAACTCGACCGCCTACATGAACAGCCGCTTCTCCGCCTATAATTACGACAATAATGGCGGCCTCGTGACCGGCTTCAACGTCGCGCCGGTTCCGGAGCCGGCCAGCTGGGCGCTCATGGTCGGCGGCCTTGGCATTGCCGGTGGCATGCTGCGCAATCGCCGCCGTCTCTCGGCGCGCTTCGCCTGATGCGATAACAGGCACAAGCCTGGTGCCCGGCCGGTCCCACACCGGCCGGGCACTTTATTGGACGAAGGCGTCTTTGAAGCGCTCGCGCAGGACGTTCTTCTGGACTTTGCCCATGCTGTTCCTCGGCAGCTCTGGCACGATGAACAGCCCGCGCGGCTGCTTGAAGCGGGCAAGCCGGTCTGCGAGGGCCGCAATCAACGCATCGCCATCGGCAAAGGCCGGATCGCGCGGAACGATAACGGCGACCACGCCCTCACCAAGATCGGGATGCGGCGCGGCGATGACCGCGGATTCATGGACTTGCGGCAACTCGTCCAGCGCAGCCTCCACTTCGGCCGGATAGATATTGTAGCCCCCCGCGATAATGACGTCCTTGGCTCGCCCGACAATCGAGACGTAGCCACGCTCGTCGATGAAGCCGAGATCGCCGGAGATGAAGAAGTCGCCGCGGAATTCCTCGGCTGTCTTTTCAGGCATGCGCCAGTAACCCTTGAAAACATTGGGACCAGCAATCTCGATGACACCGACTTCGCCCGAGGGAAGAAGCGCCCCGGTTTCAGGATCGGCGATACGGACCGAGACGCCGGGCAACGCGAAACCGACCGTCCCCGCCCGGCGCTCTCCCTCATAGGGATTGGACGTGTTCATGTTGGTCTCGGTCATGCCGTAACGCTCAAGAATGAAATGCCCGGTGCGCTCAGCGAACTCGCGGTGGATATCGGCGGAAAGCGGCGCCGAACCCGACACAAACAAGCGCATGTGCCTGACCAATTCCCGATCGAAACCCGGTTCGCCGAGGAGCCGGATGTAAAATGTTGGCACGCCCATCATCGCCGTGGCGCGCGGCAGGGCCGCCAGCACGGCACCTGCATCGAACTTCGGCTGGAAAATCATCGAGGCGCCGCTCGCCAGCGTGACATTGGTGCCCACGAACAGGCCGTGGGTATGAAAGATCGGGAGCGCGTGCAGCAGCACGTCATCGGCCGAGAAGCGCCAATAGTCGACGAGAGTCAGCGCATTCGAGGCAAGATTGGCGTGCGTGAGCATCGCACCTTTCGAGCGCCCCGTGGTGCCGGAGGTGTAGAGAATGGCGGCCAGTTCATCGTCGGCCCGGTGGACTGTCGCAAAGTCAGGCGAAGCGCCTGCGGCCAGTTCATTGAGCGTCCCCTCGCCTTCCTCTCCCATTGTTTCGACGCGGATGTTGCCTTGGGCCGCAGCGAGGGTGTCGACTTGTTCACGCCGAGCGGGATCGCAGACGAACAAGACAGGCTCGGCATCGCCGAGGAAATAGGCCAGCTCGCCGGCAGTATAAGCGGGATTGAGCGGCAGGAAGACTGCTCCGACGCGCAAGCAGCCCAGGTAGAGCATGAGCATCTCGATGCTCTTGCCCGTCTGCACCGCGACCCGGTCGGCAACCTGAACACCGGCACTGAACAGAATATTGGCGAAGCGTGCGGATGCCGCCTCGACATCGGCGTAACTCAGGATCTTGCCGTCGGGCAGGACTGCGAAGGGGCGCGTGCGATCGGCCGGGAAACGTCCTGCCAGCGTCTCGTAGAGATTGGCCATGGCGGCCTAGATCTCGACCTGGCTGCCGAGTTCCACGACGCGATTGGTCGGCAGGCGGAAGAACTCCATGGCGCTTTCCGCGTTGCGCAGCATCCAGGCGAACAGCTTTTCGCGCCAGATATGCATACCCGGCCTTGCCGAAGGGAGCAGCGTCTGGCGTGCAAGGAAGAAGCTCGTCTCCATCATCTTGAACTTCTGTCCGCAGGCATCGACCTGCGCGAGAGCCGCGGGCACATCCGCTTCCTCCATGAAGCCGTAGTTCAGCACGAGGCGGAAGAAACCGCGACCCAGATCGTCGATCGTGAAGCGCTTCTCGGTGATAACGACCGGGACATCGGCAATCTTCACCGTCAGCAGGATCACGCGCTCGTGCAGCACCTTGTTATGCTTGAGGTTATGCAGCAGCGCGTGCGGAACGCCATCGGGCGTCGAGGTCATGAACACTGCTGTGCCGGGGACGCGTACGGCGCTGTTCGCGGCGCTGGCGACGAAGACGGGAATCGGCATGGCGGATTCGCGCAAGCGGGCCATCATCAGTGCACGGCCCTTGGACCATGTGGTCAGCAGCGTGAAGATCACGAGGCCGATGGCGAGCGGCACCCAACCGCCATAAGGAATCTTGGTGAGGTTCGCAGCCAGATAGGCGCCATCGACCAGATAGAAGGCCCCGAGCAGCGGCAGCGAGAGCCAGGGCCTCCACTTCCAGAGCTTGAAGAGCACGACGGTCAGCAGGACATTGTCGATGAACATCGCGCCGGTGACGGCGATGCCATAGGCGGCCGTGAGGTTGGACGAGGTCTCGAAACGCAGCACCAGCAGGATCACCGCCACCATCAGACCCCAGTTGATCAGCGGGATGTAGATCTGGCCGGCGGTCGAAGCGCTGGTATGCGCGATGCGCAAGCGCGGCATGAAGCCAAGCTGGATCGCCTGCTGCGTCACCGAGAAGGCGCCGGAGATGACAGCCTGCGATGCAATGATGGCGGCCAATGTCGCAAGGCAGACGAGCGGCAGGCGAAGTTCATCGGGCGCGAGATTGTAGAAGGGACTGGCCAGCGCGGCCGGATCACGGATCAACAGGGCGCCCTGCCCCATGTAGTTGAGCGTCAGCGCCGGCAGGACGAACCAGAGCCAGGAAAGTCTGATCGGCTTGCGTCCGAAATGGCCCATGTCCGCGTAAAGCGCCTCCGCGCCGGTCACCGCCAGCACGACCGAGCCAAGCGCGAGGAACGCCTTGACCGGCGAGATCAGGAAGAAATTGACTGCATATAACGGGTTGATCGCGGCCAGGACCTCCGGCCCCTGGGCTATGCTCAGGATGCCGAGCACCGCAATGGAGGCGAAATAGAGCAGCATGATCGGCCCGAACAGCGCAGCCACTCGGCTGGTACCGGCGCGCTGGATCGAGAAGAGGAAGATCAGGATCGCCAACGCCAATGGCACGACGAGGTGCGAAAAGGCGGGATTGACGACGCCGAGACCCTCGACCGCGCTGAGCACCGACACAGCAGGCGTGATCATGCTGTCGCCATAGAAGAGCGAGGTCGCGAACACGCCCAGAAGCACGATGCCGGCCGACCAGCGCTTGGTGGGCACCGAGCGGCTGATCAAGGCAAGCAGCGCCAGCGAGCCGCCCTCGCCCTTGTTATCGGCGCGCATGATGATCGTGACATATTTGAGCGTCACCACCAGCATCATCGACCAGAACATGAGGCTCAGGGCGCCAAGAATATGCGCATTGTCGAGATCGAGCACATGATGGCCGGCGAAAGTTTCGCGGAAGGCGTAGAGCGGACTGGTGCCGATATCGCCGAAGACGATGCCGATCGCCCCGACCGAAAGCTTCAGCACACCTTCCTGGCCATGATGATGGCCGGGCACGACAGGATCGGCCGCGCCATTGCTTGATGATTGATCGGCAGACGTCACGTGTTTGCCCAAGCCCTTGTCGTCGCCCGGGCCTTCCCCTGAAAAGCCGGATCGCGAGACGGGCGGCGCCCTAACATTTCGCCTTCGCAGGTGCAACAGCCGTTCACTGACTGCCACCTTGCCCACTTTGCGCGGCATCGCGCTCAGCAATCAACCGGTCGAGCATCATGAGGTTGCGGACCAGCTCCATGCGCAGATCGGCACGCTCGGGCAGGCGCAGCGCGAGCCGTGCCCAGGTACGCTGAGCCGCTTCAAACTCACCCGACTGGGCGAGCGCGAGTCCGTAAAAATAGCTGGGGGAAATCGCTTCCGGCGCAAGCGCCATCGCCTGGCGATAGGCATGTTCGGCAGCGGGCGTCAAACGGCCGCCGCCGTGGGCGAGCAGGGCATTGCCGAGCCCAACCCAGAGGTCGGCATCCTTCGGGTTTTCCCGCAGGCCGCGAGCAATGATGTTGGCGGCCTGTTCTGTGTCGCCCGAGCGGGCAAGACCATCCGACATGATCAGCCATTTCGAAGCGGGGCCCAATCGCTCACCGATCGAGCGGCGTTTTTCGGCAAGGCGTTCGTCGAACTTTACGGCAACACCGGGCTTCACGTCATGGCCGACGAGGCCGGGGCGGCCCTGCCAAGCATAGCCGGCGAGGCCGAGCAGCACCGCCGTGGCGGCGGGCGCCATATGCCGCCAGGACAGACGTGCGCCGAACTTGAGCCCGAACAGCAGGACGAGCGCGAGCGCAGCTGCGATGAAGATGCCGGTCATCCCTGCCTCCGCCGATGCCGTTTGAGGCGGCCGGCCACGATCCAGGCGCCCGCACCCAGCAGAAGCAGGGGCGCAGCCCAGAGCGGCCAGAGAATGGGATCGGCGGTCGGCTTGTAGCTGATCCAGTCGCCATAGCGCTCGACGAGCCAGGCCCGGATATGCTCCGGCGCCTCGCCGCGTGCGATCCGCTCGCGAATCTCGGAGCGCATGTCTGCCGCCATGCTGGCGTTGGAGTCGGCAATCGACTGGCCCTGGCAGGTCAGGCAGCGGATCGTCTCCATCAGCGCCTTGGCCGAGGCTTCCTTGGCCGGATCGTCGAGCTGCGTATTGGCATAAGGTGCGGGCGGCAGGGCGCTCTGGCCGAATGCAGCGCCGGAGAGCGCCAAAGCGATCAGGATGACGCGCGTCCTCATGACGCCGCCGCCCTGAGCTCGGAAAGGATCTTCTCGATGTCCTGCGGCATGATCGGTCCCCAATGCTGGTAACGGATCACGCCCTTGCCATCGACGACATAGCTCTCCGGCACGCCGGACGAGCCGAGATAGAATTGCATGGTCGAGCGTGCATCGAGGCCGATGCGGTCGTAGGGATTGCCGTGGCGGGTGAGGAACCGGTCCACATCCGGCTGCGCATCGCGGATCGCGATACCTTCGATAACGACGCCGCGCTGCTGGAGCTGGGAAAGCTGCGGCGCTTCGGCGACGCAGGGCACGCACCAGCTTGCGAAGATATTGACCAGGCGAACCTTGCCGTCCGCCAATGACTTGGTGGAGAAAGCGGGGTTGCTCGACGAGGCTGCCGGCAAGTCCAGACCCGGGATCGGCTTGCCGATCATCTTCGAGAGGATGATTTGCTGTTCGTCGCGCTTGAGGCCGAGCGAGGCGATCGCGAGGAACACCACATAAGCGCCGAGCGGGATCCACAGGAGCCATTTGCGCTTCATGCGAGCACCTCGTCCCCGGGTGCATTGCGCGCCCGCGCCCGGCCGCGAATCCAGCCCCGGCCGAGGCGACCGACGAGCGCAAGCAATCCGCCGAGCGCGATCAGGCCGCCGCCGGCCCAGATGAAGGTTACGAACGGCTTCCACCACAGGCGCAGCTGCCAGCGGCCATCCTCGAGCTCGTCGCCAAGCACGAGATAGAGCTGACCGTTCCAGGCGGTGAGCTGCGCCGATTCGGTCGTCGGCGTCGGCGGGTTGGAGAAGAAGCGCGCTTGCGGCCGCATGATGGTCGGCGCGCCGCCGCCCTTGCTGACGGCCATGGTCGCCTCCATCGCCGTCCAGTTGGGACCGGCAATGGGCAGGACACCGCGGAACTCGACCTGCCAGCCTGCGACATCGACCTTGGCGCCCGGGCGGACGGCGACGAGCTTCTCGGTCGTGAACGCCGTGTCGCTTGCCATGCCGGCCAAGCTGACCGCGCAGCCGAGATGGGCAATGACCATGCCCCAGGTGAACAAGGGCGTACGGCGGAGATTTCGCCCGACGAGCGGCATGACGCTGGCTATCGCAACGCCGGCTGCCGCCGTCAGGCCGAGCAGCGGCAAGATGCCGATTTGCGAGCCGGCCACGACCTTCACCGCGACGAGCACGACAACCGCCAGCGCGACAGCAGGGATGATCTTGCGCAAGAGCCCCTTGAGATCGTCGCGCCGCCAGCGCGCCAACGGGCCAATGACGAGCAAAGCCATCAGCAGCAGCGTGAACGGACCGATGATCATGTTGAAATAGGGCGGCCCGACCGAGACCTTGACGCCCATCATCTCGGTCAGCAGCGGATAGAGCGTGCCGACCAGCACGAGGCCGAGGATGACGCTCAGCAGCAGGTTGTTGAGCACCAGCATCGTCTCGCGGCTGACGGGATCGAAGCGCCTGCCTTCGTTCACGGTGCCGATGCGGAGCGCGAAGAGCAGCAACGCGCCACCGATATAGAAGCCCAGCAAAGCGAGCAGGAAGCCGCCGCGCGTGGGATCGACCGCGAAAGCATGGACGCTGGTCAGGATGCCGGAGCGGACGAGGAAGGTGCCGACCATCGACATGGCGAAGGCGACGACCGAAAGCATGATCGTCCAGGCACGCAATGCGTCCCTCGCGGCGAGCACCGAGACGCTGTGGAACAGCGCGGTGGCCGCCAGCCAAGGCATCAGCGAGGCATTCTCGGTCGGGTCCCAGAACCACCAGCCACCCCAGCCCAGCTCATAATAGGCCCAGTAGCTGCCCGCCGTGATGCCGACAGTGAGGAAGATCCAGGCGATGAGCACCCACGGCCGCATCGCACGGGCGAAGCTCGCATCGACCTTGCGCGTCAGCAAGGCGCCGACCGCGAAGGAGAAGGCTACGGACAGCCCGACATAGCCAAAATAGAGCGTCGGCGGGTGGAAGGCGAGACCGGGGTCCTGCAGCAGCGGATTGAGCCCCTGCCCGTCCGCTGCCGGCGGATCGAGCCGCGCGAACGGGTTGGAAGAAAACAGGAGAAATGCATAGAATCCCAGCGAAATGGCAGCCTGCGAACCCAGCGTCGCATAGTGCGTCGCCTTGTCGAGGCCGCGCTCGAACAGGGCGATGGCCATGCCCGCCGCGCTCATGACCGTCACCCAGAGCAGCATCGAGCCCTCGTGATTGCCCCACGCGCCGGCAAACTTGTAGATGAACGGTTTCATCGAATGGCTGTTCGCGGCCACCAGCACGACCGACATGTCGGAGCGCAGGAACAGCGCGATGAGCAGCGCGAACGCAAGGGCGGTGAGTGCTCCCTGCGCGAGCGCAACGGGTCGGACGAGCCGCGCGGCATTCTGGTCGCCCCGCGATACGGTCAGCCACGCGAGGACGAGCTGGAGACCGGCCAGCACGGCGGCCAGCCAGAGCGCGGCAAGTCCGGTTTCAGCAATCATCGGGCAGTCTTTTCGACCTTGTGCGTCTTGGCATCGTAGCTGATGCCTTCCATCTCGCGCGGCATGTAGCGCTCGTCATGCTTGGCGAGGATTTCTGTCGCCCGGAATGTGCCGCTCGCGTCGAAAGATCCCTCGCCGATGGCGCCGGAACCCTCCCGGAACAGGTCCGGCGTGATGCCGGAATAGGTCGCCGGGACCTGTGCCTTGCCGTCGGTCAGAAGGAAACGGACCGTAACGCCATCGGCCTCGCGCTTGAGCGAGCCCGCCACGACCATGCCGCCAAGACGGATCGCCCTGCCCGGCTCGACCTTGGCAGCGACGGCTTCGCTCGGCGTATAGAAATAGGCGGCCTGGTCCTTGAGCGCCGACATGGCGAGCAACGCGGCCGCGATCATCGCGCCCACGGCGAGCAGGATGAGGATGAGGCGCTGATGCTTGCTCTTGAGGCCCTTGCGTGCGGGCGGAACGACGACGGCCATGGGTCAGTCCCGCTCCTTCAACGCATTGGCGCGCGTTTCCGCGTCGCTGGCCGAGCGCCATGCCCAGATGCTGGTCACGGCCGCACCGAGCAATGTGATCGCATAGGCGGCGATAACGAAAGGCCAGGGATTCATGTTCTCAACCTCGCGCCATGCGGCGCTGACGCGCCTCGATGCGCGTCTGCGCCAATATGGCCCTCATCCGCAGCAGGACAATGGCCCCGAACCAGGTCGAGAAGCCGACCACGGTCAGGCCGAGCGGCCAGAGCATGGAACCGGCGATCTTGCTGCCGCCCATGAGGCTGAGGCTCTGGCCCTGGTGCAGGCTGTTCCACCAGGTCACCGAATAATGGATGATCGGCAGGTTGATCGCGCCGACAATGGCATAGAGCGCCGTCACCTTGCTGGCGCCGCCGCTTTCCTCATTGTCCGCGCTCGCCCGGGCGAGGGCCATGTAGCCCAGGTAGAGGAAGAGCAGGATCAGCACCGAGGTCATGCGGCCATCCCATTCCCACCAGGTGCCCCAGGTCGGCCGGCCCCAGATTGAGCCACTGGCCAGGGTGATCGCGGTGAACAGCGCGCCGGGCGCGGCGATGGCGCGCCCTGCAACAGCGGCAAGCGGGTGACGCCAGACCAGCTGGACGATCCCGGCGATTGCCATGCCCGTCCATCCGCCGGTGCACAGCCAGGCCGCCGGCACGTGGATATAGATGATGCGAAAGCTGTCACCCTGCAGATAGTCGGCAGGGGCGATGAACAACCCGCCAAGCGATCCAAGAACGATAAGGGCAACGCCGGACCAGAACAGCCAGGGAGTCAGGGGCCGGGCAATCCCGAGGAATCGGCGCGGATTGGCAAGCGCATGCATGCCGCCCCTTTAGAACGGTCCGCGCGGGCTGGCGAGTCATGTTGACAATGTCTTGTCCAACCCGCTCCCCATGGATCGCGCCCGCGATTTTCATGCGATGTCCAATAAGATACCCTGTGGGGACGCGAACCATGTTATGGTGCATTTGCGAACAAGGCGCCCTCTGCCCCGAGAGTAGCGATTCGCCGTCTTCCGGATCGGTTTTCAACTGCGAGAGCTTGCCGGCCGTCCCCGGAAGGGGTCACGACCATGACTATACCCACACATCCTGACGTCGCGCACAATCTGGCGTTGGCGATCCTCACCTCATCCGCCGCTCCAGCCCTGCTGCTCGATGATGAA
>DASWYL010000012.1:0-5083 GCA_036404995.1 Sphingobium sp. | reverse complement strand
GGCGGCTATCTCGTCAATTCCGAGGGCGAGCGTTTCATGGAGCGCTATGCACCCAACGCCAAGGACCTGGCGTCGCGCGATGTGGTGTCGCGCTGCATGACCATTGAAATCCGCGAAGGCCGGGGCGTGGGTCCCAAGAAGGACCACATCCACCTCCATCTCGACCATCTCGATCCCAAGGTACTGCACGAGCGGCTGCCGGGCATTTCGGAATCGGCGAAGATTTTCGCCGGCGTCGATCTCACCCGCGAGCCGATCCCGGTGCTGCCGACGGTGCACTACAATATGGGCGGCATCCCCACGAACTATCACGGCGAAGCCCTCGACCCGCGTCGCGGCGGGCCCGACGCGGTGGTGCCGGGCCTGATGGCGGCGGGTGAAGCGGCCTGCGCCTCGGTGCATGGGGCCAACCGCCTCGGCTCGAACTCGCTCACCGACCTCGTGGTATTCGGTCGCGCCGCGGCGCTCCGTGCCGGCAAGGTCGTCGACCGCAACGCGGCGGTGCCGCCGGTCAACAAGGCCAGCGAAGAGAAAATCCTCGCCCGCTTCGACCGGCTGCGGAATGCCAATGGCGGCACATCGACCGCCAAGCTCCGCGACCGCATGCAGCGCACCATGCAGGAAGATGCCGCCGTGTTCCGCACCGGCGAAACGCTGCAGTCGGGCGTCAAGCGCATGACCGAAGTCTATGCCGGCCTCGCCGATCTCAAGGTCACCGACCGCTCCATGATCTGGAACTCGGACCTAGTCGAGACGCTCGAACTCGAGAACCTGATGGCGAACGCCATGCAGACCGTGGTGTCGGCGGAAGCCCGCAAGGAAAGCCGCGGCGCCCACGCCCGCGAGGACTTCCCCAACCGCGACGACGTCAACTGGCGCAAGCACACGATCAGCTTCATCGACGACGCCGGCAATGTGTCCCTCGACTACCGCCCGGTGCATATCGACCCGCTGACCCCGGAAAACGAAGGCGGCATCGAACTCAAGAAGATCGCGCCCAAGGCGCGCGTGTATTAAGCTGCGGCACCGACCCCCGGAGACGCAAAATGGACGACAAGGTTACGCTTGATCTCGATCCGGATACGCTCGACGCGCTGGCACGCAGGGCGGAGAGTCACGGTCATTCTGTCGATGATGAGGTCCGCGCGATCATTGTTCGGACCGTTAGTCCATCCAAGACTGCGACTGATTGGGTTGCGCGATCGCGCGCGATCCGGGCGATGACGCCGCCGGGCTCTATCAAGGTCGATAGCTGGAAACTGATCCGCGCGGATCGGGACTGGGAGCATTGATCGTCGTCGACGCATCAGTGGCGGTGCAGTGGGTCGCGGAAGAGGACATGTCAGCGATCTCGGAGACGTTGCTCGAACGCGATGACCTCGTTGCTCCTGAATTGGTGGTCATCGAGGTCGCCAATGCGCTCCGTCGAAAGGTGTTCGTGGGCGACATGAGCTTGGAACATGCCAAGATCGGCTTGCGCTTCGTCCGTGACAAAGTGGCTATCGTTGATCTCTCCGACGCAGTTCTGGGACGAGCGCTAGAACTTGCTCAGGCAATTTACCACCCCGTGTATGACTGCATCTACCTGGCAGTTGCAGAACTGCAAGGGGGCAAACTCGTGACCTACGATCAGGAACTTATAGCTGGGGCAAGGAAGCACGGCCTTGGATCACTTTTGGCGGCCCTGCCGCTTGAGGCCGCTCCATGACCGCCGCCTCCGGCTATTCCGGCACACCCCTGGCGCAGAAGCTGGGGCTCAAGGATGGGCAGCGGGTGAAGTTCATCGATCTGCCGGCATCGCTCAAGGCGCTAAGCACCGCTCGCGACTTCAAGGAGATGGCGCAGGCGGGGTGGGAGACGTGGCAGGATGGCGATCCGGGCTATGATTTCATCCACGGGTTCACCGCCTCTCGGGCCGTACTGGAAGATAATGCCAGGCCGCTGATGGACTCGATCGCGCGGGACGGGACGATCTGGATTTCCTGGCCCAAGAAGGCATCGAAGGTCATGACCGACATCACGGAAGATGTGATCCGCGACGTGGTTTTGCCGATTGGGCTGGTGGATGTAAAAGTGGCCGCGGTCGATGAGGTCTGGTCGGGCCTCAAACTCGTTATTCGCAAGGAACTGAGATGATGAATCGTGTTATCGCCGCCTTGGTCGCAGTCGGCATGCTGACCGTGCCGGCGTTCGCCGCGGCGCCCAGTGCCGAGCAGCGAGCCGAGTTCTACAAGACCTGCATGGGCATTGCGCAGAACGATGCGCTCTGCAGCTGCAAGGCCGACGCGGCGCTCAAGCTCGTCGACAGCGATTTCATGGCGATGGTGATTGCCTCGATGAAGGGCAAGGCGCCGCCGGCGGAGCAGAACGTGCCCTATAACGATTACATCGCCAAATCGAACCAGATCTGCAAACCGGGCTATTGAGGAAAATCGGCATGAAGAAACTCGCCATCCTGCCGATCGTGGCCATGCTGGGCAGCGCGTTCGCGACGCCGAGCTTTGCCGATCTCAAGGCCGATTATCTGGCCGCATGCCTGGGCGCGTCCAACGAGAATACCGAGCTTTGCACCTGCAAGGCCGATGAAGCCGTAAAGTATGCCGATGATGAAATGCTCGGCTACATCATCACCGCCATGCAGGACAATGCCAAGTTCCGCGACATGGTACAGAAGGGCGAGGTGCCCGAGGCGGTGGTCAAGAAATGGCCGACCTATGTGCGCGAAAGCAACAAGGTCTGCATCCCGCCGACGAACTGAGAAGGCACCGAACAGATGGCCGAGCTGCTGCTC
Organism: Sphingobium sp.; assembly: GCA_036404995.1. Lineage (GTDB taxonomy): Bacteria > Pseudomonadota > Alphaproteobacteria > Sphingomonadales > Sphingomonadaceae > Sphingobium. Next base: position 2,292 of record DASWYL010000012.1, on the reverse strand, counting down.
CCCAAAGCGTCGCAACCCAAGCCGGGCAAAACCTGGCCGAAGCCGGCCGGCGCGATCAATGTCCGCGAGTTCCGGATCTATCGCTATGATCCGGATACCGAGGAGAATCCGCGCATCGACACCTATTTCGTCGATCTCGACGATTGCGGTCCGATGGTTCTGGATGCGCTGCTGTGGATCAAGAACAATGTCGATGCGACGCTGACGCTGCGGCGCTCGTGCCGCGAAGGCATCTGCGGCTCGTGCTCGATGAACATCGACGGTGCCAACACGCTGGCCTGCACCAAGGGTATGGACGACATCCGTCGCCCGGTGATCAGCATCTATCCGCTGCCGCATATGCCGGTGATCAAGGACCTGGTGCCCGATCTCTCGACCTTTTACGCGCAGCACCGCTCGATCGAGCCCTGGCTCAAGACCACGACGCCGGCGCCCAGGACCGAGTGGCTGCAATCCAAGCCCGAGCGCGAAAAGCTCGATGGGCTCTATGAGTGCATCCTCTGCGCCTGCTGCTCGACCTCGTGCCCGAGCTACTGGTGGAACGGCGAGAAATATCTCGGCCCGGCCGTGCTGCTGCAGGCCTATCGCTGGCTCATCGACAGTCGCGACCAGGCGACGGCGGAGCGTCTCGACAATCTCGAGGACCCGTTCAAGCTCTATCGCTGCCACACCATCATGAACTGCTCCAAGGTCTGCCCGAAGGGGCTCAATCCGGCCAAGGCCATTGCGTCGATCAAGAAGATGATGGTCGAGAGGGAACTGGCATGATCCGCGCCGCGGCCCTGACGCTGGCACTGCTGGTCTTTGCCGGCCCGGCGCTGGGCCAGGAGTCGCGGCACGATCTGGCGGTCAAGGCGGTAGCGGTCGGTTTCGAGCCGCAGCTCTCCAAGCGCATCATGGACACCTACTGGCCAGCCGCGCTCGATCTCATCAAGCTGCGCTATCCGGAAGCCACCGATATCGATCTCTTCCAGTACCAGGGCAAGATCACCAATTTCGCCGATGAGGCCGCCAAGGCCGCGCTGGTACCGGTGGTGGCGATCCTAGAGGAGGGGTTCAGTCCGGCCGAGCTCAATGTGCTGATCGAGTTCTATGGCACCTCGGCAGGCAAGAAGCTCAGCCTTGCAGCGGCGCCGATCGCCGCGACCATGAACGAGGCGGTGAGCAAGAATCTCGGGGTCGAGATCCCCGTGCTGCAGGGCAAGATCGACGCCATGCTGACGGCCGACGGCCACTGATGGATCTCGTCACCATCGCCGATGTCGAGGATGTTTCGCTGGCGATCGCGCTCAATGCCGCGCTGCGGGCCTATGGCTTCCATCCGGGCGAGGGAGCCGAGCGGGGTCTCCCCGGCCTGCCCGGCGTGATCGGACCCCGGGGCATCCCGATCACGGTGCCCGAGGAGGAGGCGGAGGACGCCAAACTCCTCGCCGAGGATCTCCTGAAACAGATGCTGGCACGGTAGCAAAACTGCTCCGTGGGGCGCCTGCAGGGCTGCCTTGCGGGCGCATAATCGCTTCTCCGCCCTCAAGAATGCCACATTACGATAGGCAATAGGGGAAACACGGGGCATCCGCCGTTGAACGGCGGCACGGCATTGCGCTATATGCCCCAGTTCATTTTTTGGCGGGACCATTGACGGTCCCCTGCATGGAGCAGGCCAATGACGACTTGGAAACGCGCGAGCGTTTCGGCCGCGGCGATTGCGGCCCTGGCGACCATTCTCGCCGGCTGCAGCAGCACCGCCACCAATCCCAACCAGGCGCGTCTTCCCGGGCCGCAGCCGGTCGGTTCGGTGCAGAATTCGCAGGTCGCGACCACCAACCTGCCCAGCATCGGGCAGGATTCCACCGGCCAGCCGCTGCAGACCTCGCAGGTCGCGCCGGGCCTGAGTGGCCAGCCGGTGCTCGGCGGACAGGCGCAGCCCAATACGATGACCCTGTCGGGTGGTACCGGCATCGGCGATCCGGCCAATCCGGCGCCGCTGCAGACCGCGTCGACCGACGGCGGCTTCGTGACGCTCGACACCATGGGCGCCGTGCCGACCGCGCCGGGGCGCGATCTCTCGGGCGGTCTCTCCATCGAGAAGCTCTTGGGCGGCTGGACCATCGTTTCGGGCGCCGAGCAGTGCAAGCTCAACCTGACCTATACGGCCAAGACCGGCACCAACCGCTACCGCGCGTCGACGCCGGGCTGCGGGCTCTCGGGTCTGGCGGTGGTCGCCTCGTGGCAGCTCACCGGCACCCAGGTGCAGCTCTATGACGAGGCCGGCGACATGGTCGCGGCGCTGAT
>DASWYL010000011.1:0-68639 GCA_036404995.1 Sphingobium sp. | reverse complement strand
GTGAAGGCACCCTTCACGTGGCCGAACAACTCGGAATCGATAAGTTCCTCGGAAATGGCGCCGAGGTCGACAGTCACCATCGCCCGGTCGGCGCGCAGCGACTGGCGGTGGAGCGCGCGGGCCACCAGTTCCTTGCCGGTGCCATTCTCGCCGAGAATGAGGACATTGGCGTCGGTCGGTCCGGCGCGCGCGATGAGGCTGTGGACGCGGGCCATGGCGGGGGACTCGCCGAGAAGCGGCATGTCGCTCACAGGCGGCGACGCGAGTGTGGCGACCTTGCCGCGCTCGACCGAGACGGCGCTGCGCGAACGCCGCAGCATGGCGGCTGTGCGCACGGTCGCGAGCAGGCGCTCGTTCGACCATGGCTTGGAGACAAAATCGGTCGCGCCCCGCTTCATGGCCGAGACGGCGACCTGCACGCCTGCATGAGCGGTTGTCATCACCACCACCATGTCCGGATCGACCATCAGCAGCCGGTCGAGCCAGGCCAGCCCCTCGGAGGCATCGGTGGCGCCGCGGGCGAAATTGGCGTCGAGCAGAACCACGTCCGGCTTGCGGGCGAGCAGCGGCATGGCATCCTGCGGCGCGCGCAGCGTCACCACTTCGGCGAACATCGTGCGAAGCAGCAGCCGCGCCGCCATGAGGATGTCGTCGTCATCGTCAATCACGATGCAAAGGTCGAATTCAGTGCTGCTGTCCATCTGTCCGTTCCCATAAGGCGACCGTTCGATTCCGGACAATCAAAATGCGTGCCAGATCGCGCGCGTGGCGCTTTTGCGCGGATGACGCAACTTGGCACAGCTCATGCTCCTGCACCGGCATCGATCCATCGACGCGAAGGAGAGCACCGTGCAAGCAAGACAATATGCACTCGGCCTGCTGGCCGTGCTGGCGGTCCTCGCGGCCGCCACGGGCCAGGCGCGGAGCGGCCAATGGGGCCTGGATCTCGATCTCGGCCAAGAGCGAACCAGCATCATCCTGACCGCCGCGGCGATCCGGCTGGCGTTCGAATTCGAACACGGACGTTCGAAAACGAACAGTATGCGGCTGGAGATTGCGTGATGAACGCCCGTCATCGTGCTCGAACATCGTCTGGCACGAAGGTTGCGGAGCATTGGGCATGAGCGTTGTCGGACTGAACAAGAGCAAGGACAGGCCCGCGCCGGTGAGCGGCAGCGGCATGGACCAGGTCGTCGCATCGACCGCGTTGCCGGGCTGGGTCAAGTGGGGGAGCGGCGCGGTCGCCATCCTGCTCGCCGTACTGCTCTTCTGGTGGTTCGCGCCGAGCGGGTCGAGCGAGACGGTCGAGACCAATCACATCACCATTTCACCCGTGACGCGCGGCACCTTCGAGGATTTCATCCCGCTGCGTGCGCGCGTCACCCCCCTGCTGACCGTGTTCATCGATTCCCTCGAAGGCGGCCGCGTCGAACAGATGGTCGTCGAGGACGGCGCGACCGTCAAAAAGGGACAGTTGATCGCCATCCTTTCCAATGCAGACCTCCAGCTCTCGACGCTGCGCGACCAGGCCGAGGTGGAGCAGCAGATCAACGCGATGCGCAGCCAGGAGCTGGCGCTGGCCCAGACCGGCCTCGCCGACGAACGCGCGCTGCTCGAGGCTCGGCTCGCGGCCCAGAAGGCCAAGCGTCAGCTCGACCTTGAGAAGCCGCTCGCCGACCAAGGCTTTGTCTCCAAGCGCCAGCATGCCGACACGCGCGACCAATATGATTTCGAGGTGAGCCGGGTCGCCGTCCTCCTCCGCACGCAGGAGACAGACCGGCGGCTGCAGCGCAGCCAGCTCGCCAAGCTGCGGGAATCGGTCGCTTCGCTGGAATCGAGCCTGAAGCTTGCCCGCATGAATCTGGAAGCGCTCAACCTCAAGGCGCCCGTCGACGGCCAGCTCTCCGGCTTCACGGTCCAGGTGGGCCAGTCGCTCCAGCGCGGCGAGCGCATCGGCCAGATCGACTCCCCCGGCCACAACAAGCTGCAGGCGGGCGTGGACGAATTCTATCTCGGCCGCGTCGCCGTCGGCCAGCGCGCCGCGCTCGACTGGAACGGCAAGCGTTACACGGCGCGCGTCACGAAAATCTACCCTCAGGTGCAGAACGGCCAGTTCCAGATCGACCTGCAGTTCCTCGACGCCGAGCCCGACAACATCCAGCGCGGGCAGACAATGCAGACACGCCTGACGCTGGGCGACCCGGCGCCCGCGGTGCTCGTGCCAAACGGCGCGTTCTATAACGACACGCAGGGTGCCTGGGTGTTCGTGGTGGCGCCTGACGGCCGCAGCGCCATCCGCCGTGATGTCCGGCTGGGCAGGCGCAACACGGACTATGTGGAAGTGCTCGACGGCCTGACGCCTGGCGAGCGCGTGATCACCTCGCCCTACACCGGATATACCGACAAGACCCGTCTCGACCTGAAGGACTGAAAGGAAGACCCATGCTGCGCATGCGCAATCTCTCGCGCGTCTATCGCACGGACACGGTGCAGACCACCGCCCTGGACGCGATCGACCTCGACATCGTCGATGGCGAATTCGTCGCGATCATGGGCCCCTCGGGCTGCGGGAAATCGACCCTGCTCAATATGATCGGCATGCTCGACAGCCCCTCGAGCGGCTCGTATCTGTTCGGCGAGCAGGAAGTCGCGGGCCTGGGCGAAAGCCAGTTGGCGGACGTCCGCAAGGCCAATATCGGCTTCATCTTCCAGAGCTTCAATCTGGTCGACGAACTCAGTGTCCGCGACAATATCGAGCTGGCCCTGCTCTATCACAAGGTCGCGCCGGCAGAGCGCACTCGCCGCGTGGATGCCGTGATGGACCGCGTCGGCATCGCCCATCGCGCGCGCCATCGGCCGAGCCAGCTTTCGGGCGGCCAGCAGCAGCGCGTCGCCGTGGCCCGCGCGCTCGTCGCCGAACCCCGGCTCATCCTTGCCGACGAACCGACCGGCAACCTCGACACCCAGCATGGCGAGGAAGTCATGCGGATGCTCCAGCAACTCAACACCGAGGGCTCGACGATCGTCATGGTCACCCACTCGCCCGCCCATGCCGACTATGCCTCGCGCGTGGTGAACATGCTCGACGGGCGCATCCTGCAGGAGCGGCGGCGCGCCGCCTGACATACGGAACTGGATCGGAGACACGCATCATGATGTGGCGCAACTATGTGACCGTGGGCCTGCGGGCGCTGACCAAGAACAAGGTCTATGCCTTCATCAACATTTTCGGTCTTTCGCTGGGCATAGCCGCCTGCCTCCTGATCCTGACCTATGTCCGCTACGAGTTCAGCTACGACAGCTGGATGGCCGACACCGACGATGTCTACCAGCTGCAGGACTGGTACAAGGCGACGGCGCGCGGCGACGAGGAAATGAAGCTGCAGGTCACGAGCTATGCCTCGGGCCAGGCGCTCAAGAAGGACTTCCCCCAGATCGAGAAGATGGTGTGGCTCAACACGCAGGGCATGACCATCCTGCACAATGGCCAGGCGATCACGCCGACCCAGGGCGCCGTGGCGGACGGCAATCTGTTCGACATCCTGAAGATACCGTTCGTGAAGGGCGATCCGCATCACGCGCTCGACGACCCCAATGCCGTCGTCCTCAACGAGAGCGAGGCGAAGAAGCTGTTCGGCGACCAGAACCCGCTCGGACAGACGATCACGCTCTCGTTCAGCAAGGTCAAACAGGACTATCGCGTCACAGGGGTCTTCAAGGACCTGCCCAAGAACACCCATCTCAACATCAGTCTGGTTGCCCGTTTCGAGCCATCGCAGCTGTTCGACGCGCGCAACCTGGCATCGTGGAACAACCAGAACGGGCCCATCTACGTCCGCTTCAAGCCCGGAACGGACGTCAAGGCGATCGAGGCGCAATTTCCGGCCTGGGAGAAGCGCAATATCCCGGATGAGCCGGGCGCGGGACCGTTCCGCAATCCGGGCGAATATCAGGACTGGCACCTGGTCAACGTCCGCGACATCCATCTCGGCGAAGCGCAGCGCGCGGCGCTCAATCCCAATGGCGGCGACAAGCGGACCATCCTCACCTTCGTCGTGGTGGCGCTGATGATCCTGGCGATGGCCTGCATCAACTTCACCAATCTCGCCACGGCCCGCGCCTCGCAGCGCGCCCGCGAGGTCGCGCTGCGCAAGGTGCTGGGCGCAACGCGCGGCCAGCTCATCGCCCAGTTCCTGGGGGAGTCTGTCCTCGTTTCCGGCATTGCGACGCTGATCGCGCTGGCGCTTGCCGAGCTGGCCCTTCCGGCGCTCAACGCGTTCCTCGATGCGTCGATGGAGATCCACTATTTCGGCGCCGACGGCATCCTGCTGCCGGTGATCGGGCTGGCGCTGCTCGTCGGCCTCGCCGGTGGACTCTACCCCGCCTTCTACCTCTCGCGCTTCCAGCCGGCGCGCGTACTCAAGGCGAACAAGTCGGCCGCCGACGCGGAGGGCTCCGGGCGCCTGCGAAATCTACTTGTCGTCGGCCAGTTCGCCGTCTCGATCGGCCTCATCATCTGCACCGCCATCGTCTATGGCCAGACCATCTACGAGCGGACAATGGACGCCGGCTACAAGCGTGAAGGCCTGATGCAGGTCTATGCGCTGGGCGCGCCCGACGCGGAGCGCGTCGCCAAGACGCTGCAGGAGGAAGTGCGCAAGATCCCCGGCGTCACTGCGGTCGGGCGCACGACGATCGCCGTCAATCCGGGCAATAACTCGATGACTGACGTGCGTCGTCCGGGCCAGGTCAATCCAATCAATCTCGGCATCTATGGCATCGATCCGGGGGTCGTCCCCGCTCTGGGCATGCGCATCATCGCGGGCCGCAATGTTTCCGAGACGATCGCAATGGATGATGCCTGGACGCCCCAGCCGCCCGAGATCGAGGCCGAGAAGGCGCTTGTGGCGCGCGGCGTCAATTATGTCCTTTCTGAATCCGCCACCAAGCGGCTTGGCTTCCCCACGCCGCAGAGTGCGATCGGCAAGCCGATCTCGGTGGGTTTCACCATTCCAGAAGCAGGCGGCCAAGTGCCCGGCACCGTCGTGGGCGTGGTCAGCGACGTGCGCTATCGCAGTGTCCGCCAGCCGATCCAGCCGATCGTCTATTATTATCAGCGCCAGGGCTATAACCAGCTGCTCGTGCGCTTCGAGGGCGACCCCAAGACCGTACGCGACAGGGTGGAAGCCATCTGGCGGCGCATGGTGCCCGACGTTCCCTTCGCGTCGCGCTTCGTGACCGATATCATCCAAACGCTCTACAGACCCGACGAGAGGCGCGCGCAGCTGTTTGGCATGTTCGCGATCCTCGCGGTGGTCATCGGCTGCATGGGACTGTTCGGCCTCGCCGCCTTCACGGCCGAGCGGCGCACGAAGGAGATCGGCATCCGCAAGGTGCTCGGCGCCCGGACGCTCGACATCGTGCGGCTGCTGGTCTGGCAATTCAGCCGGCCGGTGCTGATCGCCAATCTCGTCGCATGGCCCGTCGCCTGGTGGCTGATGCGCGACTGGCTCAACGGGTTCGACGAGCGCATCGCCCTCACGCCATTGCCGTTCGTCGTCGCGGCCGCGGTCGCGCTGGCCATCGCGGTCGGCACCGTTACCACCCACGCGGTCCGCATCGCGCGCACCAGCCCCGTGAAAGCTTTGCGCTACGAATGAACCCCGTTGGCCCTGTCCCTTGGAACAGCGAGGGCTTCAGACGTGCATCAGTTGCCGGCATAGGTATAGCCCGGCTCGGGCAGCGAGCCCTTGATCCAGCAGCGCAGGTTGTTCGGCTCGGACTTATCGGCGTTAGCTTCGCAGCCACAGGCGGATACAGAAAGCGACTGTCGCGCAGACGATCACGCCCGTCGACCAGAGGCCAACGAACCAGCCTAGCCGTGCGAGCGCTTGTCGCATCAATGGTAGCCCCCGTGCCCAACCTTGCCGCGAAACACCCAATAGGCCCAGCCCGTATAGGCCAGAATGACTGGGAGCATGATGCCCGCGCCGATCAGCATGAACACCTGGCTGCGCACCGGCGCAGCCGCCTCCCAGATCGTCACGCGGGCGGGAATGACATAGGGCCAGATCGAAATAGCCAGGCCCACAAGAGACAGACCGAAGAGGCCGAGCGCCCAGAAGAATGGTGCAGCATCCTGCCGCTTGTTCAGGCTCCGGTAGAACATCACGGTCACGATGAGCGTTGCCAGCGGCACCTGCGCGGTGGCGAGCACACCTGGATAGGCGAGCCAGCGGGTATAATATTCAGGCTCCAGCCCGAGCGTCATCAGGCTGACCAGCCCAATCACCAGGAGGAGCAGCATCCCCAGGCGCCGCGCCAGCTTCGCCGCCTGTTCCTGCAGCGCGCCTTCCGTCTTCCAGTTGAGCCAGCACGCGCCCAGCAAGCTGTAGCCGACCACGAGGCCGACGCCCGTCAGCACGCTGAACGGCGTCAGCCAGTCCCACCAGCCTCCGGCATAAGCGCGGCCTTCGATCCGGATTCCCTGCAGCAGCGCGCCCAGCGTAATGCCCTGCGCCAGCGTCGCTATCGTCGAGCCCAATGTGAATGCGACGTCCCATGTCTTGCGATGCGCAGCGTCGCGCCAGCGAAACTCGAACGCCACGCCGCGCAGCACCAGCCCCAGCAGCATGGCTGTGAGCGGCGCATAGAGTGCGGGCAAAATGATCGCATAAGCCAGCGGGAAGGCGGCAAGAAGCCCACCGCCGCCCATCACCAGCCAGGTCTCGTTGCCGTCCCACACCGGCGCGATGCTGTTCATGGCCGTGTCGCGATCCGGGCCTACCTTGAAGGACTGGAACAGGATGCCGATGCCAATATCGAAGCCATCCATCACCACATAGGCGATGATGGCGATGGCGATGATGCCGGCCCAGATGACAGTGAGGTCGATCATGGCTGCCCTCCTTCCAGGACCGCGGGAGCGGGCGTGACGCCGGCGCTGCGGATCGGCGTGCCATCCAACATGGCTTCGTGCGCCTCGGGCGGTTTGCGCATGAGTTTCAACAGATAGAGGATGCCCATGCCGAACACGATGAAATAGGTCGCCGCGAAAGCGACGAGCGACGTCGCGACGGCTGGCGCGTCGAGGGGAGAGGCACTGTCCGCTGTACGTAGCAAGCCATAGATGGTGAAGGGCTGGCGGCCGACCTCGGTGACAATCCACCCGGCCAGCACGGCGACGAAGCCGGCGGGTCCCATCGCCAGCGCCGCGCGATGCAGCCAAGTCCAGTCGTAGAGCTTGCCGCGCCATCGTGCGACCAGGCTCCAAAGGCCAAGGCCAGCCATGGCGAAGCCGAGCCCGACCATGACGCGGAAGGCCCAGAAAACGATGCCGACCGGCGGCTGGTCCTCTGAGGGCACAGTGTCGAGCCCGGCGAGCGGCGCATTGGGGTCATGCTTCAGGATCAGCGAAGACGCCTTGGGAATCTCGACCGCATAGTCGACGCGCTTCTCCTTGCTGTTGGGTATGCCGAACAGGATGAGCGGCGCGCCGTCGGGATGGCTTTGATAATGACCTTCCATCGCCATGACCTTGGCCGGCTGATGCTCAAGTGTGTTGAGCCCGTGCATGTCGCCGGCAAAAATCTGGATCGGCGCGACAATCGCCGCCATCCACATCGCCATGGAGAACATCTTGCGAGCACCGGGGTTCTTCCAGTCCTTGAGCAGATGGAAGGCTCCGACGCCACCAATCGCGAAGGCCGTCGTCAGATAGGCTGCCAGCACGGTGTGGACCAGGCGATAGGGGAAGCTGGGGCTGAAGATGATCGTGGTCCAGCTCGGACCCGGCAGGAACTGGCCGTTGGCGCCCATCTCATAGCCGACCGGCGTCTGCATCCAGCTGTTCACGGCGAGAATCCAGAAGGCCGAGATGAATGTGCCGACTGCGACGGCGAGCGTCGCTGTGAAATGAAGCTTTCGGCCCACCTTGTTGATGCCGAACAACATGACGCCGAGAAAGCCCGCCTCGAGGAAGAAGGCGGTGAGCACCTCATAGGCCATGAGCGGCCCGATGACGGGACCGGCCTTATCCGAAAAGACCGACCAGTTTGTGCCGAACTGGTAAGACATGACGATGCCCGAGACGACGCCCATGGCGAAGACGATCGCGAAGATCTTGAGCCAGTAGCGATAGAGATTGGCGTAGACGCCGCGACCGGTCTTCAGCCACAACCCCTCGAGCACCGCGAGAAAACTCGCCAGCCCGATCGTGAAAGCCGGAAACAGGAAGTGGAAGCTCACCACGAAGGCGAACTGCGCACGGGCCAGTATGAGCGCGGTCATCGGGGCAACTCCGTTCCGTTACATTAGCAGCAGGCGCAACCTCTTCGTCTCATTCTCACGCGCGGCTTCAGCCTTGCTCGGGTTGCGGTTGGAAGCGGTCGCACATGAATTCCATCAGCGCTTCGACATGCGGGTTCTCGAGCCGATAATAAATTGTCTGGGCATCTCGACGGGTCTGCAAAATGCCGCCTTCCCGCATCTTCGCAAGATGCTGGGATACACTCGACTGCGAGAGACCGCACAGATTAATCAACTCGCTGACCGACGCCTCGCCTTCACGCAACCGGCAAAGCAGCACCAGCCGTTGCTGGTTGGCGACCAATTTGAGCATGGCGGCGACTTCCGTCGCGCGCTCGCACAGCAGGCCGAGTTTCATGTCTTCCATCTTCATTGCGTTGCCGGCCGTTCACCGTCCCTGAGCACGACATAGATCGCCGGAATAACCAACACCGTCAGCAACGTCGAGGAGGCAAGGCCGAAGAGCAGCGAAATTGCCAGGCCCTGAAAGATGGGGTCGGTGAGGATAACGGCTGCGCCGATCATGGCCGCCGCTGCGGTCAGGGCGATCGGCTTGACGCGGATCGTTCCAGCCTCGATCAGTACGTCGCGAAGCGGCTTGCCCGGCGCTGCACTGTGCCGGATGAAATCGACCAGCAGGATCGAGTTGCGCACGATGATCCCTGCTAAGGCGATGAAGCCGATCATCGAGGTCGCCGTGAACGGTGCCCGGAATAGCATATGCCCCAGCACAATGCCGACCAGCGTGAGCGGTACCGGCGTCAGGATGACGAGCGGCAGCTTGAAGCTGCGGAACTGGGCAACGACGAGAATGTAGATGCCAAGCAGCGCGACCATGAAGGCGCCGCCCATGTCGCGGAAGGTCACCCAGGTAATCTCCCATTCGCCATCCCAAAGCATGCTGGGTTTCGATTCATCCTCCGGCTGGCCGTTCAGGCGGATTTGCGGCTTCACCAGACCCTTAGCTGCCCAGTCATAATCGTTGATCGCCTTGTCGACGGCGAGCATGCCGTAGATCGGGGCTTCATAGGCGCCCGCGAGCTCGGCGGTCACCATGTCGGCATAGCGGCCGTCGCGGCGGAAGATGGCGGGGCTGCCGGCCTCCGTGCGCGCGTCGACGACGGCGCCGAGGTCGATGAGCTGGCCGATCGACGTCTGGGCAACTGGCGTCGCGGAGAGAGCCTGTGTCCAGCTGCGGTCCTTCTGCGCGAGCGCGATGGTGATGGGCAGTGGCGCGCGACCGTCGCCGCGCGGCGCGTAGCCGACCGTCTGGCTTCCCATCAGCATGCCGATGCTGTCGGAAAGCTGACGCTCGGAAAGGCCGTAATAATCGACGCGATCACGCTGCGGCACGAGGCGCAGCTTCGGACGCGGATCGCCGAAGCTGTTGTCGACGTCGACGATGAACGGCACCGATTTGAAGATCTTTTCCAGCTCGATGGCCGTCTTCTGGCGCGTCGCCGCGTCCGGGCCGTAGATTTCGGCCAGCAACGTTGCCAGTACCGGCGGTCCTGGCGGAGTCTCAACCACTTTGACAGAAGCGGTCGCGGGCAGCTTGAGCGCTTTCAGTCGCCCGCGCAGATCGAGCGCGATCTGGTGGCTGGAGCGACTGCGATCGCCCTTGGGCAAAAGGGTCACCATGACGTCGCCCATCTCGGGCTGAGACCGCAGGAAATAGTGGCGGACAAGGCCGTTGAAATTGAACGGCGCCGAGGTGCCAACATAGGCTTCCATCGCGGTCGCTTCCGGCAACTGGCGCACGACGGCGGCGACGCCTTCCAGCACGCGGCTGGTATTCTCGAGGGAGGTGCCCTCCGGCATGTCGACGACGACCTGCACCTCCGACTTGTTGTCGAAGGGCAGCAGCTTCACGGTCACGGCCTTGAAATAGAACATCGAGCAGGCGACGAGCGTCGCAATGCCGACGCCGATGAGGAAGCGCCATGCGGACCTGCGTGTGTCGATCACACGGCGGGCGACCCTTGCATAGAGCCGGCCAAGCTTTCCGCCACTGTCGTCATGCCCGCCAGCGCCGTGCGCCAGCGTCTTTCTCGCGAAGCGGATCATGAGCCAGGGCGCGAGCACGACGGCGACGAAGAAAGAGAAGATCATGGCTGCCGATGCATTGACCGGGATCGGCGCCATGTATGGACCCATAAGCCCCGAAACGAACAGCATCGGCAGGAGCGCGGCAACCACGGTGAGCGTCGCGACAACCGTTGGGTTGCCGACCTCTGCGACCGCCTCGATGGCGGCCTGTGTCCGCGTCCGATCGTCATCCATCGCCCAGTGGCGGGCGATGTTCTCGATCATGACGATGGCGTCATCGACGAGAATGCCAATCGAGAAGATGAGCGCAAAGAGGCTGACGCGGTTGATCGTGTAGCCCATCAGGTTCGAAGCGAACATGGTAAGCAGGATGGTCGTTGGGATGACCACCGCAGTCACCGCAGCCTCGCGCCAGCCGATGGCAAAGCCGATCAGCACGACGATGGAGATTGTCGCCAGGCCGAGATGGAAGAGCAGCTCGTTGGCTTTCTCGTTCGCGGTCTCGCCATAGTTGCGGGTGACGGCAACGCTCACGCTGTCGGGAATGAGCTTGCCTCTGAGGGTCTCGAGGCGCTCCAGGATCGCGTCGGAAACGACCACGGCATTGGCGCCCGCGCGTTTGGCGATGGCGATGCTGACGGCCGGCGCGCTGTTCCAGCTTTCGCCCGTCTTCGCCCAGCGCCACGCACGGGCCTGATCTTCGCGCGGCCCCTGTGAGACTGTTGCGACATCGCGCAGATAGACTGGCGCACCGCTTGCCGAGCGCACTGTCAGGAGTCCGACTTCCTGTGCAGAGGAGAGCGTTCGGCCGGCCGTGACAGCGACCGCCTTGCCGTCCTCGCGGATATTGCCGAGCGGAAAGCTGCGATTGGCCTGGCTCGCCGCCTCGATCACGCTGCTGAGGGGGACGCCAAATTGGCGCAGCCTCGCCGGATCGGGCGCGATGCGGATTTCCTCGGGGCGTCCGCCGACGAGGAAAGTCAGGCCGATATTGTCGACCTTGGCGATCTCGGTGCGAAGCTTCGCTGCGAGCTCGTATAGGCTGGCGTCATTCCACTGACCCGCCGCGCCGGACTTTGGTGTGAGTGTCAGCACGACGGCCGGCACATCGTTGATGCCGCGAACGGTCACCTTGGGATCGGGAATGCCGACCGGCTTCCTGTCCCAGTTGGCACGCAGCTTCTCCTCGACACGAATGGCAGCGTCTTCCGGGTTCGATCCGACGAGAAAGCGTGCCGTCACCATCACGCCATCGTCTTGCGTCTGGGTGTAGACATGCTCCACGCCGTCGATGCTCTTGACGATCGTCTCCAGCGGAATGCCGACCAGCTCGGTCGCGTCACCAGCAGAGAGGCCAGGCGCCATCACCTGGATATCGACCATCGGCACGCTGATCTGCGGCTCCTCCTCACGGGGGATCGAGAAGAGAGCCAGCAGACCAACGGCCAGCGCCGCCAACAGGAAAAGCGGCGTCAGGGGAGAGGAAATGGTGGCGCGGGTAAGCCGGCCGGAAATTCCGAGGTTCATTTCGCGCCCTTTGGAACGAACAGCGTATCACCCGCAGTCACGCCGCTCAGGATCTCGAGCATTTCCGGGTCGTCTGTCGGCGCAACCTGCACCGGCACCATGCTGAGAGCCTTGTCGCTGCCCAGGACGTGCACCTGGTCGATGCCATATTGCGTCGTGACGAAGCGGCGCGGGACCACCAGCGCCTTGCGTGTGCCCAGGGAGACGGAGGCGCTGATGCGGCGCCCAACGAAATCGGTGGTGAGGCCCGGCAGCGTCGCATCGACACGGACCTGTCCGCCACTGACGCCCGGATAGACCTGCGCGACGACGCCCTCGCGCGTGCCGGAATAGTTCGTATCGGTGACCAGCACGCGCGAACCGGTGTGAACTGCACCGGCCGCCGACTCTGGCAGCATGAGGCGCAGGATGGGTGGTCCTGCGGTCACGGTTGCGATCGACATGCCCGGCGCCACGACCGACCCGGCCGGGATGTCGGCGCGCAGGACGCGACCGCTTGCCGGGGCCAGCACGGCACCCTGTCCCGCAACGCTGGCACTCGCGCCTCGCTGGGCCTGGGCAGCCGCGACCATTGCATTTGCCGCCTTGGCGGCAGCGACCGCCTGATCAAGCCGCGCCTTGGCGTAGACGCCATTATTGTAGAGGTCCTGGATACGCGCGAGATCGCCATTGGCGCGGGCGGCCTCAGCCTGTGCTGCGGCGACCTGCGCGCCATAGGCGCTGGTTTCATAGCCGAGCCTCGCATCAACGATCATGCCGATGCGCTGGCCCTTGCTGACCATGTCGCCGGCGCGAACGGAGAGGCTGGTGAGCGTGCCGGGGATGCGGGCCAAAGCCTCGGCCTGATCGCGGGTGGCGATTTCGGCACCAACAGCTTTCATGTCGGCGATGTCCCTCAGGGCGAGGCGCAGCGTCTCGCCTGCGGGCAGGCTGGCCGACCGCTGTTCCGGTACGGGTTCACCGCCACATGCTGAAAGGGCCAACAATGCGCCGTAAAGCCAGAACGCTTTCGCTCTCTTCGCCATCATATGATCCCCGTTCGCCGTTTCAGCCCGTCACCACGGGAAGTCCGGCAGATTTCCAAGCCCCGATGCCGCCGGCCAGATGGGTGTCGATGGCTGACTGCGCCTGACCACATTTCTCAAGCGCCATGCCCGAGCGCTTTCCGCCGGCGCATTGCAGCACGACGGTCCGGCCCTGTGCATCCGGAACATTACGAGGTGAAAATGTCGACAGCGGCATGTTTACTGCACCTGCAATGTGGCCCGAAGCGAACTCGTCTGGCTCGCGCACGTCGACAAGCAACACGGCGTCATTTTTCAGCATGGCGTCAAGTTCCATCGGCCCGATCTCGCGATGAGCCCTGCCTTTTCCGAATCCGAACATGGATGCCTCCTTCAATTTCCCCATTGCATATATCGTGAGATGCTTATATTAGTCAATGACGATTGAAGAAATGGAGAAGGACCGATGGGCAAGCCGAAGATCGTGGTTCTGGGTGCCGGTCTGGGTGGAACGATCGCCGCCTACGAGATCAAGGCCGCCGTCAAGGACAGGGCCGAGGTGATGACCGTCTCCGACTCCGAGACATATAGCTTCGTTCCATCAAACCCTTGGGTCGCTGTGCGCTGGCGCGAGCCAGAAGCGATCCAGGTCCATCTGCCGCCCGTCTTCGCCAAGAAGAAGATCGGTTTCACTCCTGTTGGTGCGAAGCGGCTCCACCCGGCGGAGAAGCGCGTGGAACTGAATGATGGGACGTCGATCGACTATGACTATCTGGTGATTGCAACCGGCCCCGATCTCGCTTTCGACGAGATCGAGGGGCTGGGGCCTCACGGTGGCCATACTGTCTCGGTCTGCCAGACCGCCCATGCCTCCAAAGCTGCCGACGCATTCGACGCCTTCTGCGCCAATCCCGGCCCCATCGTCGTCGGCGCCGTGCAGGCGGCATCCTGTTTCGGCCCGGCCTATGAGTTCGCGCTGATCCTCGACACCGAGCTGCGCAAACGCAAGATTCGCGACAAGGTGCCGATGACCTTCGTGACCTCCGAGCCCTATATCGGCCATCTCGGCCTCGATGGTGTCGGCGACACCAAAGGTCTGCTCGAAAGCGAGATGCGCAATCGCCACATCAAGTGGATCACCAACGCCAAGGTCGCGAAGGTCGAGGCCGGCATGATGCATGTCGAGGAAGTTGGCGAGGACGGCGCGGTCAAGAAGACCCACAACCTGCCCTTCGGCTTCTCGATGATGCTGCCCGCCTTCCGCGGCGTGCCCGCCGTGCGCGGCATCGAAGGTCTCACCAATCCACGCGGCTTCATCCTGGTCGACAAGCATCAGCGCAATCCTGCCTTCCCGGAGATTTTTGCGCTGGGCGTCTGCGTCGCGATCCCGCCCACGGGGCCGACGCCCGTGCCTGTCGGCGTCCCCAAGACCGGCTTCATGATCGAGAGCATGGTGACCGCGATTGCCGCCAATCTCGCGGCGATCATCGACGGCAAGGAGGCGACCGCCGAGGCCACGTGGAACGCGGTCTGCCTCGCCGACTTCGGTGACGGTGGTGTCGCTTTCGTCGCCCAGCCACAGATTCCTCCGCGGAACGTCAACTGGTCGTCGAGCGGCAAATGGGTCCATCTGGCGAAGATCGGCTTCGAGAAATATTTCCTGCGCAAGGTCCGCAAGGGCGAGAGCGAGCCCTTCTACGAGAAGCTGGCCCTGCATGTCATGGGCATCCGCAAGCTGCGTCTCTGACGGCGCCAAGAGTCCTCAGGTTGGGAGAAATTGCCATGAATATCGATCGTGCCGTCCTGATGTTCGCCGGCTTCGTCGTGTTGCTCGGTGTGACGCTGTCGCTCACGGTCCACCCCTGGTGGATCGCGCTCACCGTCTTCGCCGGTCTCAATATGATCCAGGCGGGCATTACCGGTTTCTGCCCGGCGGCCATGATCTTCAAAGCGATGGGCGTGCGTCCCGGAAACGCCTTCAGATGAAGACTGGCCGGCTGATCCTGATTGGCCTGCTCACCGGCATTGCCCTGCCTGCGCAGGCGACAACGCTGGACGAGGCGATTGCAGCGGCGCTGAAGCATGCACCCGAAATCGAGGCGGCGCACGCAGACAGCGACACCGCTGCAGCGCGCGTGCGTGAGGCGAAGGCCGGCGGTCTGCCGACAGCCACAGTGACCGGGACGATCGGCGTCGGCCGCCTTGACCCTCAGAACTTCTTCGGCCTGGGCGCTGCCAATGTAACGCCGCGCGCGGCACAGGTGACGATCGAGCAGCCAATCTATGCTGGTGGACGCATCAGGGCAGGAATCGCGCAGGCGAATGCCGGCAACGATGCGGCCCGGGCCGGCGAAAACGCGACCCGCAGCCAGATGGTTGCCGCCGTCGCGCAGGCCTATGGCGACGTCCTGACAAGCCGCCGCATGGTCGCGCTCAACACAGAACTGCTCATGCAGATGCAGGAGATTCAGCGGCAGGCTCAGCTGCGTTACAAGGCCGGTGAGAGCCCCAGCACTGACGTGGCGCAGGCCGCCGCGCGGCTCGCGGAAGCGGAGGCGGGTCTTGCCCAATCGAAAGGATTTGTGATTGCAGCCGATGCCCGCTTTTCGAATTTGACCGGCCTTTCGCCGGATGGGCTCGAACCGCTGCCCGCCAATCCCCAAATTCCCGCGACGCTGGATGAGGCCATGGATGCCGCGCTCCAGCACAATCCTTGGCTGGCGGAGGCTGAGGCTGGCCTGCGCGCGGCGCGGGCTGCTGCCCGCGGTGCGCGCGCCGAGCGATTGCCGACCGTCGGCGCCTTTGCCGAAGGAGCAATGGTCCGTGACCAGTTCTTCCCGGACTATCGGGCGGACAGCGCCACGGTCGGCGTCCGCGCCCGCTGGCAAATCTTCAATGCCATCGTATCGGCCAAGGTTGCCGGGAGCGATAGCGCCGTCCGTGCCGCCCAGGCGCGATTCGACGTCGCACAAAATCAGGTGAAGGAGCAGGTCATTGGCGCTTTCCAGGCGGTCCAGACTGCCCTGCTCGTCGAAGCAGCGTCGGCCCGGCAGGCCGGATCTGCGGGGCAGGCGCGTGACAGCGTTGCGCATGAAGTGCGTGTCGGCCTGAAGCCCCAGCTCGATCTTTTGAACGCTGAACGCGAAGCGACGGGCGCCGCTGCTGCTCTCGCGAAAGCCCAGACGGATCGAATCGTCGCGGCCTACAAATTGCTCAGCCTGATAGGCCGATAGACCCGCCCGAAAGCAGGAAAGCCATGCCCAGGGACTGGCCGGAAATGGCCCGCGGGCTCAGCCATGCAATCAAGGAAGTGCGGCTCGGCACGCCGGAAGTATGAAGTCATTTTCGGCCATGGCGAAGGCTGCGACCGAAGGCGGGGCGCCGGACGTCGAGGATTATGACCAATTCGCCAAGGACCGCGTCACCGCCTGAGCGAAGGACGATCCTTTCCAAGCAACGCTTCAGGTCTCGCCAAACAACTCCCGCTGCGAAGCTTCGATCTCCTCGAAATAGCGACGGCGTGCATGCTTTTCGCTCACCACGCCGAGCACCTGTCCGCGCTCGTCGACCACGGCCATTTCGTCCGCAGCATGGTCGTCGAACATGTGCAGCATGGCCTCAATCCCGGTGGCGGGGGTCAAAGTCGTGTCGGCAAGCGTCACCAAGGCGCTGAGGGGAGAAGCCACTGCCAGATCGGGTCGATGGGCAGAAGTCGTCGCTACGATCCCGCGATAATGCCCCTGCGCATCAGTCACCACGGCCTTGCTCGCTGAACCAAGCGGAACCTGCGCGCGGAAGTCAGCGACGGACATGTCGTCGCGGACAGCGACCCAATCCTTGCGCATGATGCGGCCGGCGGTGAGCGTCATCGTCCACCCGATGTCGCGCGGGCTGCGGATCGTCGCGCCGCGCAGATGCAGGCGCCAGGTCGAGAAGGAATAGCCGAACGTCTCGCGTGTGAATGCGCTTGAAATCAGGGTCGCGGTCAGCACGACGCCCATCAGGGCAAAATCGTGCGTGGTCTCGAGCATCAGAATAGCGAGTGTCATCGGCCCGCCGACGATCGAGACGCTGAGCGCCGCCATCCCGACCAGCGCCGCGTCATTGACGTCCAGCGTCACCGCCAGCGGACTCAGGTTGACCAGGCCCGCAAAAATCTGCCCGACAAGCGATCCCAGAAACAGCGACGCGAAGAACAATCCACCCCTGAAGCCGAAGCTGAGCGAAATCACGGATGCTGCAATCTTCATCAGAAGAATGACGGCGAGGAAGGTCAGCGTCGGTCGCAGGAGCAAGTCGAGGTGGAGAGCGCCATGGCCCGCGGAAAGCGATTGTGGCGAGACCCATGCGATCGGCATCAGCAGGAGACCACCGATCACTGGGCGCCACCTTCCCAGGCGAGTCCACGACTGCACATGTAGCTCTGCAGAGGTGACCAGGCGCATGACGGCTATGCCGATCAGAGCGCAGACCAACCCAAGGCCGGCATAGGCCAGATAGTCGGCGATCGCGAGATGCCGATCCGCAGTAGTCGCGACCAGATAGGGCTCGACGCCAAGCGCGCGCGTGACGAAACTGGCGGTGAGCGCCGCTGCCATCACCGGCGCAATGGCCGCTGGCGTGTAGTTGCCGATCACGATCTCGAAGGCATAGAAGGCGCCAGTCAGTGGCGCACCGAAGGCAGCGCCCACAGCCGCGCCCGCGCCCGCGCCGACCAGCGTCCGCAAGTCGTTCCGCCGAAGCTTGAACCATTGGCCAAGCACCGAAGCGACACCACCGCCCATCTGGGCATAGGCCGCCTCCAGCCCGACCGAGGCGCCGGCACCGTTGGAGATGACGGTCTGCGCGGCAATCACCACATTGTCGGCAAACGGAATGCGTCCCCCATGCAGTGCATTGGCCTCCACCACGTCGATGGGCGGGCGCTTTCGTCGCCTCAAGGCACGGGCAAGCATCACCAGCATCAGCCCGCCGACGGGAAGTGCCAGCAGACGCCAGGGATGATGGATGGATCCCAGCGCGCTTAGCCTGTTGATGGTGACGCCGTAGAAGAGATGCTGGATGCCGTGTGAAAGAAACTGCTGAAAATTGGTCAACAAGCCCGCGGCGAGGCCCGCAATCGTCGCGAGCAAGATGAATGCCGCCTCACTTTCTCGCATGGCGCGGCGTTGCCGGAGCGCAACCGCAAGCAGGACGTCTTTCAAGGGGCGGCGCATATCTCCGTCCAAGCCTTCGACGACGTGAGAGTCAATGTCACCTAAGACAAACTCCCGGGGGCAAAAAGTCTAGCGCCGAATGGCGCCGGCGCGGCGCAGGCTGACCAACCCCGCAGCCAGAGTGACACATGCCGCCATACAAAGCCCGACCCGCGGCGCGGCATCGACAGAAAGACCGGCGAAGAGGAGCGTTATGAGCAATGCGCCGAGCGTTTGGCCTGTCAATCGAGCCGTTCCCTGCATGCCGCCGGCGGCGCCACTGCGCTCCGCGGGCGCGGCCAGAAACATGTTGCGGTTGTTGGGCACCTGGAACAGCCCGAAGCCGAAACCGCAAAGCGCGATCGGTATCGCCAGCAAGAGTGGCTCACCCCCCCGCGGCCAAAGTCCCAAAAGGCCCAGGCCGACCGACAGGCCGATGCCTCCAGCCGCGCATAGCCAGGCAGTCGGCACACGTTCGCTCAAGCGGCCGGCAATTTGGGAGGTCACGGCCACCGTCAACGGCCAAGGGGTCATCAGAAGGCCGGTCATCCAGGGCGTCTGGCCGAACTCGTGTTGGAGATGAAAAGGCAGCGCCACCATGCCGGCGGCCTGACCCGTGAAGCAGCAAATCGATGCGATCACCGAGATCAGGAACGGACGCCGCCTCAGCAGATCAAGTGGGATCAGCGGCGCCGTTTTCGGGAGTTCGCGGTGAAGCAGGGCCACGAGGGCCGTTGCGGACAAAGCCAGTAGAAAAACCCCCACAACCGGCTGAGACGGCAATGCCTGGGTCCCGACGACCAGTGCCCCGAAGAGGCCGGCATTCAGCGCCGTGCTGACGAGATCCAACCGTCTTCCCGTACCCGGAACGCTTGGCAACGTCTTCGCGAACAAGAGGGCTGCGAGTCCCACCGGCAGGTTGATTGCGAACAGCCAGCGCCAACCGCCGAGCGACAGGATGAGGGCGCCCATTGAGGGGCCGGCCGCAGAGGCCAATGCAACGGTGAGGGCATTCCATCCGATGGCGGTGCCGAGCCTGTCGGATGGGACGACATGCCGCAGCAGCGCAATGCCGAGCGCCATGATCGCAGCACTGCCCAGGCCCTGCAGGACGCGCCCCGCAACCAGCCAGGGGAGCGAAGGCGCCAGCATGCACAATCCAGAGGCCACGATAAAAAGACCCACCCCCAGCGCAAAGACCTTACGAAATCCGAAGCTCTCGCCAAGCGCTGCACAGGGCAGCAGCGCCATGACCAGCGCCGTCTGATAGGCCGTGACCACTTGCACAGACGCCGCCGGCGCTACTCGCAGCGACCGAGCGATTGTCGGGAGCGCCACATTGGCGAGCGCCGCGTCGAGAACCGCCAAGGTCATAGCGGCAAGCACCGCAGCGACCGCGATGGCCCGGCGTGGTTGCTCGAGGCCGGTCCCGGCCTCCACAGTGCCGCCCAAGATCATGTTGACGCGGTCGTCCAGCGACCCTCGCGCTCGACATAGCGGGTCACCTGATGCTCTTCGCGGTCCTCTCTGCGCAGATCGCGCTCTGTAAAGCGAAAGAGCAGCGCGGGGCCAGCCAGGCACTGTGTGTCGTGGATGTCGCCAGGCAGATAGACCTGCACCTGGCCGGGTCTGACCCAGGTCGTGTTGCGCTTGACCAGAACCGGCCGCCCGTCCGTATCGTCAATGCGGGCATAGGTGCCCATCTCGCTCTCGCCGCGCTGGACGGCATATATGACCCAGCTTCTCCCATGATCATGGGGCGGTCGGTAGAGGCCCGTTTCTTCAGTATGCGCCTGAAGGACAAAGCCGTGATCGGGATCACGGTAGAGTTCCCGACTGGCCGGCGCATCGCGATGTAAAGCGGCGAGCCATTCCTCCGACGCCGGCGCCTGCACGAGCTCCTCGAGATGGCGCTGGCAGTTGGCGACGACATCGGTGCTGAGCGGTCCCCAGTCGCGCCGAACCGCATCGATCCAATTCTCCAGTGAATTCTTGATCATCGTCCCAGCTCCTTCGGTTTCAGATTGCGAAGGACAGGTTAGGCGGCGCTATCATGTGGCGGAAGACGCAGCACTTGCACTATATTAGTGCATTCAACGCTATGTCAGAACTGCCCTTTGTGATATGCATGACGGTATGGCGACGCCCGACTTCAACCTGCTGACAACGCTCGACGTTTTGCTTGCTGAAGGGAGTGTGGCGCGCGCCGCCAGACGTTTGCAGCTCAGCCCCTCCGCCATGAGCCGGGCATTGGCGCGGTTGCGGGAGACGACGGGCGATCCCCTTCTGGTGCGGGCAGGGCGCGGTCTCGCCGCAACCCCGCGGGCGATCGAGCTGCGCGATCACGTTCGTCAGCTCGTGCAGGATATAGAGGCTGTGCTTCGCCCGAATGAGATCGCCGACATCGCGACCCTCGAACGCACTTTTACGATTAGGGCGAGCGACGGTTTTGCGGAAAGCGTCGGCCCCTCGCTCATCCGGGCAGTTCGCGCACAAGCGCCACATGTAAAGCTACGGTTCGTGCGCAAGCTCGACAAGGACAGCGGGGGCTTGCGCGATGGCACTTATGACCTCGAAACGGGCGTAGTGGCAGCAGTGATCGGTCCTGAGATTCGCGCTCGCGCTCTGTTCCGGGACCGCTATGTCGGCGTTGTCAGGGCGGACCACCCGCTAGTGTCCGGACCTGTCACACCAGAACGCTACGCAGCAGGCGATCACATCGTGGCTTGGCGTGAAGGCCTTGACCTTGGGTCAATCGATCAGTTGCTGAGCGATCACGGATTGAAGCGCAATATCGTCGCGACAGTCGATGGATTTTCCGCAGCACTGGCGCTCGCGCGTGAAAGCGATCTGATCGCCACAGTGCCTGAGCGCCACACGACGGGCCTGCGACACGGCATGTACCGCTTTTCCGTGCCAGTGTCGGTGACAGATTTCACGATATCCCTGCTGTGGCACCCGCGCATGGACGGCGACCCAGCCCATCGCTGGCTTCGGCAGTGCGTTTTCGAAGCCGTCCCAAACATGACCCTAGCCTCTGAAACAGTTTCCTCAAAGCCGGTTGTTCAGCGCGAGCCGGGACTTTAACGAAAGCTGCTGCTACGACTTAAGCAGTGAACTCATATGAACGGAGCGGCTCCTACTCGAACTCTATCGCCATGGCTCGTCGGCTTGTGCGGCAAAGGTCCGGTTCGCGCTTGCTGAGCAGCAACTCGGCTGGGCAAGTCATTATATCGACATCTGAAGGGCGAGCAGTTCGCATCGGACTATCTGGCCATCAATCCGAAGGGTGTCGTGCCGGTGCTGGTGGATGACGGCGAGATTATTCCGTAATCCACGGTGATCTGCGAATATGTCGAGGACGCTTTTCCCTGTCGTCCGATCTATCCCGTCTCACCTCGCGAAGGGGCGCGAGCGCGCCTCTGGACCAAGCTGTGGACGAGGAATTGCATCCAGCCTGTTCTCCGCGATCACCTATGTTGCGCGCGCCGCGCGCCGCGCGGGATGAAAGGCTGATTGCCGCGCCGCAACCCTTGATTGGCGGCATCGGGATCACGACAATGTGGGAAGCGAACTGGATGGTCGACCGGGGCGCTCAGAAACGGACCCCCAAGCAGGCCGCAGAGTGGCTGGGCTCGAGATTATCGCAAGGTGCGATGTAACCAAATTCGCGCCCGCTCGTATGGCTGACGCAGGTCTCGCAACGGTCCCGCGAAAAAAAGGAGGGCGTGAAACGATGAACCGGACGACCGGACGTCTTCAGGCTGGTTCGAGCGCGGGCGTCGAGCGGCTTGGCAGAGACTATCTCACGGTGCGCGCGCTCAGCCTCGATCTGGCGGCGACGCTCTCCGATGCTGATGCAACGGCGCAGTCGATGCCGGATGCTTCGCCTGCAAAATGGCATCTCGCTCATGTCACCTGGTTTTTCGAGACATTTATCCTGCGCGATCATGTGCCGGGCTATCGCCTGCATGACGAGCGCTGGCCCTTCCTGTTTAACAGCTATTACGAGGCGGAAGGCGCGCGCCATGCGCGGCCGCAGCGCGGGCTGCTGACGCGGCCGAGCCTTACCGAGGTCATCGATTATCGTCGCCATGTCGATGAAGCAATCCTGTCGGCCATGCCGCTCATCCTGGAGCGCTGTCCTGATCTGCTCGCGCTCGGGCTCAATCATGAGCAGCAGCATCAGGAGTTGCTTCTCACCGATCTCAAGCATCTCTTCTTCCACAATCCGCTTGGGCCCGCCATCTGGCCGGTCCAAGCCAGCGAGCCAGGCAGCCAATATGGCGCCGAGCCGACATGGCATCCGGGCCAGACCGGCGTCGTCGAGGTCGGCCATGCCGGCGACAGCTTCGCCTTCGATTGCGAGGGGCCGGCCCATCTTCACCATCTTCATCCTCACGCGTTGGCCGGCCGGCCCGTCACCAACGGCGACTGGTTCGATTTCATCAAGGACAACGGCTATCTGACCGCCTCGCTCTGGCTCTCGGACGGCTGGTCCTGGGTCAACCAGGACGGTATCCACGCGCCGCTCTACTGGCGGCGCAATCATCTGGGCTGGGAACAGTTCACACTGTCGGGCTGGCAGCCCGTCGATCCCACCGAACCAGTCACACATATCAGCCTCTACGAAGCCGATGCCTTTGCAACCTGGGCTGGCGCCCGACTACCCACCGAGCAGGAATGGGAAGCCGCGGCACGCGGTCATGATCCGGCAAACGGAATCCAGCTCGATCACGCCGGCGCGGTACGGCCGCGTTTTGTACCGGAAAGCGGGGAACTCTCTTCGCTCTTCGGCAATGTGTGGGAATGGACCGGGTCATCCTATCGCCCCTATCCGGGATTCCGGACGGCGCCCGGCGCAGTCGGCGAATATAATGGCAAGTTCATGAGCGGTCAGTTCGTGCTCCGGGGCGGAAGTTGCGCGACGCCGCGCGGGCACGTGCGCCCTTCCTATCGCAATTTCTTCTACCCTCACCAGCGCTGGCAGTTCACTGGCCTGCGTCTCGCAAAGGATCTCTGACATGCCGGTGCATGCCGCGCTCAAATTGGTCGAGCACGACCCCGATGGCGTCGACCTCGCTTTCCGTGCGGACGTGCTCCGTGGGCTGTCCGAGCGACAGAAGGCGATTCCCGCGCGCTGGTTCTACGACATGGCCGGCTCAGAGCTGTTCGAGCAGATCACCCAGCTCGAGGAATATTATCCGACCGTCACCGAAACGCGGCTGCTGGAGACGCACGGCCGTGAGATCGCGGCGCTGATCGGGCCCAATCGCGCCGTGGTCGAGTTCGGCTCCGGGAGCTCGATCAAGACGCCTCTGCTGCTGCGCGAGGTCGCTGCGGCCGCCTATGTGCCGCTCGACATTTCAGGCGAGTTCCTGCGCCAATCCTGTGACGAGTTGGCCGCCAAGTTTCCCGACTTGCCGATCGTCCCGGTCGAGGCCGACTTCATGCGGCCGGTGACCTTGCCGAGCTGCGTCCAGCATCTCGACATGCTGGGCTTCTTCCCAGGCTCAACGATCGGCAATCTCGTGCCACATACTGCGGTCGACCTGCTGCGTTCGATGCGAGATACGCTCGGCAACCGTTCGCATCTGCTCATCGGCATCGACCGGGTGAAGGATGTCGGACGACTGGTCTCGGCTTATGACGATGCACAGGGAGTAACCGCCCGCTTCAACCTCAACCTCGTCAAGCGCATCAATCGCGAGTTGGATGCAGACATGCCGTTCGATCGGTTCCACCATGTCGCACGTTGGAATGCGGATTGGAGCCGGATCGAGATGCACCTCGAAGCAATCGAGGATCTCAGCTTCGCCGTCGCCGACACGCATTTCAAGATGCGGAGGGGCGAGACGATCCACACCGAGAACAGCCATAAATATACGCCCGACCAGGCGAGGCTGCTGCTTCAAGCCAGCGGCTGGACGCCCGTCAAATTCTGGACCGATCTGGCAGAGGATTTCACGATCATCCTGGCGTCCGCGACCGAATATCGCAGCGCGCCCTGAGAAGATCACAATTTGGGCGACAAGCCTCTGATCGCAGACTCGATCAGTCGACCGAACGCGTCGATATATTTCGGCATGGGGCCGCGCTGAGGCGTCGTATCGCCCTCGAAATCAATCTCGACCTCGTCGAAATAGCACCATCCCCAACCTTCCGAAGCACGTCGCCGCGTTCGCCGCGCAAGACGAAATTTATGGGGAACCAATCGGGCAAACCCGTTGCGGCGACGTTGTAATAGTCGATGCCGTCTACGATGAACTTTCGTTCGTCATCGCTGATAAATGGCTCGAACTGAATACACATATTTTCCATGGCGCCCTGTCACAGATCGATCACCTTCGTAGGTGAGCTGGCGAATTTCCCCTCCGGACAATCGTGGTGCGGCGAGATAAGAAAGAGGCCAATCTCGAATATGTCCGCTGAGAAGCACGGCAGTTTGGCCTGTAAGACGCTGCGCTGCCGGACAGGGAGACATTCGTCTCACGGCGCCTGCGGTTACAAATGCTGGAAGGATCTATTCGGTTTGATTGGCAGATGCTGGCGCTTCGGCGTCCAAAACCCAGCTCGAAGACTAGTTGGCCGGCTCACCTGAGCCCGATCAGCCGATCCAGGGATATGCGGCCGCCGCCCATGGCAATCAGCGGCAGCAGCAGACCCGCCCAAGACAGATGCGTCGACCAAGCATCGGGATAGACGAAGATTTCGATGACCGCCGTCATACCCAGCAGCATCAACGCCGAGAACCGGGTCGCGAGACCCAGCGCCAGCAGCACCGAGAAGACATGCTCGTTGAAGGTCGCGAGGTAGGCGGCCTGCACAGGCGGGATGAGGGGCAGCGCATAATCGGTGCGGAAGAGTTCGAACGTACTGTCGCTGATCGTGAACCAGCCTTCCACTTTGGTCCTGGCAGACAGGAAGAAAACCGACGCGATGCCCAACCTCTGCACAAGCAGTAAGAACGAGGGCGAAAGGATGGTGCCGGCAAGATCGGTCAGCCGATTATAGAAGCTGGACGGCGCCGGCGCGTTTTCGACGACGGTCGTTTTCATGGCTCAGTTCCTCTTGATGGGTGTCATGAAGGCCCCGGCCGCCACGAGCGAGGCGAACAGGGCTCCAATGTCTGTGGCGGGATAGAGACGGATCGTGGCGGCAGCGGCATGTCCCAGCACCTCGCCCAGGCGAATGCCGTAGAGCAGGCGATGGGCCGGCCGATCGATCGGCTGGGCGCGGCTTTCGAGTTCGGGGCGTGTGAACAGATAGCCGGCGGCGCGCCAGTCGATGACAATCTCGCCTTCGACCGGATTGCGATGCGCAAGCCAGATATCGATGGCGGGTGTCGCCTGCCAGCCGAAACGGGCGGCGGGATGCAGCGCGAACTGCATCGCCAGCAATCGTTCGGGCGGGACTTGGGCAATATCGGCAGTGGAGAGCGCCTGCGCGTCCGCCGCGAACAACGCCTCGACATGGGCCCGCTCGCAGTGAGCGACGTCCACGAGATAGCTGATCTCTCCGGCGACGGGCTGCATGGCCAGCCAGTCCGGAAAGCCTTCGCCATAAAGGGCGAGAACCGGTGAGACCGGCGGCATCGTCTCGGCAAAGGCCAATGCCAGGGCGCCGAACAGCTGTTCGCCGAGCAGTTCGCATACCACGGGATAATTGTCGGCAAGCGCTTCGGTAAGACCGTTGAGGCTGGTGTTGCGATAGACCAGCAGCGGCGACAATGGCCCTTCCGGTCGGTCGATCAGACTCACGAACTGACCTTGGAAGCTATGAAGGTCATGCATATGCCAGCTCCTTCAGGTTGATCCTGAGATTGTCCGCTGCGCGATTGCGCTGGCGCATCAGCATGCGAAATGTCGGAATCGTGCCGTCGCGCTCGATCAGCGTCGGGCGCGGCCCATGGCGTTCCACGAACCGGCGGTGCAGCTGCCACACGTCCTCGGAGACGGGCCTGTCGTGGCTGTCGATCAGCAGGTCGAGCGCAGCGTCCTCGCTCGCCCCGGCGAGATGGATCTCGCAGACATGTTCGGCGGGAAAGGAGCGCAACCAGAGCGCCGGGTCGAAGCCCATGTTATGGCCGCTCACCGCGACATTGTTGAGATCGAGCAGCAAGCCGCAGCCCGTATGCCTGGCGATCTCGCCCAGGAAATCCTGCTCGCGCCATTCGTGACCGGCGATGGCCATGTAATGGCTCGGATTCTCGATCAGAATCTGCCGACCAAGCACCGTCTGGACATGATCGATATTGCGGCAGATGCGGACGAGCGCTTCATTTGTCCTTGGAAAGGGCAGCAGGTCTGGAAAATAGCGTCGGTCGAGCCGCGACCAGGCGAGATGCTCGGACACGAGAAACGGCTCGAACCGATCGACGAGTCGCTTCAACGCAGCGAGGTGCACAGGGTCGGGGAGCTCGGTGCCGACGAGGGACATGCCCACGCCATGGAGCGAGAGCGGCCGGGCCTCGCGCGCTGCTTCCAGCATCGCCAGGCGCGCGCCGCCCTCGACCATGTAGTTCTCGGCATGCACCTCGAACCACAGCCCCGCCGCCGGCGAAGCCAGCGCTTCATGCAGATGCTGCGCCTTGAGCGACAGTCCGGCGGTCGGGGTCATGGCGCCCTCTCAGCTCTTCGGCGTCAACGAGCCGAGACCCTTGGGGGTCTTGATCTTGGTGCAGGTCCCTTTCGCGACATATTTCCAGGCATCGCCCTGATAGTTGACGCGGCTGGTGCCTGCGCAGCTCGTGCCAGCGCCGGCCTTGCAGTCATTCTTGCCTGCAAGGCTGATGCCGTAGCACTTGTCCATGTTCGGTTGCGGCTTGACGGGGCCAGCATTGGCGATACCGGCGGCGAGCGATGCGATGAGCGCGGCCGAGGCCGTGGTAGCGACGATCTTCATGAGATATTCTCCTTCGAACTGCTGTGGTCTGGATGGGGTTTCGTGCCCCCCAAGCTCCGGCCGCCGGCGGACGCCGCATGATGGATTGCGCGCGCCTTTCTCCGGCGGCCGGACAAGGCTGGTGCTCCCGTTTGGGGGCGAGGGCAGGAGCACCAGGGTTCCGGCAGAGGGGTAAGCCTACCGGGTGGGAGCTCAGTTGCCCTTGAACACATCGGAAGAGAGAAGCACGACCGGGGTCTTGCCTTCATTCTTCCACCAGTGCGAAATGCCGTCGGCCTCGCGGGCGATGTCGCCGGCCTTGTGGACGATCGGCGCGGCGCAGCTCGAGCGGTGTTCGACGATGGTGCCGCTCACGGTATAGATGAGCGCGGGGCGGCCGACATGGCTGTGCATCGGAACGATGCCGCCGGGCTGAACGACCAGGCGACGCGTACGCAGCAGGCGCCCGTCGACCATGATTTCCTTGTTGAGGTCGATCGAGCCGATCACGGTGTCGGTGACACCGACCGGCGCGGTCGGCGCGCCCGTCAGCGGATTGACCATTTCCTTGCCCTGAGGGCAATCGCCGGCGAGGGCCGGGGCGGTGAGAGTGAGGGCGGCGGCGCAGCCAAGCGCAGCGGCCATAAGGGGCTTGGTGAACATGTTAGTCCTTCCTGAAACTTTGCGTGAACCGGGCCATGGGGGAGGTCCCGATGCCCTGAACGTTACGGCAGGGAGGTCATCCGATCCCAATTCTAAGCTGGCATCAGTAACATGCGCAAAGGGCATGGCAGGCGCTCCGACATAACCGCAGGGCATGGAAAGCCCAAGGAGAAGGCATTTCAGTAGAAGCGCGCGAGGCGGCATTTTCCTGGGCAATCCAGTTGCTCACCCTTGCCCGAAGGATGCCCGTCATGATGCTCGCCCGTACCGACACGTTGCCGTCGATTGAAATTCCCCTGCTTTCAGGACGCGTCGCCGTCGTCACAGGCTCGACCAGCGGCATTGGCCTGGGCATTGCCCAGGCTTTCGCGGAGGCTGGCGCGGACGTCGTCATCAACGGACTTGGTAAGGCCGAGGACATCGACACGGTCTGCGACGATCTCGCCGTCCATGGCGGCACAGTGATCTATGACGGCGCGAACCTGCTCGACCCTGCAGGCGCAGCAGATCTGATCGAGAACACGATCGCCCATTTCGGTCGCATCGACATCCTCGTGAACAATGCCGGCATCCAATATGTCAGCCCCATCGAGAATTTTCCGACGGACCGCTGGGACGCGATCATCGCGCTCAATCTCAGCGCGGCCTTTCACACCATTCGCGCCGCACTGCCTGCCATGAAGATGCACGGCTTCGGACGCATCATCAATGTCGCGTCCGCGCACGGCCTTGTCGCTTCGCCGTTCAAGAGCGCGTATGTGGCTGCCAAGCACGGCGTAGTGGGGCTCACCAAGACAGTGGCGCTGGAGGCAGCCCGGTCAGGCATCACCTGCAACGCGATCTGCCCGGGCTATGTCTGGACGCCGCTCGTGGAGCAGCAGATCGACGACACCGCCCGCGCGCGCGGCATCGATCGCAGCGACGTAATCGAGAATGTCCTGCTCGCAGCACAGCCAAGCAAGCGTTTCGCCACGGTCGACGAGATCGGCGCGCTGGCCCGGTTCCTGGCCTCGCCTGGCGCAGCTTCGATCACCGG
This sequence comes from Sphingobium sp., assembly GCA_036404995.1. GTDB lineage: Bacteria > Pseudomonadota > Alphaproteobacteria > Sphingomonadales > Sphingomonadaceae > Sphingobium. Next base: position 39,975 of record DASWYL010000011.1, on the reverse strand, counting down.
CGCGGCCATTCCCGTCGATGGCGGTTGGACGGCTCAATAGGCGCAGCCGCCAGGGAGCAGGAACGATGGCCCGTCGCCCGCACATCGTCATCATCGGCGCCGGTTTCGGCGGGCTCGCGGCGACGCGCGCGCTCGCCGGCGCGGACGTTGATGTCACGCTGATCGACCGGCGCAACCATCACCTCTTCCAGCCCCTGCTCTATCAGGTGGCGACGGGCGCGCTGTCGCCCGCCGACATTGCCGGGCCGATCCGCTCCATTCTGCGCGACCAGACCAACGTGCGCGTTCTGCTCGAGGAAGTGACCGGCATCGACCGGCCGAACCGGCGGGTAATGCTGCGCGAAGGCCGTGCGATCGACTATGACTGGCTCATCGTCGCGACGGGTGCGCGCCACAGCTATTTCGGCCGAGACGAATGGGCTGAGCATGCCCCCGGCATCAAGACCATCGAGGATGCGACGGCGGTCCGCCGCAAGATTCTGCTCGCGCTTGAGCTGGCCGAGACGGAGACCGACCCGGTCCGGCGCCAGGCGCTGCTCACCTTCGTCGTGATCGGCGGCGGCCCAACGGGGGTCGAAATGGCCGGCGCCATCGCCGAGCTCGCCCACCGTTCCACCAGCAAGGATTTCCGCTCGATTACGCCGCATTGCTCGCGGGTCGTACTGGTCGATGGGGCGCCGCGCGTGCTGACGGCCTTCCCGCCTGCCCTCTCGGACAATGCCAAGCGCGCGCTCGAGCAGCTTGGCGTCGAGGTTCAACTCGGCCAACCGGTTGTTCACGTGGCGCAGGATCATGTCGAACTCGCCGATCTGGTCATCCCGACCTTCACGGCCATTTGGGCTGCTGGCGTCAAAGCGTCGCCTGCCGCCACCTGGCTCGATACTGTGAGCGATCGCCTTGGCCGCGTGATGATCGGGAGTGACCTGCGTCTGGCCGGCGATGACCGCGTGTTCGTCATCGGCGATACCGCAGCCTGCCCCGACGGACGTGGCGGCATGCTGCCCGGCATCGCACCGGTCGCCAAGCAGCAGGGCTCGCACGCCGCGCGCGCCATCCTGGCCACCGAAAGAGGACGGTGCGTAGTGCCGTTCCGGTATCGCCACTTCGGCAATCTCGCGACCATTGGCCGTCGCCGGGCGGTCATCGATTTTGGTCGACTTCGCGTGACTGGCTTCGTCGCGTGGCTGCTCTGGTCGACAGTCCATGTCTATTTCCTGGTCGGTTTCCGCAATCGCCTTTCCGTGGGGATGAGCCTCGCCTGGAATTACCTCACCTTTGCCCGCCACGCTCGCCTCATCACCGGCGAGATCTCACCAAACCCGGCGCCAATCCCTCTCAAAGGCGCAGCTCAAGGAGCCGACCATGTCCAGCTTGCACGATGAACTTTCCACGCACGGCCAGATCGTCCTTTGTCTTCAGGGCGGCGGCGCGCTCGGCGCTTATCAGGTCGGCGTGTTCGAGGCCCTCGACGAGGCCGGCATCGCGCCGGACTGGATCGTCGGCACGTCGATCGGCGCGATCAACGCCGGAATCATCGCCGGGTCGAAGCCGGGCGAGCGCATGGAGAAGCTGCGCGATTTCTGGAAGCGCGTTGAACGGGACAAGTTCATGGGCGTGCCGTTACCCGATTGGTTCAGCGCCGCAGCCCGCAACATGCTGTCGATCGGCACGGGCGTGCCCGCCTTCTTCCAGCCGCGTCCAGCCGCTTTCTTCAGTCCTCACGCGCCGCTCGGCGGCGAGGGCGCGGGCTATTATTCGGTGCAGCCGCTCGCCGACGCGCTGAGCGACCTCATCGATTTCGATCAGCTCAACGACGGCCCCATCCGCCTCACGGTCGGCGCGGCCAATGTCCATTCGAGCGAGATGGTCTATTTCGACAGCCGCGACCGCAGGCTCGAAGTCCGCCACATCATGGCCTCCGGCGCCCTGCCGCCGGCCTTCTCGGCGGTGCGGATCGACGGCGAGCTGTACTGGGACGGCGGCATTCTCTCGAACACCCCGGTCGAGGTCGTGTTCGACGACCATCCCCGACAAAGCGGCCTCGTCTTTTCGGTGCACCTCTGGAATCCCGATGGCGGCGAGCCGCAGACCATCTGGGAGGTCATGAACCGCCAGAAGGACCTGCAGTACAGCTCGCGCACCGCGACTCACATCCGCCGCCAGCGTCAGCTCCACAAACTGCGCCACGTCGTCGCGGAGCTGGCGGCGAAAGTGCCGCCCGACGCCAGCAACGGCAATCGCGTCGCCGAGCTCGCCAGCTATGGCTGCACAACGCAGATGCATGTCGTCCGGCTGCTCGCGCCGTCGTTGCCCAACGAGGACCATGCCAAGGATATCGACTTCAGCCGCGACGGCATCGCCAAGCGCTGGGAGGCCGGCTACCGGCACACGCTGGAAACGCTGGAAAAGGCCCCCTGGCGCGGTGAGTTCGATCCGCTGGAAGGCTTCATCCTGCATGAGGCCATGGGCGGCGAGCTCGTGCACACCGTCGCGGCGGAATAACGGAGGCGCGCCGCGCGCCCCATCTGGTGGACCAGGCCGATGCTGCGCCGCCGCCGCCCTCTGCCTTTGATTTGAGGACTGAATGCTGACATGAGTGAAACCGAATTGACGCTCGCCGAACGGCTCCAGGCCATAGCCGATCGGATCCGGGCGAAAGGGCCTTCACCGTTCGCCACGGCGATCGACCAGTTCATTGGCAGGCTGGAGGCAGCCAATGCCGGTTCGACGGCCCCGCAGGTTGGCGACAAAATGCCGCCCTTCGACCTGCCCGATCAGGACGGGCGCTTCGTCACCCTCCTTGAACTGCTGGAGCAGGGACCGCTGGTGATCGCGTTCCACCGCGGACACTGGTGCCCCTATTGCCGCACGAACATGATCGGACTGGCGGAAATCCAGGACAAAGTGGCGCCTGCCCGGATCGTCGCGATTTCGCCGGAGACGCGCAAACATACCAGCGAACTGCGTGCGTTGTCGGGTGCGACCTTTCCTTTTCTGACCGATGTCGGCGTGGGGTACAGCCTCCAGGTCAATCTTGCGGTGTATGTGGATCAGACCATGGCGGCTTTGATCGCGGGTGCCGGGCTCGATATCCCGGCCTATCAGGGCGGCACGCCGTGGATCATTCCAATCCCGGCCGTGTTCGTCCTCGATCGCGACGGTACGATTGTCGCGCGCTATGTCGACCCGGACTATCGCCGGCGCGCGGAGCCGAGCGACATTCTCGCCCATCTGCAGCCATTGTTGAACCGCTGTTGAGGTCGCCGGATGCACCCGAGCGCGCTGTGGACCGGGCGAGGCGCCATGCTATGATCATAGGCGGAAGGGGGTACGCATGACTCATCCGCTGGTTGCCGCGCTGGAGGACGAGTTTCAGAAAGTCCGTGACCTGGACCTGCCCCTTGCCGAGCGGCTTGCGGCCATTGCCGATGTCGTGAGAGTCAAGGCACCCGACTTTGCGGTCACGGTCGATCGGTTCGTCGCGAGGCTGGAAGCGGCGAGCGCCGGAGCAGCGGCCCCGCAAATCGGTGACCATATGCCGTCTTTCAGCCTGCCCGATCACGAAGGAAGGCTCGTCCATCTTGACGACCTGCTTGCTCGGGGGCCGGTCATTATCGGTTTTCATCGCGGGCACTGGTGCCCCTATTGCCGGCTGAACATGGTCGGTCTTGCTGAGATACAGGGCGACGTGCTGCCCGCGCAGATTGTCGCCATTTCCTCGGAAACGCGCAAATACACACAGATGCTGCGTGCGGAATCTGGTGCCACCTTCCCGTTTCTCTCAGATGTCGGGGGGGGCTACTGCCTCTCGATCAACCTTGCCATTTTCGTCGACGAGTTCATGTCTTCGCTGATCGCCGGCGCCGGCTGGGATGTCCCGGGCTACCAAGGGGGCACGCCTTGGATATTGCCAGTACCGGCAGTCTTCGTCCTCGATGGTGACGGCGTCATCGTGTCACGACATGTCGATCCCGACTACCGTCGGCGCCTGGAGCCGAGCACAATTCTCAAAGAACTCAAGCCGCTTCTGGACAGGAGCTGAGCGACCAGTCGGCCGAGCGCACCAGAGTAAGCAGAGCCGTGGCCTCGCGCGACCGGGCACGACCGGCGACACTGTAGATGGCCACCGTGCGGCGCAGGTCGAGCGATGCGCAGGCGACATGCCGCAACCTTGGGGCGCGCAGCGCGCTCGACGGCAAGATCGCAATGCCGAACCGCGCAAGAACAAGCGCCTCCAGATCCCGGGCGCAGTCGACCTGATGCGCCTGATCGAGGTTGATGCCTGCCGCATCCAGCCTCGAGCGGTTCAGTTCGGCGGGATCGCACTCACCATGAACGAGGAATCGTACGTCCTTGATGATCTCGACATCGATTTCGAGCTCGTTGCGCATGGCCAGTTCATGATCGGCAGACACGACGAAATCGAAAGACTCAGTGAACATCGGCCAGCTTTCGAGCCGGTCCCAAGTCTCGCCAAGGGGTCCGCCCATTGCGAGTTCGATGTCGCCATTTTTGAGCCATTCGGCGATCTGCGCCCCGCTCCCACGGCGCAGCTTCAACTGCAGTCCCGGAAAGCTTCGATGCATCTCGGCAAGGGGCTCGATGAGCAGATCGACATCCAGGGTGCGCGATACGCCGATGGCGAGGCTGGCAACGTCACCCTTCCTCACTTGTGCAGCGAGAGTCTTGGCGTTGATCGCGCTCTCATAGCATTGGGTGAGCAGCGGCAGCATACGCGCGCCAAGATCGGTCAAGTGGCTGAGCCGGCCCTCGCGGCGGATGAGCTCGCCGCCAAGCTCCTCCTCCAGCTGCTTGATGGCGCGCGTCAGCGCAGGCTGCGTCACGTTGCACTGCTCGGCGGCACGCGTGAAGTTCAGCGTCTTCGCCACCGCAATGAAATAGCGGACTTGCTGCATTTCCATCGTGAAAGCCCCCAGCCTCGATTGACAGTTTAACTCTCTGCCCTGGTTGACGCCAGCGCCCTTGTGAGGCCGTCGCCAAGCGCCATGCAGCCCCAGATCGACAGGAACATGACCCCGATCGCCACCCAGGCATAAGGCAGCAGGAACGGTAGTCCGACGAGGATAAGATTGTCGTTTCCACCGGGAATCAAAAGGCTGCCGAGCCCCATGAGGACGCCGCCGCCAAAGCAGCGCAGTGCGCCCCCATTCGACCAGCCCCGACCGCCCGTAACCGCCCGGCCCCAGCCGCCGAGGACTGCGCCACCGAGCAGCGATAGAAAGAGCGAGACTCGCAAAGCGCTCTGCATCGTCATGCCGCGCGAGAGTTCGATCAGCGCCTCGGGATAGGTCCAGGCGCCAGCCGTCAGCAACAGAATGACGAAAGCAACGCCGATGACACTGGTCGCGAGGTGCGGCGACCAGAAGTGATCGGCGAGTTGGCCGCGTCGTGCGGCCGCAGAAAAGCCGAAGCCCCGGAACAGGGCAAAGGCCAGGAGCGCGAGAAGGACGAACGCCGGCAGCACCGGAAACCCAGTCATGGCATCATGCGTGCCCAGCGCGGTTGCCGCCAGGGGCTGCAGGACAAGACATCCGGCCAGGAAGCCGAGCGGCGTCATAAGATAATGCCATTCGCCCGCGCCCAGCCGCGCGACCGAGCCGAAAACGCAGGCGCGGTTCACAAAGGCGCCGATGCCCAGCAGCGCGCCGCCGAGGATCGTGGCCATGCCGATGGCGTGCGCAGCCGGCGCCCTGGGCATAAGACCGGCAAGCGCCGCAACGCTGAGGCCCCCCGCCACCCAGAGGGCAGCTTCGGCAAGAGCGAGTATCCTACGGCAACCACGCCCACGGTATATCTCGTCTACGGCGGCAACCATGCAGGTCGCGCCGCGTGTGATGGCAAAGCCCATCGTCGCGGCGCAAATCAATGCGAGAAGCAGCAGGGCGAGCGCAGTGCCCATCACTGGCTGGTCGCCGCCTTGGCGATAGAGGCCGCGACCTCGCTGGCCATCTTGAGCTGCGCGTCGCGGTTCATGAGCCCATAACGCGCGGCGATCTCGGCAAAGTCGGTCCAGGCCACATACACACTGCCATCCGCCTCCTGCACGACCAGCATGCGAACCGGCCAGTCGAGGCCCGAATAGGGGTTGGCCTGGAGGAATTGCACGCCGAGCGGCGGGTTGCCAAAGATGACCAGCGTCGAGCGGCCGGTTTTGAGGTCCGCCTGCGCGCCGAGGCCAGACTGGTCGATCTGGTCGAAGAGGCGGATGCCCTTGGCCTGAACGTCGGATTTGAGGCGAACCACGGTGTCGTCGAAGCCGTTAGCGCTCTTGAGGCGCAAGACGCCCTTGGTCGACGCTTGGGGGGCGGACTGGGCATGCACGGCGTGAGGCGACATCGCGAGAACCGCGCCGGCGAGCGCGAAGACGGAAAAGGGACGAAATGAGGCGGACATGAGGGTCATCGAAATACTCCGGGATGATTTCTGCTGCCCGGATTATGTGTCTCCACGGCCCCGCGCGGAAATCATGTCTCCCTATCATTCCCATGCCCAGAACGCATCGGTCGCTTCATTCACGGCCCGCCGTGTTCGATCTTGCGAGAGAAGCTCGGCAGTTCCACGTCTCGCCAAATTCACGCCCTTCGCATTCGGCTCATCATTCTCTGCAGCCGACTGCATCGCCTATGTTCATTTCACGGTGATCAGCGCCGCGACGTCTCGCATATACGGTGAGGATGTCCTGGACTGATATGGTCTGCATGCCGATACCTACATGCGGATGATGGCGCTTCGCCCGCATATCCAGACCATGATGGCCGAGCGATCGCCGGCCTTGGAAGCGTTCGTCGCTCTGAATGCGCGTTACCAGGGTCGATGTAGCTACAGTCGTAGCTCGCAGAATTATTCCTTGGTCGGTTCTATTCCGGCGGACGAACCGCCGCGATTTCCGCACGGTAACCATGTGTCGACACCTTGGCGGTAGAACGCTGGGATGTCCTCAATGCTCTCATCCTATGAGCCCGCCACGGGCGCGCTCCTCTGGGAGGGCGAAGTCAGTGATATCGCGGCCGAAATCGCCTGCGTGGAGCGCGCCGCCCCGGCCTGGGCGAAGCTGCCGCTGATCAACCGCATCGAGACCATGCGCCGTTTCGCGCATCATGTTCGCGACAATGAGGAACAGTTTGCCGACCTGATCGCGCGCGAAACGGGCCGACCGCTCTGGGACACGCGCGCCGAGGTCCATGCATTGACCATGTCGGTCGACCAGGCAGTCATGGCCGTCTCCGAGCGCGCGGGCGCACGCCGGCTCGAAGGGGCGATGGGTGCGCGCCAGACGCTGCGCCACCTGCCGCTCGGCATCATGGCGGTGATCAGCCCGGCCTGCATGCCGGCGAAAATCGCGGCCGACCAGATCGTCGCCGCGCTGATCGCCGGCAATGGCGTGCTCTTCAAGCCGTCCGAAAAGGCGCCGGTCGTCGGCCAGTGCCTGATCGACCTGATGCACGGCGCGGGCATCCCCGAAGAGCTGGTGCGCTGCGTGATCGGCGGACCCGAGACAGGCGCGGCGCTCGCCGCCGACGATCGCGTCAACGGCGTGCTTTTCACCGGCTCGACGCTGAACGGCATCGCCATCTCCCGCGCGCTGGGCGGACATCCGGAAAAGCTGCTTTCGCTCAGCATGGGCGGCAATAATGCGATCGTCGCCTGGGACGTGGCCGACATTGCCAGCGCCGCGACGCTCATCGTCCAGTCCGCCTTTGCCTCCAGCGGGCAGAACTGCCTCGCCGCGCGGCGCCTGATCGTGCGCGACGGCATTGCCGAGCCGCTGATCGCCGAGGTCGTGCGCCTCTCCGACCAGTTGCTGATCGACCATCCCCATGCGGAGGAGGTGCCGTATATGGGCCCGCTGATCGACATGGACGCGGCCGACTGCCTCACCGACGGATTCCTCTACCTGATGAGCAATGGCGGCCGGCCGCTGCGCCACATGAGGCGGCCGATCGACGGCCTGCCCTTCGTGACACCCGGCATCATCGACCTCACCGACATGAAGGACCGGCCGCCCGACGTCGAATATTTCGGGCCGCTGCTGCAGATCGTCCGCGTGGCCGATTTCGAGCGGGCAATCGCCATTGCCAACGACACGCGCTACGGCCTCTGCTCCGCCCTGATCGGCGGCGGGCCGGAGCATTTCGACTATTTCCTGGCGATGAGCAAAAGCGGCATCGTCAACTGGAACCGCCCGACCACCGCCACGCCCGTCTCTGCACCGATGGGCGGCACCGGCTATTCCGGCAACCACCGCCCGGGCGGCAGCTATGTCGCCGACGCCTGCGCCTATCCGGTGGTCTCGGCGGCGTTCGACCAGCCGAGAGCGCTGATCGGGACGGGATTGCGGCAGATTACGCCTCCGGGGGCGAACGCTAGCGCGGCTTGATAAACCTCAGGGCGCCATCAGCGTCCCCCTGGACAGGTCAAGCTTCGCCGCCGGGATCACCACGGCGTCGGGCCGAATGTTCCTGAGGTCGTCGATGAAGTCGGCGGCCTTGCCCACCACCACCACCGAGGCAACCTGCGGGGTGACGTAGCGCTTGGCGACGTCCGCCGCTGCGGCTGTCGTGACGGCGGCATAGCGAGCGGGCAGCTTCTCGGACTCGCCCGGCGGCAGGCCCTGCAGCAGCAGGCCGGCGACGAGCGTGTTGAAGCCGCTGCTCGTCTCGATCTGCCGGGCGAGCGCACCGCCGAGATAGAGGCGGCGCTTCTGGAGCGCATTCTCCGCCGCCGGATTGGTGCCGAGGCCGCCGAACTGATCGAGCATAACCTGCACGACCTCATCCGCCGTGCTGTTCTGCGTCTGCGCGGTGGCGTTGAGCACCGGTGCGTCGGCGCGCGAGGGGAGCGTACTGTAGGCGCCGTAGCTCAGGCCCCGCTTGGTGCGCACTTCCTCGAACAGGCGGCCGTTGGAGCCGACACCGAGCACGCTGTTGGCGAGGATGAGCGAATAATAATCCGCGCCGGCACGCGGCACGCCACGTACCCCGACGTAGACCGCCGCCTGCCCCGCTTCCGGCAGGTCGATCACGACCGTGCGCGGCTGCGGCGCGGCACCGGCGGGACTTGTGACGCGCGGCGCGGCGGCAACATTGCTCTTCCAGTCGCCGAACAGCTTGCCGACGATCACCTGCGCCTTCGCCGGGGTGATGCCGCCGCTCACGATGACCGAGGCGGTCGAGGGGTGCCAATGGGAGGCGCGCCAGGCAAGCAGGTCGGCGCGGCTGATAGCGGGGATGGTCTGCAGCGTCGCCACCGAGCCATAGGCGGCATCGCCATAAAAGACGCGCGAGGCGGCCATGGTAGCGAGCGTACCGGGATCCTTGAGCGCAACCTTGAGCGAGTCGATCGTGCGCGAGCGCTCGCGTTCGAGCTCGGCGTCCGGATAGGTGGCGTTGCGGATCACGTCAGCCAGTACCGCCCCGGCCGCATCGAGATTGGCGACAGGCGCGGTCACGCTGAACACCACGCCGTCCGGCGAGGGTGTCGCGCTCATCTCGGCCCCGAGGCTTTCGAGCTTGGCTGCAATCTGCTCGGCGGTGTGGTTCGGCGTCCCCTTGTTGGCGACCTCCGACGCGAAGGCGACGAGGCCTGCCTTGCCCGCCGGATCGGTCGCCGTGCCGCCGGGCAGGACGACGCTCATCGTGGCGAGGGGCACGTCGCCGGTCTGCGCAGCAACGAGGCGCACACCATTGGGCAGCTTGCTCTCGACGATCTTCGGCTGGGCGATGGCCGGCGCGGCGGCGGGCGGCGGCGGGGCCTGGCGCTGCGCTTCCGGATTGAGCTTCGAGGGCTCGCCGGTCGCGGCCGGGATCGTGTCGAAGCGCGGCATGGGCACGGGGTTGGCCCAGGTCGAAGGCGCGCCCGAACCCTGCGTATAGGTGAACTGCACGACGCCCTTGGGGTCGAGCCATTTCTTCGCGACGCGCTGGACGTCGGCGACCGTGACCTTGGTGATGTCGGACAGCTGGCGATCGGCGGCATGCGCGTCGCCGACCGTGACCAGAGCCTCGCCAAGCTCGAAGGCGCGACCCGACGCGGTCTCGCGGCGGACGAGGGCAGCGGAGAGCAGCTGGTTCTTGGCTTCGGTCAGCTCGGCTGCGCTCACGCCGCTGGTGCGCACACGCTCCAGCTCGGCGGCGATGATGCCGGCGACCTCGGGCAGCGGCGTGCCGGCCTTGAGGATCGCGAAGGGCGAAATGTAGCCTCCTTCCTGGTTGCTGTCGAAATATTCGGAAACCTGCACGGCCTTCCCGGTGCGGACGAGCGCATTGTACAGGCGGCTGTTCTCGCCGGTCGAGAGGATGGCATCGAGCACGGTGAGCGCGGCAATGTCCGGCGTGGCGGCTGCGGGCAGCTGGTAGATCGCGCCGACCGCGGGGAGCGGCACGTTGGGGCCGGTGCCGTTGACCGTGCGCGGCGTGGTGCGCGGCTTCTCGCGCGTGGTGATGTCGGTCGAGACCGGGCGCGCACGACGGGGAATGGCGGCGAAATATTTGTCGACCAGCGACTTGAGCCGGGCGGGATCGAAATTGCCGGCGACGATCAAAGTTGCTGTATCCGGGCCGTAAAAGGCCTGGTGGAATCCGCGCGCATCCTGGAGCGTGGCGGAATCGAGCTGCTCGATGCTGCCAATACCTGAGCGCCGGTGCGGCAGCACGTCATAGGCATTCTCAGCCAGCAGGTAGCGCTGCATGATGCCATAGGGCGGGGCGAGCACGCGCTGGCGCAGCTCCTCCTTCACGATCGAGCGCTCGCGCTCGAACACCTCGTCGTCGACCACCGGGCGGGCCATGCGCTCGGCATGGGTCCAGAGCATGGTCTCGAGATATTCGGCGGGGACGATCTCGTAATAGTTGGTGCGGTCGCCGCCGGTCGAGGCATTGCGCTGGCCGCCGACATCCTCGGTCAGGCGATTGATCATGTTGTAGGGCATGTTCTGCGTCTTGCGGCTCAGAATATGCTCGAACAGGTGCGCGAAACCGGAGCGCCCCTCCGGATCGTTCTTCGAGCCAACGTCGTACCAGACCGAGGTCATCACGGTGGACGTCTTCTTGTCCGGGATCGCGATGATGGTCAGCCCGTTGGCGAGCTTCCACTCGGTGAACTGGATCGGCGGCGCGGTGACGGCGGACGCTGGGGCTTTCTTCTGCGCGACGAGGGGGACGGAGACGGTCAGCGCTGCGAGCGCCGCTCCCGCCAGGGCGAGACTCTTGAGAGGGTTTGTCATGCGCACTTGGTTATTCCGCTGTGCGGGACCTGTCGAGACGTTCGGCAAGCTAGGGCTTCAGGAAGCGCTTCCCGATCCAGTCGCTGATCAGTTTGAGCGTCGCGGGATCGAACGTTTCCTCGATGTCGCGATATTCGCCGCGCCCGCCGGTCTTGGCATGCTGGAACATGTGATTGAGGCCCGGCAACTCCTTGACCGTCACGTCCTTGCTATTCGTCAGTCGCTTGCGCCAGGCATCGAGATTAGGCCCGGATTCGGTCTGATGGTCGAGACTGCCGCCCAGCGCCAGCACCGGCACCTTGATGCGAGCGAGGTTCGGCACCGGGTCGTAGCGCGCCAGATACCAGACACGGGCCCGCATAAACTCGCGCAGGGCCAGCGCACTGTCGATCTCGGGTGGCAGGCCCATGGCGGCCTTGAACTGTGGCGTCATCAGCGCCAGCAGTGCCGCACGGCCGGCTTCGGGCGTCGGCGCGTCCGCCAGGGTCTTCCAGATCGCAATGGTCTGGGGTTCGGTGCGCAGGAGTTGCTCCTGGCTCGCCCCCTCCCCACCCGCCATGATGCGGCGCTGGGACTTCACCAGATCGATGATGTCGACCGCCGGCCCGGCGAGGCTGACCAGGAAGGCCACCTTGTCGTTACTCGCCATGGCAATCGGGCCGATCAGGCCGCCCTCGCTATGGCCGATGAAGCCGATGGCATCCCTGCGGATATCAGCTCGGGTGAGGAGATAGCCGAAGGCGGCATTGGCGTCGCTCGCCTTGTCGCCGGAGGTCGCGTCATAAGCCTGGCCCGTCGACTTGCCCGCGCCCCGCTCGTCGAAGCGCAGCACCGCAATGCCGTTGCGGGTGAGATGGTCGGCGATTACCAGGAAGGGCTTGTGCCCGTCGAGCGTCTCGTCGCGGTCATGCTGGCCGGTGCCGGCGATCGTGATCGCAACTGGGAATGGCCCCTTGCCCCGTGGCAGGGTCAACGTACCGAACAGGTGCACGCCGGGCGCGGCCGGATTGTCGAAGGCGACCTCCTCCTGGCGGTAGGGCAGTGGCTCCTTCGGCTCCTGCGGACGCTTGGGGGGTGCCTGCTCGGCGACGGCCTGGGTGCGAGTGAAGCTGAGCGGCGATTGCTGGCCCGCCGCCTTCAAAATCCCCGTCAGCCCATCGCCATCTTCGGAGAGTATGCCTTCGAATTGCCCGGCGCCCCGCGCGATGGAGAAGCGCACCAGCCGGCCTTCCCGCGCCAGGTTCGCGATGACGATGTTCGACACATATTGGTCGGGCGAATCCATCAGCGCGTTCGTACCCCAGTCGCCGCTGGAAATTCGCAGGATCTGCCGCAGCTTGGTGCCGTTGGCGTCCACGGTCGCTTCCCAGCGGCCGTCCAGCCCCCCGATCCGCGGCTTGACGGGCGGCAGGCCGCGCGAGAAGTTGATGGGGGTGTTGCCCCGGCTGATCTTGCCGCGCCACAATTTCGCAGCGTCGTCCCACGTCGCTTCATAGGTGGCGGCAAGGGCCGCGAGCTTGAAGGTCAGGCGGCCATTCGTGGCGACGATTTCGGTTACGGGCGCCCTGCGACCGGGCGCTGTGTCGCGCGCCTCGAACTCGCCCTTGAGCGTGCCATCCGCAACGCGCGTGACGGTGAGCGCCATCATCTGGTCGCCCGTCGCCACTGCGGCATACCCGTGCCACTCGCCAACGATATCGGGCGCGCCCTGCGCCACGGCCGGGCCGGTGATCAGGGCGACCAGCAGGGCGCCCAGGGCGAATGCGATATGCTTGAGAGAGGTCATCATGGTCTCCATCATTCGCTTGCGTCGAGGGTTTCGAGCAGCTCGCGCAACCGCTCGCGGCGCGGTTCGAGTGTCTGTTTCACGGCACGGTCTCCGGCATAGGCGGTCCATAGCATCGACCAGATAATGGCGAATCCGACGAAGACGTGGTTCCACCATGAGAAGCCGCTGCTCGTGTTGATCTGGAAGACCAGCCAGTAGACCAGGGTCGCGCCGATCATGACCGGTGCGGTCCAATACAGGACAGCGATCGGGCGGCCGTTGCGGATCTGATACTCGACCAAGGAGAGGTTGCGGCCGATCTCGTCCTTCAGACTGTTGCCGAACACACGCTCGCGCTTTGCCTGGCGCCGTCGGCTCGTCCAGAAGGCGCCGACCCAGAGCACGAACGTGCCGGTGCTGACCGCAGCTGCGGCGATCTGAAGCGCAGGGACATGCCTGAGAATGGCCACCCAGAGCCAGAACGCCGCGAACAGCGCCATGCCGGGGCCGACCATATAGGTGATCCATTGGCCCATCCGCATCGTACGCCGGATCTTCGCCTGCTCGTTCTGCAGCACCAGCCGCAGCAGGTCGCCGTTGACGCCGTAGAGCGGCTTGTCGTCCTGTGTGCGCCAGGATTCCAGCATCTGATCAAAGTCCATCATGCTCTTCCTTGGCGAGCTGGTCAGCCAACGTCGCCTTGATGCGGTTGATCTTCACCCCGACGTTGCTTTCGCTGAGGCCGAGAATTTGCGACATGTCGCGGTAACTGAAGCCGTCCAGCATCAGCAGCGCGAGGGATCGGTTCACTTCATCGAGCTCGGCGATCCGCTCATAGATCCAGTCGAGGCGCGGATCGCGGCCCGGCTGGGCGATGAGCAGGCCGGTTACCGCCTCGATCTCCTGCCGTCCGGTGCCATGCTTGCGCTCCTTGCGGCGCCAGGCCATCGCCGTGTTCAGCGCAATCCGGTAAATCCAGGTTGAGACGGCGGCATCGCGGCGGAATGCGTCGACGCTGTGCCAGACCTGCAGCGCGATCTCCTGGAACAGATCCTCGCGGTCTGCATGGCTGGCGCCATAAGCACGCGCGACCTTGAACAGGATCGCCTTGTGCGCCTCCATCCAGCTTTCGAATATCGCGGTGCGTTCGATGTCCAGCATCATCCCAACCTTTGCGCCCTTAGTAGCGGGTGGGTGGGCGTTTCTTACATCGGGAAGAAAAGTGAGGCAGCGGCGGGCGAATTCTCCTGCCCCGTCATTCACGCGAAGGCGGGAATCCAGAGGCCCGGCTGGCGCTAACTCGGCCCGCATTCCCGCTTCCGCGGGAAGGATGGGGAGCATATACTTTGTTTGACAAAGTTCTTTGTTCAATCTATAGTGCTCTCATCTAAGGAGACGAATCCATGGCGATCAGCGAACGCAATGCGGCCGAGGCCCTGCGCGATGTGCGTGACGTGCAGCGGCGGACGCTGCTCGCGAAAGGCTACGGCCTTGCGAGCCCACATCTTGCCCTCAGCGGCGTGATCTGGGCAGCGGGCTATGTCGCGACCGGACTGACACCGCCGGAGACATGGCCCTATTTCTGGTTGCCGCTCGCACTTGCCGGTGCGCTCGGCAGCTTTGCGCTGAGCGTCCGGGCGACGCGTGCGGTCCCTGGCGATCCCGCCGCCAGGGTGGCGCCGGCCTCGCGTATGCTCTGGATGATCGGGGCGTCCGGGACCTTTATCGTCTCGACGCTGCTGCTCTTCCAGCCGAAAGATATCGTCCCCGCCCTCGCCTTTCCTGCTATATTTCTCGCCTATATCTATGTGCTGGTCGGCGCGATGGGGGCGTCGCGATATCTCTGGATCGGCACCGGCATTTTCGCGGTGACTGCGCTCGGCCTTATCCTGATGCCGCAGGCAATCGCCTTCTGGGTCGCGGCTGCGGGCGGCGGCGGGCTGCTGGCAGGTGCGCTGTGGATGCGGAAGCCCTGATGACGGAAAACTCCGCGCAGCCCAACGACCTCATCCACCAGGCACTCCGCCTCAAGATCATGGCGGCGCTCAGCGCGGCGCGAGAGGATGGCCCGCTCGAGTTCAACCGGTTGAAAGCGCTGACCGGCGCAACGGACGGCAACCTCTCGACCCATCTTTCGACGCTCGAAAATGCGGGCTATCTAGGCATCGACAAGGATTTTGTCGGCAAGAAGCCGCGAACCCGCGTCGCGATCAGCAAAGCAGGACTAGCGGCCTTTCGCGAGCATATGCGCTACCTGCGCGAAATCATCGAGGCGTCGGAAACCTGACGCCTCGATCCCTACAACCTCAATTCTTCTTGCCGACAATGACACCGCTGCCCTGCCCGTCCGCGCCGGTCAGCTGGAAGGCTACCCCCACCTCGGCGGCCTGCGGACCGAAGAACTGGCCGGACATCGTTGCCGAATAGCCGTTCACCGATGCAGCGTCCGAAGTGCCGGCAAAGGCTGACGTGCCGGAACCGATCGTACCGGAGCCGAGCAGGTCACCGAAATCCTTGACCGAGCCATCGACGATGTTGCGGCCCCTGGGGCTCATGCTGAAATCGATCGTGCCGGCCGCGAAGTCCGCCAGTATCGCGCTGCTGCCGCTCAGGGTGTAGAGGCCGCTATTGCCTGCAAAAAGACCGTCGAGAGTGGTCTTGTAGGATGCGGTTCCCGCGGTCGGGAGGTCGCCCGGCGCGGTCTTGATGCCATAGACGAAGAAGGTGGTGGCAACTTCCGAGGATGCGCCAGCCGCGCTGGTCGACTGCCAGCCGCCATAGGAGGCATAAGTGAGCGCAAGCTGCGTGTTGCCCGGACCGGGATTGAAGAGGGCGAGATTGTCCGTCTTCGAGCCGCTGCTCTTGCCATAGGCGGAAATGACGGCGGTCGAACCTGAACTGCTGCGATCCGAAGTAGCGAAGGTTACATCCGGCAGCGTGCCCGTCGCTATGGTATAGGATCCACTCGCGGCATCGTAGCGAATCTGGACCGGGCCGGTCGACATGGGCTGGCGATTGCTCGTCGCGCCGGTGCTCGCGGCGGCGGTGAAGCGGTTGACGGCGCCGACGCCGCCGAAGCTTTCGGAAACCTGCAGGTTGGTGAGGGTGGCGTTGCCGCCCGTCGGGCCGCCAGACGAGGTTGCAACCGGGGTTGGCGTGGGTGTAGCGATGGGCGTTGGCGTGGAACTGATGCTCCCCGTGGTGCCGCTGCCGCCGCATGCGGACAGAAAAAAGGCAACAGGAAGGCTTCCGGCAAAAGCGGCAAAACGCATCAATGTCTCCGAGGGGAGTGAGGGGGTGAAGCGGCTTCTCTCCGGCCCACCCGGTGAGGTCAACGCGCCCTAGGCCGGGCTGTGGTATTTTAAGGTTGAACGGCAGTTTACCACGGGAACCGGGGGCTCACCCAAGTTTGGCTTAGCGTGGCTAAAGTAAGCCTGATTTGCGGTTCAGGGGGCGCATGAGCATCTAGCGCGTCATGGCGCATGCTGAGTCCTCTTCGGCCGGAACGGTCTATCTCGTCGGTGCGGGTCCGGGCGACCCTGATCTGCTGACGCTACGCGCCGCGCGGCTGATTGAACGCGCGGGGCTGGTCGTGCACGACGGCCTCGTCGATTCCGCCATTCTCGCGCTGACACGGCCCGACGCCGAGCTGGTTTCCGTCGCCAAGCAGCGCTCGCGCCACTCGATGAAGCAGGACGACATCAATGCGCTGCTGGTGCGCGAGGCGCTGGCCGGGCGCGACGTGGTGCGCCTGAAGGGCGGCGACCCGTTTATCTTCGGCCGCGGCGGCGAGGAAGTCGAAGCCTGCCGCGCGGCCGGCGTGATCGTGGAGGTCGTCCCTGGCATCACCGCAGCGATCGGCGGCGGCGCTGCCGCCCTGCTTCCCCTCACCCATCGCGACCATGCCAGCATCGTCAGCTTCGTCGCCGGCCAGTGCAAGGGCCTCTCCGAACAGGACTGGGCCGGCCTTGCCGGCGCGGGCCGCACCCTGGTCATCTACATGGGCCTCGCAACGGCACATGACATTGCCGAGAAGCTGATCGCCGACGGGCTGGAGCCTTCGACACCCGTGGCGATCATCGAGAAGGCGACGCGCTCCGACCAGCGCGTTGTACGGAGCCTGCTTGCCGACCTCGGCGACCTCGTGGCGCGCGAGCACATCGCGAGTCCGGCGCTCATCGTCGTTGGCGACGTCGTGCGGGAAGCCGAAGCCGTCGACGCGCTGCCCTTCACATACAGACTATCCCTTGGAGCCCCGAGCGCATGAATATCCTGACCGGCAACGATCTTGCTTCCGGCGACGTCATCTGGTGGACCGGCAACGGCTGGTCGCGCCATGTCGGCGAGGCCATCGATGTGGGGGACAAGGGCGACGAAATCGCCCAGACGGAGGTCGCCGCGCGCCGGGCCAATGAGGTCTATATGATCGAAGCCGAGGTTGTGGACGGCACTGTGCGGCCGGCTCACATCAAGGACCGCATCCGCGCGCTCGGTCCGACCGTACGCCTCGACCTCAGCTTGAAGCCTGCCGATCCTGCCGCCGGCAATTGGGTGATCTGAAATGTACCAGTATGACAAATATGACCAAGCCATGGTCGATGCCCGCGTTGCGGAGTTTCGCGACCAGACCGAGCGCCGCCTCAACGGCCAGCTGACCGAAGCGCAGTTCCGTCCGCTGCGGCTGATGAATGGCCTCTACCTGCAGCTGCATGCCTACATGCTGCGCGTGGCGGTGCCCTATGGCACGCTGTCGGCGCGGCAGCTGCGCATGCTCGCCCATATCGCGCGCAAATATGACCGCGACTACGGCCATTTCACGACGCGCCAGAACATCCAGTATAACTGGATCAAGCTCTCCGATGCCCCGGACATCCTGGCCGATCTCGCCAGCGTCGAGATGCACGCCATCCAGACCAGCGGCAATTGCATCCGCAATATCAGCTCCGACCAATATGCCGGCGTCGCAGCTGACGAAGTGGCCGATCCGCGCCCGCTCGCCGAACTGCTGCGGCAGTGGTCGAGCTTCCACCCCGAGTTCGTCGCGCTGCCGCGCAAGTTCAAGATCGCGGTGATCGCGAGCGCCGAGGATCGCGCGGCGATGCGCCTCCACGACATCGGCATTGAGCTGGTGAACAAGGACGGCGTCATCGGCGCCAGGGTCTTCGTGGGCGGCGGCATGGGCCGCACCCCGATGATTGCGCCGGAAGTTCGCGACTTCGTGCCGTTCGAGGAGGTTGTCTCCTATCTCGAAGCCTGCCTTCGCGTATACAATCGCTACGGGCGGCGCGACAACAAGTACAAGGCGCGCATCAAGATCCTCGTCCACGAAATGGGCGTCGATGAATATCGCCGCCAGGTGGAGGAAGAGTTCCTACACCTCAAGACGCTCGGCATCGACCCGCCGATCGCGGAGTTGGAACGCATCGCAACCTATTTCGCGCCGCCGCCCTACAAGCAGGGCCTGAGCGACGAGATCGACCGTCGTGATCCGGCCTTCGCCCAGTGGGTCGACCAGCAGGTCGCGCCCCACAAGCAGCCGGGTTATGCGATCGTGAACATCAGCCTGAAGCCGATCGGCGGCATTGCGGGCGATGCCTCGTCCGCGCAGATGGACCTGATCGCTGACCTCGCCGAACGCTACAGCTTCGATGAGCTGCGCGTGACCCATGCACAGAACATCGTGCTCGCCCATGTGAAGAAGGCAGACCTGCCTGCCGTGTGGAAGGCACTGGCCGGCGCCGGCCTCGCCACAGCCAATCTCGACCTGATCACCGATATCATCGCGTGCCCCGGTCTCGATTATTGCAGCCTGGCCAATGCGCGCTCGATCCCCGTCGCGCAGAAGATCGCCGAACGCTTCGCCGACACTGGCCGCCAGCAGGATTTGGGCGAACTCAAGCTGAAGATCTCGGGCTGCATCAATGCCTGCGGGCACCATCATGCCGGCCATATCGGCATCCTGGGCGTCGACCGGAAAGGCGTTGAGAATTACCAGCTCCTGCTCGGCGGATCGGGCGCAGAAGATGTCTCGCTCGGCCAGATTACCGGCCCCGGCTTCGACGAGAACGGCATTGTCGACGCGGTCGAGAAAGCGACGCAGGTCTATCTCGACAATCGCGAGGGGGGTGAACGCTTCCTCGACACCTACCGTCGCATCGGCATGAAGCCGTTCAAGGATGTCCTCTATGCTTGATTTCTTCACGACGCGGCACGACCAGCCGGCAAGCGAAGCCCCCGCCGTGACGCTCGAAGCCTTTGCCGGACAGAGCAACGCCGTCGCGGTGCGCATCGAAGCGGGCGAGGACGCGCGCGAGCTGCTGCCGTATCTGGACCGCCTGCAGCTTATCGAAGTGAATTTCCCCGCCTTCACGGACGGACGCGGCTATTCGGCGGCGCGGATCCTGCGTGAGCAGGGCTATGACGGCGAACTGCGCGCAACAGGCGCCGTGCTGGTCGACCAGATCGGCCACATGGTCCGCTGCGGTTTCGACAGCTTCGGGCCCGACCAGCCGCTCGATCCGATCGCGCTCAAGGCCGCGCTTGGCCGCTTCCCGCAGCGCTACCAGAAGGCCGCCGACGCCGCCCGCCCGATCTGGGCCCTGCGGCACGGATCCAAGCATGGCTGAACCGGCCCGCCAGATCGACCGCATCGACGCGGCACCTCGCTGGACACAGGACCAGGCAGACGCGCTCAACGCGCGCTTCGCGGGCGTTCCTGCGGGCGAGATGCTGAAAGCGCTGGTCGCCGAGGGCATTCTCGGCAAGGTGGCGGTCGTCTCGTCCTTCGGGACCGAGAGCGCAGTGCTGCTGCACCTGGTGGCGCAGGCGGACAAGGCGATGCCTGTCGTCTTCGTCGACACGCTGCGCATGTTCCCCGAAACGCTGGACTATCGCGATACGCTGGTGAAGACGCTCGGCTTCACCGACAGCCGGACAGTGACGCCGCTCGCCGACGTGCTCGCCGCCAAGGACGCCAACAATCTGCGCTGGTCCTACGATCCTGACGGCTGCTGCGAGATCCGGAAGGTGGAGCCGCTGAAGCGCGCCAAGGAGGGACTGGACAGCTGGATCTCCGGCCGCAAGGCCTTCCAGTCCGTAACGCGTCAGAACCTGCCGCGCTTCGAGATCGAGGACGGACGACTGAAGATCAACCCGCTCGGGGACTGGGACAAGAGTGCGCTCGATGCCTATTTCGAAGCGCATGACCTGCCCCGCCACCCCCTGGAGGCGCAGGGCTATCTCTCGATCGGCTGTGAGCCCTGCACAAGCAAGGTGATGCCGGGCGAAGACCCACGGGCAGGTCGCTGGCGCGGCTGGGACAAGGTGGAGTGCGGTATCCACACCGTCTCGACACCGATCGCCGACCCGGAAGATCCTGCCAACCAGCCGGTCTTCTGATCGACTAACCGGCGCAGTCGCAGGCCGCCATGCGAGTGAGGAGAAACGCCTTCTCGCGTTCGTTGCGCGTGAGGTTTGCGGCAGCCTCGAACTGCACTTTCGCTTCGGGCAGCCGCCCGGCGCGGAACAGGAAATCACCCTTCGCCGCAGGGAGCGGCGCATAATTGCGCAGCACGGCGACGTCTGCGATCTCGTCGACCAGAGCAAGACCGGCCTCGGGCCCATAGGCCATGCTGTGCGCCACCGCCCGATTCAGATCGACGACGGGTGACGGCATGACCTCACGCAGCCGGTCATAGAGCGCCGCGATCTGGCACCAATCCGTATCCTCGGCGCGGCGGGCGCGGGCGTGGCAGGCGGCAAGGGCGGCCTGCAGCACATAGAGGCGGTCTTCGCCGCCCAGCGCTTCGGCCCGCTCCAGCGCATCGAGGCCACGAAGAATGAGTAACTGGTCCCAGCGCGACCGGTCCTGATCGGTCAATGAGACGAAGGCCCCGTCCGGTCCGGTTCGTGCGGCGAAGCGCGACGCCTGGATTTCCATGAGCGCAAGCAGGCCGAGCACATCGGGCTCGTCGGGCATCAGGCCGGCCAGGATACGACCGAGCCGCTGCGCCTCAAGGCAGAGCGAAGGCCGGATGAGATCCGCCCCGGCTGTTGCGGCATAGCCTTCGTTGAAGATGAGGTAGACGACCTCCAGCACCGAAGCGAGACGCGCGGGACGCTCGGCTGCGCGCGGTACTTCAAAGGCGAGGCCACTCTTGCCGATCGTCTTCTTGGCGCGAACGATGCGTTGGGCGATCGTTGCCTCGTTCGAGAGAAAGGCGCGAGCGATCTCATCCGTAGTGAGGCCACCGATAAGCCGCAGGGTCAGCGCTGCGCGCCCCTCCCGCGGTAGGACCGGATGGCAGGCCGTGAAGATGAGGCCAAGCAGTTCGTCGCCAAGATCGTCGTCCATGGCTGCCTCGATCTGTGCCGCCGCATCCCCCTGGTCGCTCTCCTGCCCGAGGGCGATCTCGGCATGCTTGCGCTGGCGCATCTGCTCACGGCGGATACCGTCGATCGCGCGGCGCCGGGCGGCCGTCATCAGCCACGCGCCGGGCTTGTCGGGAATGCCCGTCCGCGGCCATTCGGAGAGCGCCGTCAGCAGCGCCTCCTGCGCCAGTTCCTCGGCGAGATCGACATTGCGAACCACGCGGGCCAGGCCTGCAATGAGCCTGGCCCGTTCGATCCGGTATACTGCCTCGATCGCTCGATGGGTCTCGTCCGCTGCCATGCCGCCTTGTCGGAAAATCGTCCCGGCAAGGCAAGCATGTCACGTTCTGATCCTCCCACGCGAAGCGTGGGTCAGGGCACCGCCCGCTCGGTGGTAGAAGGATAGATTCCGAGGAAAGTCCGCTTCTTGGTCCCCTCCCCAAGACGAACTTGGGGAAGACCAAGATCGCCTCAGCGGCCCTCCAGCTTGTCGCGGACGCGATCATGAATCTCTTCGGCTTCCGGCGTCATGATCTCGCCGAAATCCTCCATTTCATAGAAGGGGCGGATCTCGATCTCGCTGGGCCCGAGCATGGGATTGGGGCAGCGCTTCACCCAGGCCACGGCCTCGTCCATGTCCTTCACTTCCCAGATCCAGTAGCCGGCGACCAGCTCGCGCGCCTCGGCGAACGGGCCATCGATTACGGTGCGATTGGGGCCGTCGAACGCGACACGCTTGCCCTCCGACGAGGGCTTGAGCCCGTCGCCGCTCTGCATGATGCCGGCCTTGACCAGTTCCTCGTTGAACTTGCCCATCGCCTCAAGCATTTCGCTCATCTCGGGCTGCGGGAAGAGGCCCTTCTCGCTGTCTTCGGTCGCTTTCACGAAAACCATTACACGCATGTCTTGTCTCCTTGGCTGTCCCTGCTCACTTGCGGGATATCGTCACGACGAACGAGACTCCGGCAAATCGACGAGGGACTGAAATTTTTTCAGGCGACGCCGAGCTTGCCGCGCTCGCCTTCACGGGGCGTCGAAAGTTCTTCGGGGGTCAGGAATTCAGCGAGGTCCGCCGCTTCCAGGAACGGCCAGAGCTCGATCGCACTGGGCCCCGACATGGGATTTGGGCAACGCCTGGCCCAGGCGACCGCTTCATCCATGTCCTTGACCTCCCAGATCGAGAAGCCCGCGACCATTTCGCGCGCCTCGGCGAATGGGCCGTCAATGACGGTGCGACTGGCACCGTCGACCAGGATGCGCTTGGCTTCAGCGGCAGGCTTGAGGCCGGCACCGGCCACGAGGACACCGGCCTCGACCAACTCCTCGGTGAACTTGTCCATGGCCTCGAACGCCTCTTTCGTAGGGGGCACGCCCTTCGCGCTGTCCTCCGTCGCTTTCGCGAACACCATCACGCGCATGATTTGTCTCCTTGCCTTTGCGGGCTCCTCTCATCGAGCCTCATATCCCATGACGAACGAACCCGCGCGCGATCGACACATGTGCGAATATTTTTTCTCGGACAGAATGATCCGCTCGCCCCACACAAAAACGCCCGCGATAGATTATTGCGTCGCGGTCAAACTGGTCTAGGTTGCGGGCTCCCTCAAGCTGGAGCTGCCCATCATGGACCGCCGCGACTTTCTCCTGTCGTCCGCCTCGCTCGCGCTGCTCGGCCTGGCGCCACGCGCCTTCGCCCAGACTGCCGGCGAGACCACGCCCGCGCTCGACGCCGCCTTCGAGACGATCTTCAACATGGCGGTCGACGCATCGCCTGAAACGGCGACATCGCTCGGTCTCGACAAAGGCCCGCGCGCTGCCGCGAAGTCGAAACTGGACGACCGGAGCCTGCAAGCAGTGAAGGACAATCTGGCGATCACCAGGAAGTCGCTCGCCCTGCTTGACAGCTTCAAGGGCCAGAAGCTCACCGATCGGGATCAGCTCAACTACGACTGCATTCGCTACTCGCTGGAGCGCGACCTCATCCCCGCGGAGAAATATGACCTGGCCGGCATCGCCCTGCCCTATCGAATCTACCAGCAGGGCGGCGCATATTTCGACCTGCCGGACTTCCTGAACTCAAGCCACGTCATCGCCACGAAAGAAGATTGCGACGCATATCTGACGCGGCTCTCAGCACTTGGCACCGCGCTCGACCAGGACACGGCTGTGCAGCAGGCCTATGCCGCGCGGAGCTATCTTGCGCCGGCCTGGTCGCTCGACCTGTCGCTGGGCCAGATGCATGCGCTGCGCGACCCCAAGCCGGAAGAATGCTCGATGGTGAAGTCGCTCGCCGACCGCTCAAAGGCAGCAGGCATTACCGGCGACTGGGCTGGACAGGCGGCCAAGATCGTCGCCGACAAGGTCTATCCCGCGCTCGATCGACAGATCGCGCTCATCGAGAAACTGAAGCCAACTACGGCGGCGGGCGACGGCATCTGGCGTGTGAAGCGCGGCGATGAACTCTATGCCGATGAACTCGCCTACTGGACGACGACCGACATGACACCCGAGCAGGTCCACCAGATGGGCCTCGATCAGGTCAAGTCAATCACGTCCGAACTGGATTCGATCCTCAAGGCCAATGGCCTCACCACCGGATCGGTCGGGGACCGGCTGACAGCGCTCAACAAACGCCCGGAACAGCTCTATCCGAACACGGACGCCGGGCGCGCCGACCTGATCAAAGGCCTTAACGAAGGCGTGCGCGACATGATCGCGCGGCTACCGCGCTACTTCAACGCCCCGCCCAACGCACCTCTGGAAATCCGCCGCGTGCCGGTCGAGATCCAGGACGGAGCCTCCAACGGCTATTACCAGCGCGCTGCGCTCGACGGCTCGCGCCCGGCCATCTACTTCATCAACCTCAAGGATGTCGGCGACTGGCCGAAATACAGCCTGCCCGCCCTCACTTATCATGAAGGCGTGCCCGGGCATCATCTCCAGCTCTCGACGGCGCAAGCCTCTGGCGCCATGCCGACGCTCCGCAAGGTTGCCTTCCTCTCGGGTTATGGCGAAGGCTGGGCGCTCTACGCCGAGCATCTCGCCGATGAGTTGGGCAGCTACAAGACAGCGCTGGAGCGGGCGGGCTATCTCCAGTCCTACCTGTTCCGCGCCGCGCGCCTGGTCATCGACACCGGCATCCACACCAAGAAGTGGAGCCGCGAGCAGGCCACCGACTATATGGTCGCGACCACCGGCTTCGCGCGCCCGCGCAGCCAGCGCGAGGTCGAGCGCTATTGCACGATGCCGGGGCAGGCCTGCAGCTACAAGGTCGGCCACGCCGCGTGGACGCGGGCGCGCGAGAAGGCCGAGAAGACGCTCGGAGCAAAATGGGACATCAGGTGGTTCCACGACATCCTGCAGGATGGTGCGATGCCACTCACGATCCTTGAGAGGCGCATCGAGGCGCGGACGGCGGCCCGGCTGAAGGCTTAGGCCAGAGGCGGCCGGTCAGAGGGTCTCGACATGGCGCTCGCTGATCAGCCATTTGCCGCCTTGGCGGACGAAATGATCCTCGGCACTGCCCATGACCTCGATCGTGGCCGCTCCCTGCTTATGGGCGACAACGAACATCCAGTAGCTGGTCATAACGGCATGATCGAGGTCGACGAAGCGCAGGGCAATGTTCGAAATGACGTGGTGCGTACCCTTGACGGTGTCAGTGCCTGATGCCGCGCGCTTGAGACGCGCGTTCATCACGGGCGAGACATAATCCGAGATCGCTTTCCTGCCGTAGTAATTGCCTTCCTTCGACAGGAATTTGGCGTCCTCGGTCAGCGTGGCGAGATAGGCGGGGAGATCCGAGCCATCGAGCGCACGGACATAGTCCTGCAGCGTGGCCTCGATCGCGAGGCGATCGCGGGCGAGCGCGGCGTCCGCGGATGGCTGCGCCTTCCCACCCGCTTGCGCGGCGAGGCCGAGACAGAATGCGGCGGCGATGGCGGCGGCAGAGAAAAAACGTTTCAGCGGCATGGCGGTCCCCTCCCCGTCGGCGAAGCCCGTGCTTCGCTCTGGCGCGCGATCATCGGGAAACCGCGCGGATTTGCAAGCCGCTGGATAGGGGCGCCAGCTGCGATCCGGCTGGTGCCTAGGCCCGCGCCAGCACGAAATCGAAAATCGCGAGCCGGGCGCCGTCGCGCGTGCCTTGCAGATCGACCAGCAGGCTCGGATCGAAAATCCGGTCGATGCGGTTGGTCGCCTCGGCATCGGGGAAATAGAGCTGGGTGTTGAGCATCCCCGTGCCCGCGCCCTGCAGCTTTGCGTGGATATGCGGAGTCCGGAATATGCCGCCCTCGCTATACTGGACGGGCCGGATGGTGAGCAGCTCGTAGCGGCCCTGCGCGTCAGTGAGCTGGTGGCCGCGATACTGGTAGCCGCGCGTGTCGTAGCCGCCAGTGTCGCCGGTCTGCCAGAAATCGATGAGCGCGCCCGCAATCGGCCGGCATTGGGTATCGAGGACGCGGCCGCTCACGATGACAAGGGCGCCGCTTGTGCCGGGCTCGCGGATGTCGCGCCGCGCGGGGGTGTCGGGCTTGAAATAGGGCCCTTCGGTCTGGCGGCGGGTGAGCGCGCCGGCCGTGCAGGCACGCTCGGCTGCCCGCGCGTCCTGCGGGAACAGGCGCGTCGCCAATGCGGCGGCGCCCAAGGTGCCCCCCAAGCCGATCAACAGGTCGCGTCGCGTGGTCATGGCGCTCTCCTCGATGCGCATCTTACGCCACCGGGGCCGCTAATCCAATGACGGCGGCACGGCGGCGGTTTCGCGCTCGCGGATGGTCAGCACCGAGCCGATGCTGGAGCCGATCACAAGCGCAACCCCGAGGGTCTGGACGAGCGAGAGATGCTCGCCGAGCACGGCCAGGCCGAACAGGACGGCGAAGACCGGCTCTAGGCTCATCAGCACCGAGAAGGTGCGGGTCGGCAGGCGCGGCATGGCGTAGAGCTCGAGCCAGAAGGGAATGGTCGCCGAGACGATGGCGACGAGCGCGGCAAGCGGGAGGATGGCGGGATCGAGCAGCGTCGTGCCGGCACTCGCTGCGCCGACCGGCAGCAGGATGATCGCGGCAATGCCGAGCGAGGCCGGGGCGGCGGCACCGCCGAGCGCGTCGCCCGCGGCCTTGCCGGCGAGGATATAGACCGCCCAGCTGACCGCCGCACCGAGCGCGAAGAGGATGCCGACCGGATCGATAGGCCCCGCAGCAGCGCTGCCGAGCAGGCACCAGATGCCGAGCGCCGCCAGCGCCACCCAGAGCAGATCCATGACGCCGCGCGACATGACCGTGGCGAGCACGAGGGGGCCGAGAAACTGCACGGGCATGGCGATGCCGAGCGGCAGTCGGTCGATGGCGAGATAGTAGAAGAGGATCGCGCCCGCGACGCTTGCACCGAGGGCGAGCAGCGGGAGCTTCGGCACGTACGCGGGCCAGCTGCGCCAGGGCCGTGTCAGCAGGATGAGCACGCCCGCGCCGATCAACAGGCGCAGAGACGCCGTACCCATCGGGCCTATGGTGGCGAAGAGCTGCTTGGCCAGCGCCGCGCCGAGCTGGAAGCAGGCCATCGCCACGCAGCAGGCGAGGACGGGGAGAAGAGTGCTGCGGGCGGAGGCGTGGTGCATAGGGGGTCTTCCAAAACCTGATTCGACGCCATTGAAGGGACGCCGTCATCCCGGCGAAGGCCGGGATCCATGACCGCCCCTCTGGACCCCGGCCTTCGCCGGGGTGACGGATCTGATGAATTCGGCGGCTTCGCTACCGCCTCAGTCGTCGCCGCCGCCGAAGCTGTCGTCGGCGAGGTCGGTGAAGCGGGTGATCTGGGATTCGAAGCGCAGGCGGACCTTGCCGGTGGCGCCGTGGCGCTGCTTGGCGACGATCAGCTCGGCGATGCCGGAGATGCGGTCCATCTTCTCGCGCCAGGTCGTATAGGCCGCCGGATCCTGGTTGATGTCCGGCTCCTTGGACATCTCGTAATAATCGTCGCGATAAAGGAACCAGACCATGTCGGCGTCCTGCTCGATCGAGCCGGATTCGCGCAGGTCCGAGAGCTGCGGGCGCTTGTCCTCGCGGCTCTCGACGGCACGGCTCAGCTGCGAGAGCGCGATGACCGGGACCTGGAGCTCCTTGGCCAGCGTCTTGAGGCCGCGGCTGATCTCCGAAATCTCGTTGACGCGGTTGTCATTGCCCTTGCCCGAGCCCTGCAGCAGCTGGAGATAGTCGACCACGATGAGCCCGATATCGTGGCGGCGCTTTAGCCGGCGCGCGCGGGTGCGCAGCGCCGCGATGGTGAGGCCGGCGCTGTCGTCGATGAACAGCGGCAGGTCCTGCAGCTCTCGCGAGGCGCGGACGAGATCCTGGAACTCGCTGTGATTGATGCGGCCCATGCGCAGCTTCTCGCCCGAGATGCCCGACTGTTCGGCAAGGATACGCGTCGCGAGCTGGTCGGCGGACATTTCGAGGTTGAAGATGGCGACCGGCGCGCCGATCGACTTAGCGGGCTCGATGCCATCGGCCATGTCGCGGACCCAGCGGCGCGCCGCATTATAGGCGATGTTGGTCGCGAGCGAGCTCTTGCCCATGCCCGGACGGCCGGCGACGATGATCAGATCCGAATTGTGCAGGCCGCCCGTCTTGGTGTTGAGCCCGTCGAGGCCGGTGGTGATGCCCGAGACATGGCCGCCGGAGTTGAGCGCCTTCTCGGCCATGTCGACGGCAAGACGCGTCGCCTGGGCGAAGGTCTTGACGCCGCTGGTTTCGCCGCCCTGCTCCGAGACCTTGTAGAGCGCGACCTCGGCCTCCTCGATCTGGCCCTTGGGGTCGATCGCCTCCGACGTGTCGAGCGCCTTTTCGACGAGTTCGCGGCCGACGCCGACCAGCTCGCGCAGCAAGGCGAGATCGTAGATCTGCCGGGCGAAGTCACGCGCCCCGATCACCGCCGCGCCGCTGCCGGTGAGCTGCGCCAGATAGCCGGGGCCGCCCAGTTCCTTAAGCGCCGGATCGGCCTCCAGCAAGGGTTTCAACGTCACCGGATTGGCGACCATGTTTCGGTCGACGAGCTTCAGGATCGCGTCATAGATGCGGCCGTGGAGCGGCTCGTAGAAATGCGCCGCCGCGAGCGTCATCTGGACGTCCTCGGCGATTCGATTGTCGATCATCAGCGCGCCGAGCAGCGCCGCCTCTGCCTCGACATTACGGGGCATGCGGGGTTCTGCGGGTGCATCGGGCACCGGATTGAGACGGACGGGATCGGACATGGTCGCCCTCAATCAGCCCATTGTCGCGGCCATGCAAGCGCCCATTTTACCCCGTGGGCAAGCTGTGGATAAGAGCGTGGACGAGCGGCCTCGAGGGACGGCCTGGAAGGTGACAAAGGTCGTGAAAGTTGCGCCCATGGCCGCAGAAAGGTGCACTCCCCTCAAGACGGGCGAAACGCCAGCGCCCCATCCCACGCGGCCGCAAAATCGCGCGCAGCGGGATGGCTGCGCAGCCGATAGGCGGCCGTCCTGCTAAGGCCGACAGCGCGCGCGGCGCGCGTGATGCTGCGGGTCTGCGCCAGCACGGCGAGGAATTCGCGCTGGCGGCACGGCGTCCAGCCGTCAACGCGGCGGCGGAGCGGGGCGGGCGGCGGGGCTTCGATGGGCATGGGACGCGTCCTCCATGGGATGGGGACGGATTATGTGTGACGGAATGGAGCGTGTAGGAAAGGGGGAGTTTAAGATAAGCTGCGTCGCGCCCGATGAACAATACGCAACCCTAGCTCCTGAAAGTGCACGGGCGGCTTGTGGGGTCGCATGAATAGCCGACGTCTGGGATAGGGTGGAGGCGACATCGTGGCCTGTCGATGGCGGAAACCGGAGTTGTAATCCTGACGCGAACTATTGAGCCAGCGCGGCTGCCACGCCAGCCATGGTCAGGCTGTTTGCCCGAGCAGTGAACGAAGCGCCTACCTCTTCAGCATTCGGGCCGTAAAACCGGAGGGCGATTTGCCCGACATTTGCGCCCGATTGGGTTAGAGCCCCAGACTCAGGTCCACTGGTGCCGAGAGCTCCCGAAAAGCTCATCTGTCCAATGTTGCGTGGAGTGGCGCTTCCCTGCGGTGTACTCTGCAAAGCAAGGTTGCCACTATAATTCTGGCTCGAAAAGTCGACGTCGAATGCTGAGGTTCCTTTCAACGTATATCGCTCAAGCGTCGCCGGATCTATGGCCGCTCCATAGGCTATGCCTGCGTAGTGCGCGCTGCCAGTGCGCCGAATTGTCGCTCCCGTAGGCGTCATGATCCCATAAGTGAAAAACTGCTGATAGGTGTCGCTAGAATTGGCATCATTACCTACTTGCTTCCAAATTCCGAAGCTGGAGTAGGTAAGACGCAGCTCGGAATTGCCATCACCTGGTTTGTAAAGCGACAGGTCAATCGGCTTTCCGTCCACTACGGTGTGGTACGATGTAAAATTGACCGGACCAGCCGTTTCATTCGTTGGATCAAAACCCGCGGTTCTGTGGGGCGAGCCGCTGGGGATATAGGTCATCGAACCGCTCACCGCGAGATTGACGATGCTGGCATCCGTGTAGGTAAGGACCTCGGTGTGGCCTAGAGCGTTTGTGGAGGTGAACACCTCCCCATAGACAGCACTCAACTCCTGCGCTCGAGTTATGTTGATCAAAGTCAGATTCTGGGTGGCGCCGCCGGTTCCAAGCACGCCGGTAAATCCGCCAATGAGGGACGCGCCATCGGCGCTCGTCGCCGAAAAGGTCGCGCCAAGTTCATCGGCATTAGGTCCATAAAAGCGTCCATCTGAGCTGCCAGCGAGCTGGACAGACAAATACCGAAATGAGGCCGTTCCCGAAAAGCTCCCGCCACTTCCGATATGCCCACCAAGCAAAAGCGGAAAAATACCGCTATAACCATTCGTACCCGTAGCGGTGTCGAACGGTCTCATGTCGGTGCGTGCGAGAAAAGCACCGGCTCCAAAATCAAGGTCAAATGTCCCGGTGGCCTGAAGTGTCACGGGTCTCCCGGTCGGATTAGTAAGAAATCCAAAAACATCGATCGCGTAATTGGCCGTTCCGATCCGGGGAACCGCTGCTGCAGCGGTTGTCAGTCCGAAGGTGAATATGTCCAACGAAAGATCCTGTCGTTGGCTGGAAAGCTGGTCCCGCTGCCAATAACCGAGCGCAACAAAGCGGTTGGGCTGCTGGGTGAGATATGGGATCGTAACAATCGTCAGATGACTCCTGCTACTGTCGCCAGGCTTGCTGAACTGGGTTTCCCCACGAATGCTAGGCGAAACCTTATCCGCCGGCCCGAAGGTTTGCATCTCGCTCGCGCCCGTCGTGACCGTGTAGCTCTGAGTGGCGGCATCGTAGCTGATCGCCAGAGTGGATTGGTTAGCACTTGCAGCGATCGTCGTTCCGCTAGTGAGGTCGAACGACGCCTTGGTGTTTGAAGCATTGCTTACGAAGCTCTGGCTGGCCACCAGATCGCCGATGTTGGTATTCTGAGGAGTGGGAGTGGGTGAGGGTGCAGGCGTTACTGGTGGAGGGGAGGACGCGACGCTTTGGGGCGTTCCACCACCGCAAGCCCCAAGAGCCAGACACGTGGCAGCGGCCACCACCGTATGGACCCGCCGCATTACTTCCCCCTTGCTTTACCCAATTCGAATCAGGTCTGCATTGTTCTTAAATACCTATGGAATCGAAGTAAAATGCAAAACGCAGTACTTAAAAGACTGAGCGTGTGGTCCCACACAGATCACTTGACTGCCGACGACCGCCAGCAACGCTTCGCCAAAGCGCCATGTCGCACAGGAAGCTGGACCGGATTAGCCACGATCAACATGGCATGTTCGACGTTCACCACTGTCTGCCGATGACGCCGGTCGTCACGACAAATGAGAGCTTACGACCGCAATCGGGTCGTGTCCTGACTGACAGGTGTTGCCCGGCAAGTTCCGGACATGCGAATGAGCAGCAGCTTTACGCTTTCTCGATCCGGGAGAGCGCGATCGAAGTCCGCATCATGCCGCTCTCTACGCCCCTCACCGCCACCGCAACCGATCCCGCCCCAGCTGGTCCACGCTCGTCACCCCCATCAGGCGCATGCCGCGCTCGATCTCGTCCTTGAGGATCCCGATGGCGCGTTCGACGCCCTCCTGCCCCGCCGCGGCGAGCGCGTAGAGATAGAGACGGCCGCCCGAGGCGCAGTTGGCGCCTGCGGACAGCGCCTTGAGCACATGGGTGCCGCGCCGGACGCCGCCGTCGCAGATGATCTCGATCCGGCCGCCGACCGCGTCGACGATCTCGGTCAGCTGGTCGAAGGGGGCGCGGCTGCCGTCGAGCTGGCGGCCGCCATGGTTTGAGATCATGATCGCGTCGGCGCCGATCTCGACAGCGCGGCGCGCGTCGGCGGCGCTCATGATGCCCTTGAGGCAGAAAGTGCCGCCCCAGTCCTCGCGCAGCTGCTCTGCCATTTTCCAGTCCATCCCGCGCTCCAGCATGGAGTTGAAATAGCCGGCGATGGAGACGGCCTCGTCGCTGCCTTCCTTCACATGGGTCTCGAGATTGGGCAGCGCGAACTTCTCGCGGAAAAGATAATCGAGCGCCCAGCGCGGCTTGATCGCGTAGGAAAGCGCCGAGGAGAGCGTGAAGCGCGGTGGCGAGGTGAAGCCGCTGCGGGCGCAGCGCTCGCGCTTGCCCGAGACGATGGTGTCCACGGTGAGCGCCAGCGCATCGAACTTGGCCGCCTTGCAGCGCTCGACCATCGAGCGGTTGAGGCCGCGATCCTTGTGATAATAGAACTGGAAGAGCTTGGGCGTGCTGATCGCGGCGCCGATCTCCTCGATGCTGACCGTGGCGAGGCTGGAAATGCCGAACCACAGGCCGAACTTCTCGGCGGCGCGGGCGACGGCGCGCTCGCCCTGCCAGTGGAAGACACGCTGCAAGGCAGTCGGCGAGAGGATCAGCGGCAATGCGCTCTTGCGGCCCAGGATCGTGACCGACGTGTCGATCTCGGCGACGCCGGCCAGCACATTGGGGACCAGGTCGCAGTCGGCATAGGCGGCCGTATTGCGCGTCTTGGTGATCTCGTCGTCCGCTGCGCCGTCGATATAGTCGAAGACCGGCCAGGGCAGGCGATGCTGCGCCAGGCGGCGGAAGTCGTCGATGTTGTGGCAGTCGGTGAGGCGCATGGCGCTGGCTTAGCGGGCCAGCGCCAGTCCTGACAATGCGCTTCGGCGGCACGGTTCATTCCGTCAACAATCCCCGCCCCCTCGCCCCCGCCCCTTGCCGCAACGCAGCACGGGGCCTAGGGGTTTCGGGGTCATGGCCGACCCCCGCATCATCGACATCGCGCTCGACGAGAAGACGATTCTCTGGCGCAATGCGGATGTCGAGCAGGAGCGGCGCATCGCCATCTACGACCTGATCGAGGAAAACAGCTTCGCGCCGGCTCGTGTGCATGAGGACGGCTATGCCGGACCTTACAAGGTGTTCCTGAACGTCCAGGAAGGGCGGCTGGTGATCGAGATCCGCCGCGCGGACGGCAGCCCGCTCGAGGCGATTATCCTGGGGCTCGCCAGCTTCCGGCGGGCGATCAAGGACTATTTCGCGATCTGCGAGAGCTACTATCAGGCGATACGCCAGGCGACGCCCGCGCAGATCGAGACGGTCGACATGGCGCGGCGCGCCGTCCACAATGAGGCGGCGGAGCTGCTCATGGCCAAGCTCGACGGCAAGATCGCCGTCGATTTCGACACGGCGCGGCGGCTGTTTACGCTGATCTGCGTGCTGCACATCCGGGGATAAGATGGTCGTTCTGCACAGCGATCCGACGCGCAAGCGCCGCATCAAGGTCACGCCGCTGCGCATCATCGTCGCGGTGGTGCTGGCCGCCGCACTCGTCGGCGGTGGCACCTTCTGGCTGCTCAGGAGTTGGACGCCGTCTCGGAGCGCCTTTCCACTGCAGGGCATCACAGTCTCGGCGGAGACAGGCGCGGTCAACTGGGCGGCCGTGCGCCTGAGCGGCGCGGATTTCGTCTATCTCGTCGCGTCCTCCGGCCGGAGCGAGCGCGACGCCACTTTCGCCGCCAATCTCGACGGCGCGCGCGCTGCGGGCCTCAAGCACGGCGCGATCCATCGCTACAGCCTGTGCGCCAGCGCGACCGACCAGTCGACGACCTTCATCTCGACGGTGCCGCGGGACGACGCGATGCTGCCGCCCGTCGTCGCCCTCGCCTTCTCGCCGCTCTGCCCGCAGCGGCCCAGCCGCGACAAGCTGCTCGCCGAGCTCAATATCTTCCTCAACCAGATCGAGGCGCATGCCGGCAAACCGGCCATCCTGCGCGTGACGCGCGACGTCGAGGCCGCCTATGACCTTTCCTCCGGGATCAACCGCACGCTCTGGCTGGAGGAAGAGTTCTTCAAGCCCGGCTATGCGACCCGGCCCTGGGTGATCTGGACGGCCTCGACATGGAAGCGCGTGCCGGGCATCAAGGGCGCGGTGGAATGGGACGTGGTGAGGCCATGAGTGGATTGACCGCGCTGGAGCAGGAACTGGTCGACGCGGCGCGCGCGGCAATGGGCCATGCCTACGCGCCCTATAGCCGCTTCGCCGTGGGCGCCGCGCTCCGCATGGCCGATGGGTCGATCCTCACCGGCAGCAATTTCGAGAATGCAAGCTATGGCCTGTCGCTCTGCGCCGAGACGGTCGCCGTCGCGGCGGCCAACGCGCAGGGGCGGCTCAAGGAGATCGTCGCTGTCGCCGTCGCCGGGGCGCCGATGGATGGACCGGGCAATGCCGTTGTCACCCCCTGCGGCCGCTGCCGGCAGGTGCTGAACGAAGCGCAGGATGTGGCCGGACACGAGATCGCGATCCTATGCGTCTCGGGCGACGGCAAGAGCGTCACGCGCCATCGCCTCGCTGAGCTGCTGCCGCACGCGTTCGGACCGGCGAACCTGGGTTGATAGGGAACCCGCGGGCGGGTAGCGACAGGACATGGCCATTCTTTCCGACAAATGGATTCGCGAACAGGCGCTCTCAACGGGCATGATCGAGCCGTTCGTGGAGAGCCAGCGCCGCGAGGGCTGCATCAGCTACGGCCTGTCCTCCTACGGCTATGACGCGCGCGTCGCGGACGAGTTCAAGATCTTCACCAATGTCGACAGCGCCATCGTCGACCCCAAGAATTTCGACAGCAACAGCCTCGTCGACCGCAAGACCGATTGCTGCATCATCCCGCCGAACAGCTTCGCGCTGGCCCGCACGGTCGAATATTTCCGGATCCCGCGCGACGTGCTCGTCATCTGCCTCGGCAAATCGACCTATGCGCGCTGCGGCATCATCGTGAACGTGACGCCGCTCGAGCCGGGCTGGGAAGGCCATGTCACGCTGGAATTTTCCAACACGACCCCGCTCCCGGCGAAAATCTACGCCAATGAGGGCGCGTGCCAGTTCCTCTTCCTCCAGGGCAACGAGCCCTGCGAGACGAGCTATGCCGACCGGGCAGGCAAATATATGGGCCAGCGGGGCGTCACTCTGCCACGGCTTTGAACCGATGCGCCACAGCCGGGAACCAAAGCGCATATAATTTATTACAAAGCGATTCTGTATCGGTTCACTTTTTGCCTCTTATAGTGGCATGATCATGTTTCAGATGCTGCGACCAAAACGCGACCGCCAGATCCTCGCCGGCCCACCGTCCGTCGGCATGGATCGGCGCGTCTATGCGATCGGCGATATTCACGGCCGGCTCGACCTGCTCGTCGAGCTGCTCGACATGATCGGCCGCGACGACTGGCGCCGCAAGCAGCGCGAGGAAACCTGCCTGGTCCTGCTCGGCGATTATGTCGACCGTGGCCCGCAATCGCGCGAGGTGATCGATTTCCTCATCAAGCTACGCGATCAATGGCCGAACATGACCTGCCTCATGGGTAATCATGAGCAGGTCTTCCAGATGGCGATCAACGGCGACGAACAGGCCGTGCGCTTCTTCACGCGCGACGGCGTGGGCGGGCGCGAAACGCTGGCAAGCTATGGCATCTCCAAGCGCGCGATCAAGGAGCTGGAACCCGGCGAACTCTGGGACATGATCGACAAGGCCGTGCCCCAGGAACACAAGGATTTCCTCGCCAGCCTGAACAGCCAGGCGATCATCGGCGACTATGCGTTCGTCCATGCCGGCATCCAGCCCGGCGTGCCGCTCGAGGAGCAGGAAGACACCGATCTCTACTGGATCCGCGACGCCTTCCTCAATTGCGAGGATCCGCATCCCTATATGATCGTTCACGGCCACTCGATCCGCGAACAGGTCGAGATGCGCACCAATCGCATCGGCATCGACACAGGCGCCTATGCAACCGGGCGGCTGACCGCGATCGGTCTTGAAGGCACCGAATGCTGGTTCCTGACGACCGGCGAGAGCGCCGAGGACGCCGAGGAACCGCGCAAGAGTAGCGCGGCCTAACGAACCCTGTTGAAATAGTTGGTCCGCATGACCGGCTTGCCCTCGCGGGTGAAGTAGGTAGCCGTCTCCGTCATGCTCTTGCCGTCAGGCGCCACGGTGTAGATGCGGATCGACCCCGGTACACCGCCCTTGCTCAGCGCCATGACCAGCACGTCGGGCTGCGGCGTCATGACGGCGGTGGTGTCGGCCTCCGGGCTGCCTTGCACTGGCCAGGCTGTGCCATCCCGCAGGTAGCTGGCCGTGCCGTGCGACGCCGAGCCGTCGGCCGCGACGATATCGACTTGTGTCGCCCATTTCCCTTCGCCGGCTTCGCTGTAGGTGAAGGTAACGCTCTTGGGCCTCTGCTCGGGTGGGATGGGCAGCTTCGAGACATCGACAGCCCAGGTGCCGAGTAGCGGGGAACGGGCAGCAGGCTGTGCAGTGCCGGGGGTGGCGAGCAGGGTAGCGGCAAGAAGGAGAAAGAAGTGCGCTCTCATAATATCTCTCCCATAGCAATTATGAGATGATATATCTTCTGAACTCTGCCGCCAACCCGTCTCGCCATTCCCGCGAACGCAGGAATCCAGGCCGCGGCCCTTCATCAACAGACTCCCGCTACTTCTGCGATCGCACAGGATTCCCGCGTTCGCGGGAATGACGGCGTGTGGAACCCACGGCCTGCCACAAAGAAAAGGGCCGGCGGATCGCTCCGCCAGCCCTTCTTCATGCTTGCTGAAATTCGGAAGTCAGGCGACCTGCGCCGTCAGGCCATCCAGGGCCTCTTCCGGATCGCGCAGCACATAGCCGCGACCCCAGACGGTCTCGATATAATTGTCGCCGCTGCACGCCAGCGCGAGTTTCTTGCGCAGCTTGCAGATGAAGACGTCGATGATCTTGAGCTCGGGCTCGTCCATGCCGCCATAAAGGTGGTTGAGGAACATTTCCTTGGTGAGCGTCGTACCCTTGCGGAGCGAAAGCAGCTCCAGCATCGCATATTCCTTGCCGGTGAGATGGACGCGATTGCCGTCCACTTCGACCGTCTTGGCGTCGAGATTGACCGCCAGCTTGCCGGTACGGATAACCGACTGCGAATGACCCTTCGAGCGACGCACGACCGCATGAATGCGGGCGATCAGCTCTTCCTTGTGGAACGGCTTGGTGACGTAATCGTCGGCGCCGAAACCGAAGGAGCGGACCTTGCTGTCCATCTCCGAGATGCCCGACAGGATGAGTACCGGGGTCTGGACCCGCGCGGTGCGCAGCTTCTTCAGCACGTCATAGCCGTGCATGTCGGGCAGGTTGAGATCGAGGCAGATGATGTCGTAATCATACAGCTTGCCGAGATCGAGGCCCTCTTCACCGAGGTCCGTCGTATAGACATTGAAGCCTTCGGTCGTGAGCATGAGCTCGATCGCCTTGGCCGTCGTCGGTTCGTCTTCAATCAGCAGCACGCGCATATGCTAGCCCCTCTGTTCGTCTCGGACGCCAATCCCGCTCAAGGCAAATCCGAACTCAACTATTAACCATAGGGTGTGTGAACGCAAAAGGTTAATTTTAGATTACCCGGCCTGACTCCGCGAGTCGCGGGCTTGGCAGCGAGGCGCTCAGAAGCACGTGTGGCCGAAGCGCCTTTTCGGCCGGTTCACCTTTCCCCGAGAAACAACAATCTCGTCACGCGGTTCCTCCGCAGCAGCATGCCGATCAGAAGCGGCCCCGCAACGCCCAGCGCGAGCAGCGCAAGCTTGGGAAAATAGGGCGCAAGATAGTGGGCAAAGCAAAGGTGCAGGAACATGATGATGAGCGAATTGCGCCCGATCCAGCCGAGCAAGCGGGCCAGCCTGCCCGGCAACCGGCGCGCGACCCAGGCAATGCGGTCCACGATCGCGGCGGCGGCCAGGATGCCAAGGACCGGCCAGCCGAGATCGCCCGCGCGCATGTTGAGCGGCGGCATGACGATCAGCGCAAAGGCTGCGAAAGCGAGGCAGCCAAGGCCGAAGAGAAGGCCAGGCCGTCGATCCTTCCAGCGATAACCGAGCCAGATGAAGATCAGCGCACCCGGCACGGGCAGCAGGCCGAGCGGCGATATCGTGCCCCAGCGGTCGACGAGCAAAGCGATCACAAGAACGGCGCCCATGACCGCGATCATCCGGCGGCCGGCGGGATCGACGCGATGCGAGAGGCTGTTCCACACGATCCGCGCCATGATGAGGCAGGGCGCGAACCACAGGATCGCGAAGGGACCTCGCAGGCGCTCCGTGCCGGTCAGGATGGTCCAGATGCCGGTGGGTACGTTCGGAAAGATCGGCCGGACATGCCGCGCCCCCTCGATGAGATAATCGAGGCCGAGGAACAGGATGGCGAAGCTCAGCGCAGGGAGCCCCAGCGCCAGCAGCAGGCGCGGCGCGAGAATGCGCGTCGGCACCCCGCGCGCCACGGCGCCGGTCGCCATGAAGAAGAGCGGCATGTGAAAGCTGTAAATCGCGTCGCGCAGGACGCCGCGCGCCCAGATATGGCCAACGACCACGGCAATGATGCCGATGCCCTTGAGCGCATCGAGCCAATCGAGCCGCTCGCGGGCGACCGGCATGGCGATTGCCGACTTGCCGACGGTCTCGATGCTTCCCCGCTGCATGAGCACGGCCTATAGGCTGCGCCATGAACAATCCCAAGTCCCCCCGTCGCCGCGAACGTCCGCCCTCCCCGCTGGCCGAGCGCATCGTCTTCATCGACGGCGAGGCGCTGGTGATCGACAAGCCTGCCGGGCTGCCTGTCGATCCGCCGCGCGACGGAAGCCTTTCGATGGACAATCATCTCGCGGGCCTCACCTTCGGTTTCGCGCGCTGGCCGGTGCTGGTCCACCGGCTCGACCGCGACACCAGCGGCTGCCTGCTACTCGCGCGCAATCCCAAGGCGGCGGCGCGCTTCACCGCCGCGTTCGAGAACCGCGCGGTGGAGAAGACCTATCTCGCCGTGCTCGACGGTGTGCCCGAGGCGGAGAGCGGCACGATCGATATCCCGCTGGGCAAGACGAGCACGCGCGAAACCGGCTGGCGGATGGTGCCGGATCCCAAGGGCAAGTCGGCCGTGACGCACTGGCGTGTGCTTGCGGCGCGTGACGGGCGGGCACTCGTGCGCTTCACGCCGGAGACCGGCCGCACGCACCAGCTGCGCACCCATGCCCTCAATGGCCTCAACATTGGCATATTGGGCGATCCCGTTTATCGGGCGGACGGCGCAGGAACCGGCTGGACGGGCGGGCTCGTGCTGCACGCCAGGCGCCTCGTCCTGCCGCGCGACGGCAAGCCGCCGGTCGATGCGGTCGCGCCCGTCCCTGCCATCTTCGCGCAGGCAGGCTTTCCTGACGCGGAGGCACTGGACGCCGCGCCGGACAAGGCCGACTGAGCAAGCGCCATGCCGCAGATCCAGGTCACCCGCTCGATCAGTATCGACGAAACCGAACTGGTCGAGAGCGCAACGCGCGCGTCCGGCGCGGGCGGGCAGCATGTGAACACGACGGACAGCGCGGTCGTGCTGCGCTTCGATGTGGCTGGATCGCCCTCACTTCCCGAGGCAGTGAAAACGCGCCTCGTTGCCTTAGCGGGCGCGCGCATGACCAATGAGGGCGTACTCATCCTGCGCAGCGAAGGCTCACGCTCGCAGTTCGAGAATCGGCGCGAGGTGCGCGAGCGGCTGATCGCGATGATCGCAGAGGCGACGATCGTCCCCAAGAAGCGCCGGCCGACCAAGCCGAGCAAGGCCGCCAAGGCGAAGCGCGTTGATAGCAAGAAAGCGCGCAGCGGCATCAAGGCCGGGCGCGGACGCGTGAAGCTGGATTAGTTGCCGCTCGGCTGGGCGGCGATTTGCTGCACGATGCCCGGCGCGGCGGGCGGCGTTGCCGCAGGCGCGGATGACGGCGCCTGTGTGGCCTGGTTCGCGCGTGGCGGAGTCGGGCGCGGCGTACCCCGCGGCTCGGGCGGAGGCGCTTTGGCTTCAGGGACTGGTTTGCTCTCGGGAGGTACGGCGGGCGCTGGGGTGGCGGTCGGCGTGGGTGTTGGCGTCTTGACGGATTCCGCCGGCGTCGCGCTGGGTGCTGCTACGTTGCCAGGCTCGGCAGGTACCACTCCAAGATCCGGGAGCTGTTCCTCCGAAGGCGAGTGCCCCCCCGCCAGC